>JAUYFW010000220.1 GCA_030690835.1 Sulfurimicrobium sp. | reverse complement strand
TCGGCGCTGAAAGCGATACTGCTTCCGCTGCTCATGGCTTCGTCACGCGCTTGTTCCAGCAGCAGGGCGAGACGCCGCGCCTCGGTATCGAGGCTCTGGCGCGGGTCCGGAGCGAGGTTGACGCCGATCATCGCCACGATGATGCCGATGACGACCAGCACCACCAGCATTTCGATCAGCGTGAAGCCACTGTTCATCTGGTCCGCAAAGCGGCACTCCGTCCCCCTCGCCCTGTGGGAGAGGGCCGGGGAGAGGGAGACGCTCACAGCATCCATGACCCGATATCGGCATCGTTGCCTTCGCCGCCCGGCGCGCCATCCGCCCCCAGGCTGAAGACATCGATTTCGCCGTGCGCGCCGGGCCGCAAGTATTTATAGTCATTGCCCCACGGATCCTTGGGCAGGCGGTCGAGGTAGCCGCCGGCTTTCCAGTTGGGCGGGAGCGGCGCGCTGGCGGGCTTTTGCGCCAGCGCCTGAAGGCTCTGGTCGGTGGTGGGATAGGTACGGTTGTCGAGACGGTACAGCTTGAGGGCCTGAACCAGCGAGGATATGTCCTGCTTGGCGGCGACGACACGGGCTTCGTCGGGGCGGCTCATGACCTTGGGCACCACCAGCGCGGCGAGTATGCCGAGAATGACGATGACCACCATGATTTCGATGAGAGTGAAACCCTGGGAAAGGCGGTGAGGAGTGAAACGTGAAGTGTGAAGTGTGAAGTCAAAAACTTGCCCCACACCCCTGCTCCTCACTGATCGGCCTGTCTGGCTTCTGAAATTACCTACGGAAAACGCTTCACGCTTCACGTTTCACTCCTCACTTGATTAGTTGATTCATTTCAAAAATTGGTAACAAAATCGCCAGCACGATCACCAGCACCACGCCGCCCATGACCAGGATCAGCAGCGGCTCCAGCAGGCCGGTGAGGACGGCCAGGCGCTGTCCCATCATCTGGCTTTGCTGGCGGGCCGACTGGTCGAGCATCTGGCCTAGCTTGCCGCTGGCTTCGCCGCTGGCGATGAGGTGGATCATGGCGGGTGGAAACAGCTTGCCGCGCCCCAGTGATTTGCTCAGGGAGGCGCCTTCGCGCACCATCTTGGCGGCATCTTCCACGGCACGGCGCAGCGGCAGGTTCAGGACCACGTTGGCGCCGGCTTGCAGCGCGGCCAGCAGTGGCACGCCACTGTTGGCGAGAATCGCCAGGGTGCTCGCCAGGCGGGCGGCGTTGGCGTCGCGCACGAAGCGTCCCAGGGTCGGCACGCGCAGCAGGAATTGATGGAAGCGGAATTTGAGCGCCGGGTTGCGCAACGCGCGGCGTGCCGCCCATGCCGCCAGCACCAGTCCGGCCAGCCAGAACACGCCGGTGGCGCGGAGAAAATCGCTCAAGCCGATCAGGGCGCGGGTCAGCCAGGGCAGGGTTTGATGACTGTCGCGGAATACCGCCACTACCTGTGGCACCACGTAAGTCAGCAAGCCACCGACCACCAGGATGGCGACAAGCGTGACCACTGCGGGGTAAATAAAGGCCAGGAGAATTTTCTGACGCAGGGCGTGGCGCTCCTCGATGTAGTCGGCGAGGCGTTGCAGCACGTGGTTTAATTGTCCCGAGTCTTCCCCCGCCTTGACCAGGGCCAGGTAAACGGCGGGAAACACGTGCGGGTGGGCTTCCATGGCTTTGGACAAAGGCTGTCCGGCCAAAATCTGACTGCGGATGGCGGCGAGAATTTGGCGCGAGCGCTCGTTCTCGGCTTGTTCGATCAGGGCGTTGAGCGTTTCCTCGATGGTCAGTCCGGCACCGATCAGGTTGGCCAACTGGCGCGTGAGCAGGGATAGTTGGGCGGAGGAAAGGCCGCGACGCCATCCGCTGGTTTTCTTCTGTGCAGCGCCGCCAGTGTTTTCCAGCAGGGCGTCCACCTGTAGGGCAACCCTATTCTGTTCGCGCAGCAATTGCCGCGCCTGACGTTCATTGTCCGCTTCCAGCACGCCCTTGTGCAGGCGACCGGTAGGGTCGAGCGCTTCGAATTTGTAACCGGGCATTGTTAGCTTTCAGTCATCAGTGATCAGCTTTCGGTTTCAGCGGTCGCCTATGCGACCAACCCAGTGGGCGGGGCGGCGCGCATGATGTGAAACGGCGAAAATGACTATGCCGTTGCTCTCGGGACGATAGAAAAGCGAGCAGGGAAAGCCCTTGAGGAAGACGCGACGCGTATTTGAAACAGCTGGCGAACCCGCAAGCGGGAACGCCAGAGCTCTGGCGGCGGTAAAGCGCGCCCCCAGGCCAGGTTGTGTTTCGTAGTAGAAGGCGATTTCGGCAAGGAACTCCTGGCGCGCTACCGCGACAAAACGTGAGTGTCTCACCGAGCCATGCGCCTTGCATCGGCAAACACTTCCTCGGCAGAGTAAGTCTGCAACTCGCCTCTATCAAAGGCGGCGACACGGGACCCGATTTCCCGCTCCCATTCCGTCTCGATCTCGGACAACGATGGGTCACGTAGCGATTCAAGCAGAACCTCGGCAAGATGAGCACGCTCGTCAGGCGAAAGTGTGCATGCCTGTTGCTCAATCTCGGCTAGCAAAGTGGACATGGTGCTTACTCCGTGGCTGTGACCGAAGCATTTTACGCTTAGGGCATTCATTTGTCGTGGCCCGAAAAAGGGAACAGATATGCAGCACAACGTGCAAATTCAGCGGTGAGCGAACCGAGTCCGCTGCAATGCAGAATTAGGCACCGGAAGCTCAGACGGCGGGGACACAAAGGGATGGCCGGCGGCAATATGCTCAGCTTCCGACCTTTTCAGGTCTGCATAAGTCGCACGCAGGTCATAGCCAAACTTGGCGGCATGGGCACCACGAATGGCCCGCACTTCATCGACGATTTCGTCATTCAGCATTTTCTTCTCCAAGAAGTTCTTCCGGGGTGCAAATGAACGGCAGAAACAAACCAATCTGTTCAAGGTACTCAGCAATGCCTCTTTGTATCTCCGGGTTTGCGATGTGCCGACAGTTCCATGTCAGCAGATAATCCACACCATTGACTCCGCGATAATGAGTGCTCGGTGATTATTAGCAAGGGCACATCATTCAACACAGATTATCCATTAGCCCAGATATACCCCAACGACATTCTGTAGGGGCGAATTCATTCGCCCATGGCGGTTAAAACCGCCCCTACACGCGCTAATGGATAATCTGGGTTCAACACAGCCAGCCGCTTTTGGGCGGCATCCGGGTCGCCAGCGCCACATTCACGCAACACCGATTCTGACACCAACAGCTCGTACTGGTTGCGGGTTTCCCACCAAGCCAG
>JAUYFW010000219.1 GCA_030690835.1 Sulfurimicrobium sp. | reverse complement strand
GCGGCGCTGAAGCCCTTTCTCGCGAAGGATGCCGTGCTTTGCACCGACGGCAGTACCACCCTTGCCGCAGCAGCCCGCGACCTGGGCGTCGAGCATCATGCCCTGAACCTGTCGGCAGGCATCCGCGTCGACGGCCCGTGGCACATCCAGAACGTCAACGCCTACCATAGCCGCCTCAAAACCTGGATCCGCCGATTCCGGGGAGTCGCCACGCGCTACCTCGATAGTTACCTGGGGTGGTTCCGCACCATCGATCGGGAATCGGCAGTTGGCCTGAAACCGGCTCAGTGGCTGGCGATGGCTGCAGGTAGCAGGGGGTGACCACACAATTTGCGAAAACAGCCCTGAAAAACGCGCTGTGTCAGCAACTCTCGAAGCGTGTGGGTGACATAACGAGGGTCACGGGGATCGACAATGGCCGCAACCAGGCGATCTATCAGGCCAATACGACGATCCACGGCACCCAGCACCAAGGCGCCCAAGTCAGAGGAGACCTCCCCGCCGGTGAAGTCAGCACGAACCGTGTAACCCGCAGCAGGAGGAAATCGAAGTTGTTCTGGGGTAAAATCGGCAGCAGGTCGAGTACAAGTAGTCATTTTTTACGAATATGTTTTTAGATAACTCGTATTGTATCAAATGGTTACTTTGTTATTCGCCCTCCTTATGCAATATTCAGGTTAGGTTTAACCCAGATTATTAGAGCCAAAACACCGCCGTGGGAGCGGCGCCCTCGCCGCGATTCGCGCCGGGGGCGGCGCTCCTACATGCGTGTGCATTCCAATGGATAATCCAGGTTTAATGCAGATGTTTTTTGCGGAAATGCACCAGGCTGCCGGAAGGCTGGAAGTCCGCTGCTTCCGGCTCTGCTGCCTTTTGCTCCCAGTCGCGATCGAACAATTCGTTAACCAGCGCCGTGACCCGGCCGACCTCGACGGGGCCGAAATGGCGTGACAGCAAGCCGGTAACATCCTCGACCATGAGTCGCCGCTGGGTCTGGTGAATGGCTTCCGCGCTCGGGCCGGCAAAAAGCAACTGGAACTCGTCGCGGCCATCCTCGTGATAGTAGGTGAGCTCGATTTCGGAGGCATGTTCCAGCAACGGCCCGATCGCCTTGAGGGTTTCCTGCAGGGTGCGCTGGAAACTGCGCCCGACTTCACCGGTCCAGCAGATGTCGAGCACGCGCGCCGACTGGTCGTAGTTTACGCCGGGCTCGCTGGGTTCCGCGCTGCGTATCTCGTTGACGTTTTCCACGTCGAGATATTCCAGCCATTGCCGCATACCGGCTTCCAGTTGTGCCAGGGTGGCGCCTTTGCGCAGGTAAAGGCTGCCGTGTACATGTACTTCGATACGCATTCGAGTGCTCCTTGCATGAGGCGGGTATTCTACCCGATTGCCGCAGGGTCCCCTATTCCGTGTCCGCAGCGGCCGCGTCGCCGCCGCCTTTTTTCATGACCTTGCCTTCCTCGGCGCGCTTTTTGCGCACTTCTTTTGGGTCGGCGATGAGCGGGCGGTAGATTTCGACCCGGTCCTTGTCGCGCAGTGTGGTATCCGGTTTGGCGAGTTTGCCGAAAATGCCGATCTTGTTTTTCGCCAGATCGATTTCCGGATGTTTTTCCAGTACGCCCGATTGCCGGATGGCCTGCTCCGCCGTGGTCCCCGGCGCGACCTCCACAGACTTCAGGATTTGCTCGTGGGGGAGGGCAAAGGCTATTTCGATGCGAATGGTTTCGCTCATGATGGTCCGTAGACTTTCTCGGCGCGTTGTACGAACGCATCCACAAAATTGTTGGTGATGTGATTGAACACCGGTCCAAACAGCGATTCCAGCAGTTTGCTGGAAAACTCGTAGTGCAGGCGGAATTCTACCTTGCAGGCGCTTTCGTCGAGCGCGATGAAGCGCCAACTGCCTTCCAGGTGGCGAAATGGCCCATCCTGCAGCTTCATTTCGATTAGCGCGGGAATCTGCTTGGTGTTCTCGGTGGTGAAGCTTTGCTTGATCCCGTGGTAATCAATCATGACGGTAGCCAGAGTGGTCGCCTCATCGCGCCATTTCACTTCGGTTCCGCCACACCAGGGCAGGAATATAGGGTAATTTTCCACCCCATCCACCAGGTCGAACATTTGCTGGGCCGAGTTCAGTACCAGCACGGATTTTTCCACTTGCGCCATCGTGATACAGCTATTTACAAGCCGTCCAATAAAACCGCTAAAATACCCTATTTACCGCTTAAATTCACGCCCCCATGAGCATTGCACAGAACAAGAAAGCCTTCCACGACTTCTTCATCGAGGAAAAATATGAAGCCGGCATGATGCTGGAAGGCTGGGAAGTCAAGGCCATCCGCGCTGGACGCTCGAACATCAAGGAAGCCTATGTCATCATCCGCAGCGGCGAGATGTTTCTGATCGGCTGCCATATCAGCCCGTTGCCGACCGCTTCCACGCACATCAGCCCCGACCCGGTGCGCACGCGCAAGCTGCTGCTGCACGCCGAGGAGATCGTCAAGCTGATCGGCAAGGTGGAGCGGGCGGGCTACACCCTGGTGCCGCTCGACATGCATTATTCCAAAGGCCGCATCAAGCTGGAAATTGGCCTGGCCAAGGGCAAGCGGCAGCACGACAAGCGCGAGGCCGAGAAAGAACGCGAGTGGAAACGGGAAAAAGATCAGGCCATGAAGAGCCTCAGGCGAGGCTGATAAATCCTAAACCGGCAGCCACCTGGCCGGGTCAATGCCCCATTTTTCGAAAGACTCATGGCTGGTAATACTGTCCCGGCAGCCGGGTTTTGCCAGGTCGACTTCTTCCGGTGGCAGGTAATGCAGCTTGCCGGCGTGATAAAACACCTTCACCAGGGGATGCAACAGTTTTTCCGCATGCTGCTGCATCACCACACCGAGACGCCCGCTCTCCAGTCTTACCAGCGAGCCGCTGGGGTAGATGCCGAGGGTGCGGATAAATGCCTGCACCAGTTCCGGCTTGAAATGGAACTTGCTCCATTCCAGCAGCTTCTTGAGCGCTTCGGTGGGAGGCATGCCCTTGTGATAGACGCGCTCCGAGGTGATGGCGTCGTACACGTCAACGATGGCGCCCATCTGGCCATAGAGTGAAATCTCGTCGCCCTTGAGCTTGTTGGGGTAGCCGGTGCCGTCGAATCGCTCGTGGTGCTGCCCGGCGACATCGAGCATGATCTGGCTGATGCCCGGGGTGTTTTGCAGGATGATGATGCTTTGCACCACGTGGGATTTCATCTTGGTGAATTCGGCGTCGGTCAGCTTGGCGGGTTTGTTGAGAATTTCATCCGCCACCTTGGCCTTGCCGACATCGTGGAGCAGGGCGCCGATGGCGATTTCCTTGATGATGTCGCGGGACATCTTCAGGCCCCGGGCGAAGGCGATCATCAGGGCGCATACCGATACCGAGTGCTGGAAAGTGTATTGGTCGTGGCTTTTCAGGCGTGCCAGCGGAATCAGGGCATCCTGATGGCGGAAAATCGAATCCACCATGTTTTCCACCAGCGGCTCTACTTTTTCCAGCTCGATCTGTTTGCCGAGCCGGGCATCGGTGATGATGTCCTTGACGATGCGGTTCGCTTCTCCATGCAGCTTGCGTGCTCGCTGGGTTTCCTCCGCCAGGGTGACGGTGGTTAGCGGCGCACGTTCTTCCTGGACGAAATGGCGGATTTGCTCATCGATTTCGTGGTCGACCTCTTCCCTGGTGGGCGCTTCCGCTACATCCAGCCCCTTTTCCGTATCGATGTACACATCGTGCATGCCAATGCCTCTTAATCGGCGCACCATGGTTTCATCCTTGACGGCGAAGTGGTTGCTGACGAAGGGGTGATCCATCCAACTGCAATTCAGGTCGTGGATGTACATGCCGGGTTTGAGTTGTTCGATGGCGATTTTCTTGATCATGCCAAGCCCTGTGATGCGAATGGAACAGTCATTCTACGAGCGCGGCCGGCGCATACCAATAGCCCCGCAAGGAGAGCAATGAAAAAGGCGGCTCGCGAGCCGCCTTTTTCATGTGCCGGAACCGCTCCCGATTACTTGGCCGGTGCTGCCGGTGCTGCCGGTGCTGCTGCCGGTGCGGCGGTGATTTCGATCTTGGCCTTGGCCTTCATGTCGTCCACCAGCTTCTTCAGGTTCTGCTGCTGCACCTGTTGGCTCAGTTGCGGCTTGACCTGCTCGAAGGGAGGGATCTGCAACGGACGGGAATCTTCCAGCAGAATCACGTGATAGCCGAATTGCGATTTGACCGGCTCGAGCGTGAATTTGCCCTTTTCCAGCTTGGCGGCGGCGGCGCCGAATTCCGGCACCATGCTGCGCGGGTCGAACCAGCCCAGATCGCCGCCCTTATCCTTGGAACCCGGGTCCTTGGACTTTTCCTTGGACAGCTTGCCGAATTGCTTGGCGTCTTTTTTCAGTTTGGCGATGATGTCCTTGGCCTCGGCTTCCTTCTCCACCAGGATATGGCGTGCCTTGTATTCGGAGCCGGTCATCTGGGCCTTGATCTTGTCGTATTCGGCTTTCAGCATGTCGTCGCTGACCGGATTGTTCTTGATGTAGTCCTGAACGAAGGCGTTGGCCAGGATGGACTGCTTGGTCAGATCGATCTGGTCGGTCACTTCGGGGGTCTTGTCCAGGCCCTTCTTGATCGCCTCCTGGGACACGATCAACTGCATGGCCAGTTGGTCGATGATGGATTTGCGCGTATCGGGGCTATCAGGCTGGCCCATGCCCGCGCGCTGCTTAACCAGCAACTCGACGCGATTCTTGCCGATGGCGGTGCCGTTTACGGTGGCGGCGACATCGCCCGCCGCGGGCGCGGGCGCGGTTGCGGTCTTGTTCTGTTCACCGGCGTTACAGGCGCTCAGGGTCAGCAGGGAAGCTGCGCTTACCAATACAATGCGGGACTTGATAGACATCATTTACAGTTCCTTAAAGGTGAAAGAAATAAAAATAGAGTACTTGAAATCAGGCCGATTTATAGTTCCCCTGGCGCATAGGCTTGTATGCTGAGGGCATGGATCTTGGTCTGCATCAGGTCGCCGAGGGAATTATATATCATGCGATGGCGGGCAATCGTTAACTTTCCATCAAACTGTGGCGAAACAATGGTCAGGTTGTAATGCCCGCCACCGCTTTTGGCGCCTTCGTGGCCGGCGTGCTGCGCGCTGTCATCGCCGATTTCCAGAACTTCCGGCGCGAGTGAGGCAAGCCTTTCTTGCATTAGTTCAACTGTGTTCATGTGGGCAGGACTTTCTTGAAAGGGTTGATGTTGACTTTGGCATATACGCCGGCGGTGACGTAAGGATCGGCCTGGGCCCAGGCTTTCGCAGCCTGCAGCGATTCGAATTCGGCGACGATCAGGCTGCCGCTGAAGCCCGCCGGCCCCGGGTCGGCGCAGTCAATCGCGGGAAACGGCCCGGCCAGAATCAGGCGCCCATTGCTCTGCAACTCGTTCAGGCGCGCCAGATGCGCCGGGCGCGCGGCAAGGCGCTGGTCGAGGCTGTGCGGCACGTCCTCGCCATAAATGGCATAAAGCATCAGGATTCCTTCTTTTCTTCTTCGATATATTTCGACAGCATCAAACCCTGCAGAATGACGAACGCGAACATCAGCCCCATGCTGCCGAACAGTTTGAAATTGACCCAGGTGTCGGTGGAATAATTAAAGGCGATGTAGAGGTTGACCCCGCCCATGATGAGAAAGAATACCACCCAGCTCAGGTTAAGGGTGCGCCACACGAAATCCGGTGCGGAGAACTGTTTCTCCATCATGGTGCGGATGAGGTTTTTGCGGAACAACGCCGCGCTCACCGTCAGCACCGTGGCAAACAGCCAGTAGAGCACGGTGGGTTTCCACTTGATGAAGGTTTCGTCGTGCAGGAACAGCGTCGCGCCGCCGAACAGGGTGATGATGGCCAGGCTCACCCACAACATGGTATCCACCTTGCGGTGACGCAGCCACACCCAGCCGATCTGGGCGAAGGTGGCGACCATGGCTACCGCTGTGGCGGTGTAAATGCCGAAAAGTTTGTAGGCGGCGAAAAAAAGGATGATGGGGAAAAAATCGAAGAGGAATTTCATGTGGATTTTATGGCTTCATTTCAATAGACCAAGCATTTTGCTATGATTAGGTCCCTTCTTACAAGTTCCCCATGCATGCCAAAGATTGACTTGCACAGTCATTCCACTGTTTCAGACGGCACCTATACACCTACCGAGCTGGTTCGCTATGCCGCTGCCCAGGGAGTGGAGGTCATGGCGCTCACCGATCATGACGATCTGGGCGGGCTGGAGGAGGCGCGTGTTGCAGCCGGAGAGCAGGGCATCCGCCTGGTTAACGGGGTCGAAATTTCCGTTAGCTGGAACGGGCGCACCATCCACATCGTCGGTCTGCGCGTCGATCCGGGCCATGCGGAGCTACAGTCCGGGCTGGAGAACATTCGCGCCGGACGTTTGACCCGCGCAGCCGCCATCGCGGCGGAACTGGACAAGGTCGGCATCAGCGGCAGCCTGGAAGGTGCGCGGGCATATGCGCACGAACGCATCATCAGCCGCACCCATTTCGCGCGTTTCCTGGTGGCCGGCGGCCATGCGAAGGACGTCAAGACGGTATTCAAAAAGTTTCTCGTCAAAGGCAAGCCGGGCCATGTTTCGCACCGTTGGGCGGATATGGCGGAAGCCATCGGCTGGATCAAGTCGAGCGGCGGCATCGCCGTGCTCGCCCATCCGGGGCGCTACGACATCGGCAAAATGACCTTGCACGCGCTGTTTGCCGCCTTCAAGGAGGCCGGAGGCGAGGCGGTTGAAGTGGTGTCCGGCAGCCATACGCCCGACCAGTACCGGCTCTTTGCCGAGTTTGCCAAACAGTACGGGCTGCTTTCTTCCGTTGGTTCCGATTATCATGGCCCAACGCACAACTATTTCGACATGGGCAGGTTGCCACCCTTGCCGGCCGGCTGCGTGCCGGTGTGGGAAGGTTTCGAATTATGAGTTTTGAATTTTTACTGGTGTAACAATCCCCATTCAAAATTCAAAATTCAACACTTAAAATTACTGACTGAAATGGCCCAATTCCTTAGCGTTCATCCCGATAATCCACAGCCCCGCCTGATCCATCAGGCCGTGGAAGTCATTAAAAACGGCGGCGTGGTGGTGTATCCCACCGATTCCTGCTACGCCCTCGGCTGCAGAATCGGCGACAAGGACGCGATGCAGCGCATCCGCGATATCCGCGGTGTGGACGAGCGCCACCACTTCACGCTGGTGTGTCGCGACCTGTCCGAACTGGCGCACTACGCGCGGGTGGATAATCAGCAATACCGCCTGCTCAAGTCCAATACGCCGGGCAGTTACACCTTCATCCTGCAGGCCACCAAGGAAGTGCCGCGCCGTTTGCAGCACCCCAAGCGTGCCACCATCGGGCTCAGGGTGCCGGACCACCCGGTCGCGCTGGCCCTGCTGGAGGAACTCGACGAGCCGCTGCTCAGTTCCACCCTGATGTTGCCGGGGGATGAAGATCCCCTCAGCGATGGCGAGGAAATCCGCGATCGTCTGGAAAAACAGGTGGACCTGATCCTCGACATCGGCAGTTGCTGCACCGGCATGTCCACGGTGATCGACCTGACCGGCAGCGAACCGGTGCTGATCCGCGCCGGCAAGGGCAGCCTTGAACCCTTTGGACTGGAAGCCTGATGGAATTGACGCTGATTCAACAAATCGCGGTTTACGCCTTGCCGGTGATTTTTGCCATTACCCTGCACGAAGCCGCGCACGGCTACGCCGCCAAGCATTTCGGCGATAGCACGGCCTACATGCTGGGGCGCGTCAGCCTCAATCCCTTGCGCCATATCGACCCGGTCGGCACGGTGCTGGTGCCGCTGGTGACGCTGGCGCTGGGCGGCATCCTGTTTGGCTGGGCCAAGCCGGTGCCGGTCAATTTCAACCATCTGCGCCGCCCCAAGCAGGACATGCTGTGGGTAGCGGCTGCCGGTCCGGCGGCCAATCTCTTCATGATGTTTATCTGGGCCGGGGTGATGAAGTTGGGCATGTCCATGCCGGAAAGCAGCCTGATGCTCCCCATGGCGCTGATGGGCAAGGCCGGCATCACCATCAACGCGGTGCTCATGGTGCTGAATCTGCTGCCGCTACCGCCGCTCGACGGCGGGCGTATCGCGGTGAGCCTGCTGCCGCCGCGCCTGGCCTATTCCTATGCGCGCATCGAGCCCTACGGCATGTTCATTCTCATCGCTCTGCTGTTCACCGGCGTGCTGAATGCCATTCTGTGGCCGCTGGTCAACGGCACCATGGGGCTGGTTTCCTCTCTTTTCGGTTTATAAATTCAAGGACGATTGATCAACATGTACCAGGAACGTGTCTTATCCGGCATGCGCCCCACCGGCGGCTTGCATCTCGGCCATTACCATGGCGTGCTGAAAAACTGGGTGGAACTGCAGCATGAATTCGAATGCCTGTTCTTCGTCGCCGACTGGCATGCGCTTACCACCCATTACGACACCCCGGAAGTGATCGAGAAAAATGTCTGGGACATGGTGATCGACTGGCTCGCCGCCGGCGTGGACCCGGCCAACGCCACCCTGTTCATCCAGTCGCGCGTGCCGGAGCATGCCGAACTGCACCTGCTGTTGTCGATGATGACGCCGCTGGGCTGGCTGGAACGCGTGCCGACCTACAAGGACCAGCAGGAAAAGCTGTCGGAAAAGGATTTGAGCACCTACGGTTTTCTCGGCTACCCCTTGCTGCAAAGCGCCGACATCCTGATCTACCGCGCCAACAAGGTGCCGGTGGGCGAGGACCAGGTGCCCCATATCGAGTTCACGCGCGAAATCGCGCGCCGCTTCAACCACCTCTATGGCCGTGAACTGGGCTTCGAGGAAAGGGCCGAGGCAGCGGTGAAAAAACTCGGCAGCAAGCGCGCCAAGCTCTATGAGGAATTGCGCAAGCGCTACCAGGAACAGGGCGACGACGAAGCGCTGGAAGCCGCGCATGCCTTGCTCAACGAGCAGCAGAACCTGTCCCTGGGCGACCGCGAGCGCCTGTTCGGCTACCTCGAGGGCGGCGGCAAGATGATCCTGGTGGAACCGGACGCGCTGCTGACCGCCGCTTCCCGCATGCCGGGCCTGGACGGGCTGAAGATGTCCAAGTCCTACAACAACACCATCACGCTGCGCGAAGATGCCGAAAGCGTGAACAAAAAAATCCGCACCATGCCCACCGACCCGGCCCGCGTGCGCCGCACCGATCCGGGCGACCCGGCCAAGTGCCCGGTATGGTCGTTCCACATGGTCTATTCGAACGATGCCACTCGGGAATGGGTGCAGCAGGGCTGCAAGAGCGCTGGCATCGGCTGCATCGAGTGCAAGCAACCGGTGATCGAGGCGGTGCTCAGGGAGCAGGAGCCGATGCGCGAGCGGGCGCAGATGTACGAGGACGATCCGACCCTGGTACGCAACATCATCGCCGACGGCTGCGAAAAAGCCCGCAAGCTGGCCAACGAAACCATGCGCGACGTGCGCGAGGCGATGGGGCTGAGCTATAGCTGATTTGTTTTGCCGCTGCGGAGAGCTGCGGCAAGCGGGAATCTAGCCCAGATCGCGTAGTCGGCGCGAAACGCCAATGTGAGAACTTACCCCCCATAATCCTAGAAACCTCAGTTAACCGCTCAACTAAGCACCCAATACCATGAAATCAATGAGATTATTTGTATTCGCCGCGCCCACCCGTTTGGTGAGTACGCTACAGGCTTAATTGCATTAATATGCGTCATTAATTATGATCCCAAATAATCCATTAGCGCGCGTAGGGGCGGTTTTAACCGCCTTGGGCGAATGAATTCGCCCCTACATAATGTCGTTTTGGGCATATCTGGGCTAATGGCCAATCTGGGATTAATTATGATGCCTCCATTGCGGTCACTGGATGGAGGCGATCATGTCGAGGATTGCGGCTGGGATCAACTGCACGGCGGATGACAAGAAGGAGCTTGCCAGAAGCGTTGCAAGAGATTGTGTGTCGCCTGCGGTAGCGGCACGAAGCGATCCCGATTGCCTTTGGCGTCGCGGATGTGCACGCGTCCGCGTGCCGCATCGATATCACCCACCTGAAGTCGCAGTCCTTCGCCCAGGCGCAATCCCAGACTGTAGAGCGTGAAGAAGAACACCCGGTAACTGACCACGCGGGTGGCTGCGAACAGCCGCCGGGCCTCGGCCACCGTGACGATGTCCGGCAAGCGCTGGCTCTTCGGTGGCTTGATCAGGCCGGGCGCCACCCAGGGCTGGCGCAAGACATGCGCGTAGTAGAACTTCAACCCATACAGATCAAGCTTGACTGTGCTCCACGAGTGCGACGCCACCAGATCGGTGCACCAGTTCTTGGCACGCCGGATTCGTAAGCCGCTGAAGCGGCAACGACTCCGCTGAAGTAGTCCGCCAGTTGTTGTTCGGTCAGGTTGTCGATTTGATGGTCAAAGTATTCGCCAATTCGGCGGATGGCGCGGGAGTAGGCCTCAATCGTCTTGGGTTGCAGGCCTTTGAGTTTCAGGTGCTGTAGATGCGAATGGTAGTTCTGTATGAAATTTGCGTCGGACAATGCTTCCATCTTAAGATAACCTCGTAGTTCGTCATGGAACAAACCCTCGCGAGAGGGGGGAGGCTATATTTTGAATTCAGATCGTTGCTGTTGCCACCGTATCCTCCGCGTAGCGGCTTCGTCCAACGATTAAGGTTAGTTGCGACACGAGGTCGCGCAATGAAGTTGTTCTGCCGATGAATGGACAGAACCATCCGTGTCACCGGGTGAATCTAGGGGACTGAATAAAGCAGCGTCCCCGACAATGTAACGAAGCGTCGC
>JAUYFW010000218.1 GCA_030690835.1 Sulfurimicrobium sp. | reverse complement strand
AATACCCCGCGCCCTTCCTCCACCGCCGCCACAATCGAAGCGAAGTTGTCGTCGGTCAACATCATCGCGGCGGCTTCTTTGGTTACGTGTGTGCCGGAGATGCCCATCGCAATGCCGATATCGGCTTTCTTGAGCGACGGGGCATCGTTCACGCCGTCGCCGGTCATCGCTACGATGTGACCGTTGGCTTGCAGCGCCGTCACCACGCGCAGTTTATGCGCCGGGGAAACACGCGCGTAGACCTCAATGGTTTCAACTTCTTTTTTAAACTGTTCGTCGCTCATCGCTTCGAGTTCCGCGCCGGTTACGACTTTTCCAGTTTTAAGCAAACCCAGTTCACGCGCCACCGCTAACGCCGTCACAGGATGATCACCGGTGATCATCACCGTTCGAATGCCGGCTTGTTCGCAAACTGCAATCGCGCTTTTGGCTTCGGGGCGCGGCGGATCAATCATGCCTGCCAGCCCCAAAAAGGTCATGCCGCTCTGCGCCGTTTCAAGCGTGACATTCGGCTTTGAAGAAATCGCAAGCACGCGCAGAGCATCGCCTGCCATCTCGTGCGCCATCGCCAGCGCATGGCTTCGCCCCACATCATCGAGCGGCTTGACTCCATCGGCGGTCAACTGCCAATCGCAACTATCCAAAATCATCTCTGGCGCGCCCTTGGCGTATGCCGTCAGACTCCCATTTGTCTGATGCAAAGTAGTCATGCGTTTTGTTTCGGATGAGAATGGGATTTCCTGCATTCGGGGATATTCTGAGTCGAGCGACTCTTTCTGCAGACCAGCCTTTGCCGCGGCGACCACCAACGCCCCTTCGGTTGGGTCGCCTTTAATTGTCCATTCGCTGCCCGATTCATTTTCCGCGCCCGCGACAAGGTGAGTATCAGATGCCAGCGTGGCGGCGGTCAATAGTTTTTTCAACCCAGTTGTCGGCGCGGTGGATGCGCCCCCGTCCACAGAAAAATCGCCGACGGGCGAATATCCCGCTCCCGAAACGCTGAACAACTGCCCGGCGGCGAAGATTTTCCGCACGGTCATTTCATCTTTGGTCAGCG
>JAUYFW010000210.1 GCA_030690835.1 Sulfurimicrobium sp. | reverse complement strand
AGCATCCGAAGCCATCCAGACCCGAATTCGTGACCACATCATCGCCACCAATGACATGCGCCTCTTTGGCCTGTTGCATCTGCTTGGCCAGGCATCGCTACGCATGGAGCAAACGCTTTGGCCGGAAGATTTCGAGCGCATAACTCGCGAGGTCGAGAAAGCACTTCGGGAAGCTGACGATCCCACTGCCAAGTTTTACACCAACGAAGAAGTCATGCAGGCGATGCAGGAACGCATCGACCGGGCGCGAGGCAAGCCATGCTGATCGGTTATGCGCGCGTCTCTACACAAGACCAAAACCTTGACCTTCAGATCGACGCTTTAACCAAAGCTGGCTGTAAAAAGCTGTTTGACGACAAAATCAGCGGCAGTAGCAAAGAGAGGCCAGGACTCACAAAGACGCTGGAAATGCTACGTGAAGGCGATACCCTCGTGGTCTGGAAGCTGGATCGCTTGGGACGTAGCGTCAAAAACCTGGTTGATTTGGTCAGCGATCTGCACAAGCAAGGTGTCCAGTTCAAAAGCCTGACCGACGCCATTGACACCGGCACTCCATCAGGCCGCTTCTTCTTTCACGTCATGGCCAGCCTAGCCGAAATGGAACGTGAACTGACGGTGGAGCGCACCCGCGCAGGGCTGGAAGTCGCCCGAAAACTTGGCCGTAAGGGTGGTCGCAAGCTCAAGATGACCGAAAGCAAGATCGAATCGGCCAAGAAATTGCTGGCCAGCGGCATTCCGCCCAAGGACGTGGCCAAGAACCTCGGCGTGTCCGTTCCTACGCTTTATCGCTGGATTCCGGCCTCCGGTAATCCTTAACGTGCTTTATTTTCCGTTTTCTGAGACGACCCCATCTAAGCGACGAAACAGGTGACGTGTGCTTGCCACATGCAACCGACGACCGGCAAACTGTTCTAAGCAGCCGATGCACTTTCGGGCTTCGAACGCCAGCAGTCGCTTGCGGCAATCGCGCTGACCGTCTCCAAAGGGTCGATTTGAGACCCTATAACCGGCACTGCCTGCCAGATCAAGCCCGAATTTCCACACTTGACGCGCCCGGATTTTACCGAGGCCTAAATGGATTATTGAGTGGATTCATGCTGCCGAAAACGCCAGTTCAGTGCCCACAGGGCAAGGCAAACCGCCCCCACCGCCTGCTGCAGCAAAGCCGCTTCGGCATAGCCGGTGTTATACCCAACCAGCAGCATGAATGCGGCAATTGCAGGAATTACCGCAGAAAGCCAGCGCACCACCAGTTTCATCTCCCACGGCCAACGCCCTGCCAGCCAGACCCCGCCCAGCGCGGAAAGCCAGCCGCCCAGCATGCCGCCGAGCAGGTCCAGCGGCCAGTGCACGCCCACCACGCTGCGCGAAACTGCCACCAGAACAGCGAACACCAGCAGCGGCCAGCGCAGCCAGCCCACTGCCGAGGTCAGCACCATCACCCCGACCAAGGTAAAAATCGCCGTGCTGTGCCCGGAAGGAAACGAACCCGTGCGATGGGCCGGGCCGATGATGTGAAAGCTGTCGGCCAGCAAAACCGCAGGCGGGCGAAGCGCATCCACAAAGGGTTTCATGCCATGAGTCCAGGCGGTCGCCAGCAAGGCCGCCAGCAACGCTGCCCACACCATATCGGGGCGTTTGCGCCACCAGGGCAGTAGCAGGGCCAGAATGACGGCCGTGTCGCCCATCACCGTCAGCTGCGCCCAGATGGTATCGCCGCTGTAAGCGGAAAGCTGGTTAAGTGCCAAGAAAAGCGCGCGGTTGCTCCCGCTCAGATAAATCACACCGAGCAGAAGCAGCGCCAGCAGAGGCGGCCCCCACTGCCAGGCGGTTTTGCGGCTCACTTGCGGCTTCCCGCCGGCAGCACGCGCGCCAGCGCAACGCCGCGACGCTCATAGAGCAGTTCATAGGCCGGCAACTCGACCAGATGGCGGGTCTTGGTCAGCACCACTTCGCCCGGTTTCGGGTCGCGTTTTTCGGTGCTCTTGCGACTGTAGACGTTGAAACTCGGCGTATTGAGGCGCCACATAACTACGGGCTCGTTCAACTGCCGTGCGACCAGCGCCGCCTGCTTGATCGGCTGTTGCTGCAAGATGCCGGCGGCGGGCGTCAGCGCGGCGACAAATATCACGGTACTGGCGCAGCCGGCGAGCAGCAGCTTGAACCATGCCGCTACCCGGTTCTCCAGCAGCAGAATCAGCACCAGGGCCACGGCGCTACCCAGCAGCAGCCGGTAGCTCAGGCCAAACGCCTCGCCGGGCGCGCTCAACAGGGCTGCCACATGGCTGTCCTTCACTTGCGGCTGGATCAGGGCGACGATCTCGGGCGCGTGGAACAGCAGCGCAAAGAACAGCAGCGCCGGCAACAGCATGAGAAAGCGGTTGCGCGCCTGCTCGCGGTAATGCGCCATGAGGATGAACAGCGGCGTCAGGCCGTAAAGCACGTAATGGGGCAGCTTGGTGCCGGAAAAGGAAAAGAACACGAAAACGAACAGGAACCACAGCCACAGATACAGCAGGCGGTCATCGCGTAGCGCCTCCCTGATCCGCCCCAGCGTGGCCAGCAGCAGTCCGGTATAGGGCAGCACCAGGAGCGGGATCACCACGGCATAATAAAACAGCCCGCCGCCATGATTCTCCATGGGCGAACTGAAGCGCCCCACGTTGTGCTTGAAGAAAAACCCCTGGATGAAGGCATCCCCCTCCCGTCCGTACTGGATCACGTACCAGGGCAGCGCCACCGCGAGCATGATGATCAGGCCGACTGGATTGAACACCGCCCTGAGCCAGGTGCCGAACTCGCGGCGCGAGACGAAAAACATCAGGCTGACCGCGAGCGGGATCAGGATCGCCACCGGCCCCTTGGTCAGGATGCCCAGCCCCATCCACAGGAAGGCGCGGTACAGAATGACTTTCTTGCGCTGCTGGTAATAGCGGAAGATGTCCAGCATGGTGGCGGCAACAAGCAGGTTGAGCAATGCGTCGGCGGTCGCGGCACGGCCAATCGCCAGCACGCCCAGGGAAGTGGCGGTGATGATGCCGGCCACCAGGGCGGTGGTGCGGTCCATCTTCTCGGCCACGAAGCGGTACACCACGACTACCCACAGCACGGCGGCGAGTGCCGAGGGAAAGCGGAAGCCGATTTCGTTGACGCCGAACAGCCACACGCTCGGCGCCTGCAGCCAGTAAATCAGGATGGGCTTGTCGAAGCGCGGCTCGAAGTTGACGTAAGGAGAAAGGAAGTCGCCGCGCACGAACATCTGCCGCGTGGCTTCACTGAAAGCGCCCTCGTCGAGATCGAAAAGCGGCGCGCCGTCCAGCCCGAAAAAGAAGGCAAGCGTCGCCAGTGCCAGCAGGACCAGCAGTTGCCGGTCCTGAATCCGGCCCGAACGCCATTCCGTCAACCAAGCCAGTTTCATCCCAGATTGTCCTTTGGAATGCTCGTGTATGTAGGAGCGCTGCCCCCGGCGGAAATGCGACCAAAAATCGCGGCGAGGGCGCCGCTCCTACAGCGATGTTTCGGCTCTAATAGATAATCTGGATTCATTTATCAACCCCGGTATTGAATCGTTTCATCATCAGCGGCACGGCCAGGATGGCCTGGGCGAGGCCGCATAAACCATAAAGAATCCCGGTAGTCGCCGCCAGTTCGGCGGAATAGCCAAGCGCGCCGAACAGCAGGATGGCGGCGAGTTCGCGCGTGCCCCATCCTCCCAGTCCGGCGGGCACTGCGGCCATGATGAATATCGGCCCCGCCAGCGCCGCCATGGTGAGAAACGACACGTTCAATCCGGCGGCAAAAGCGCACAACCACAGGGCCGCGATGGAAAGAACCTGCACCCCGAGGGAATAGCCCATCTGCTGCAAGAGACCTTGACGCGAGTTCAGCAGGATACGCATCGCCTCGACGCACTGGTCGATGACGGACACCAGTTTTTTCACCGGCAGCCATTGCCACCAGCGTCCAAAAGCAAGGGAAAAAGGCAACACGATGGCCGCCGCCAGCGCGCCCGCCACCGCAGCCGCCTGCCACAAGCCCGCGCCGCTCAACTCGTTGCCGCCGCCCCAAGCCAATGCGGCGGCAAACAGCGACATCAGGCACAGCACCCACAGCCCGCTGACCCGGTCGAACAACACGCTGATGCCCGACCTGAGCAAACCGTTGCCCATGCGATGAAGCTGGTAGCCGCGCAGCATGTCGCCGCTCAGTGTCGCGCCGGGCAGGATGGAGTTGGCGGTGATGCCGCGCGCGTAGAACACGATCAGTTGCCCGGTCGGCGCATGCAGTCCCAGCATCCGCGCCAGGTGTGCCCAGCGCGCCGCCGACACCAGGTTGGAAGCAATCGAGAGGAGCAGCGCCACAAGGAAATACGCGGGGTCGACGCCAGCCAGGCTGCGTGCGAGCTTTTGCGGTCCGGCCAGCCAGAGGATCAGGGACAGCAGCGCTGCCGCCGCGCCCCAGCGCAACGCCGTCTTAAGCCGCCGGCGGACTGCCATCTTCCTGTCGCTGCGCGCCTGAAATGGCTCGGGGGCCGTCTCGCAGCCGGTACTGGGCGCGGCCTTCCGGCTCATGGTAGATGCGGATCAGGATTTCTCCGAGCACCCCCATTGCCACGAGCTGAACCCCGATCAGGACCAGCATGACGCCGACCAGCAACAAGGGGCGGCCACCGATGCTGGCTCCCAGGGCAAATTTTTGCACCGCCAGCCACAACAGGATAAGAATGCCGGGGGAGAAAAAAGTCAGCCCGACACCACCGAAAGCATGCAGCGGACGATGCAGGAAGCGGAACAGAAACTTGATCCACACCAAGTCGAGAATGACGCGGAAGGTGCGGTCGATGCCGTACTTGGACGTCCCCATGGTGCGCGCATGGTGGCGCACCGGAACCTCGATGATCTTGGCGCCGACCTCGGCTGCCAGCGCCGGGATGAAGCGATGCAGCTCGCCATACAGCTTGATCTCGTGAATGATCTCGCAGCGATAGACCTTCAGCGCGCAGCCGTAATCGTGCAATTCCACGCCGGTAGCCCATGAAATCAGTCCATTGGCGATCTTCGACGGCAACTTGCGGGAGATGGATTTGTCCTTGCGATCCTTGCGCCAGCCCGAAATCATGTCGACATCCGGGCGCTCCGCCATCATGGTCAGGAGTGCCGGGATGTCGTCCGGGTCGTTTTGCAGGTCGCCGTCCAGGGTCACGATCAGCTTGCCCCGCGCCGCCTCGAATCCAGCCTGGAGCGCCGCGGTCTGGCCATAATTGCGCATCAGGTAAAGCGGCCTCAGCCAGTCGTGAATCTTGGCCAGATCCGCCAGCCGCTGCGCCGAATCGTCGGATGAACCGTCGTCGATGCAGATCAACTCAAAGCGTTTGCCGGTCGGTAACAAGGCCTCGCCCACCCGGCGCACCAGGTTGGCGACGTTCTCGGATTCGTTGTAAACGGGGATGACGATGGAAACGTCAGTTTGTTGCGGTTGCGACGACATCGGCGTGGCTCGATTCAGGGCGGTATGAACACAGCGGCGCGGCCCGCCCTGTATAAAGGCCGCACAGCATAAAGGCCGAAATTTTAACATACCCGCCATCCCCGTCCCAGCCATCTATGTCATACGGGGACGGGAAATCCCGTCAATGCTATACTTTGCCCTCCCGAATTGCGCACAATCCGCCTCATGCCCCTGTCTTTATCGCCGCCACGCCTCCTCCTGTTGCTACTCGTCCTGAGCGTGGTCTGGTTCGGCAATCTGGAACACCGCAAACTCGCCCTGACCGACGAAGGCCGCTACGCCGAAATTCCGCGCGAAATGGTTGCCAGCGGCGACTGGACCACGCCGCGCCTCAATGGCCTCAAATATTTCGAAAAACCGGCACTGCAATACTGGGCCACGGCGACGGCCTACAGCCTGTTTGGCCAGCATCACTGGACCGCGCGGCTGTGGACCGCACTGACCGGTTTTCTCGGCATTCTGGCGACCTATTTTGCCGGTCGCCGCCTGTTCGGCGCGCAAGCCGGACTTTACGGCGCGCTGGTGCTGGCCAGCAGCCTGCTCTACGTGGGCATGGGGCAGATGAACACCCTCGACATGGGGGTGGCATTCTTCATGGGGCTGGGGCTGAATGCCTTCCTGCTGGCGCAGCACGCTGGCGCCAGCCGGCGCGAAAACAACATCTGGATGCATGTGGTGTGGGCCAGCCTGGCCTTGTCCGTGCTGAGCAAGGGCCTGATCGGCCTGGTGCTGCCCGGCGCGGTGCTGGTGATATACACCCTGATCCAGCGCGACTGGGGGCTGTGGCGGCGGCTCCACCTGTTGAGCGGCCTGGCGCTATTCCTCGTCATCAGTGCGCCGTGGTTTGTGGCCGTATCGCTCGCCAACCCGGAGTTTTTCCATTTCTTCTTCATCCACGAACACTTCGAGCGTTTTCTCACCAAGATTCACCGTCGCTACGAACCGTGGTGGTACTTTATTCCGATTCTCATGGCGGGCATCCTGCCCTGGCTGGTTCCGACCTTTGACGCCCTGTTGCGCGCCTGGAAAATCGACGGCGAGCGCAAGGCCTTCCAGGCGGGGCGTTTCCTGCTGATCTGGGCAGCGTTCATCTTTTTCTTTTTCTCGATTTCGAGTTCCAAGCTGCCTTCCTACATCCTGCCCATCTTTCCCGCGCTCGCGCTGTTGACCGGACAGCATCTGGCGCGCATGCAAGGCAGAACCCTGTTCTGGCAAATCCTGCCCATGGCTATTCTCGCCATCGCCGGACTGTGGCTGTCATCCCGCGCCGTCAATCTGGCGGGCGATGAGAGCTCGCGCCAGGCCTATGCCCAGTACGGACTATGGGCCGCCGTCACGGCCGCTTGCTGGCTCGCGGGTATCGGCGCGGGGCTCTACCTGGCTTATCGTCAACGGGTTCAGGTTGCAATTCTCATCATTGCCCTCGCTTCCCTGCTCGCGGAACAATCGCTCCTGCGCGGCCATGACTTGCTGGCACGTACCACTTCCACCTACTACCTGGCTCAAGATATCAAGCCCTACCTAAAGCCTGGTGCGACTTTCTACAGTATCGGCATGTACGAACAGACCCTGCCTTTCTACCTCGACCGCACAGTCACCCTGGTTGCCTACCAGGATGAAATGGCTTTCGGCATCCAGCAGGAACCGGGCAAATGGATAGCGGATATTCCCTCGTTCGAGCAAAAATGGCGCACTGAGGCCTATGCCCTGGCGATCATGCTCCCCGACACCTATCAACAACTGAAAAGCCATGGCCTGCCGATGAAAGAAATCGCCCGCGATACCCGCCGAGTGGTGGTGAGCACACCATGAACCTCTTGAGCTTTTCCCTGATTCTGACCGGCGTGCTGCTCAACGCCGCAGCGCAATTGCTGCTCAAGGCGGGCACCAACGCCGTCGGCCATTTCGAGTTCAGCCGCGACAACATCCTGCCGGTAGGCTGGCAGCTTGCCACCGAGCCGCATATTTTTGCTGGCCTGAGTTTCTACGTCATCAGCGTGGTGGTGTGGATCATGGCGCT
>JAUYFW010000200.1 GCA_030690835.1 Sulfurimicrobium sp. | reverse complement strand
CCTGCCGGGTTGCCTGACTGGCCAGGCTTCCATGTCGATTTTCGTTCTGCCATGTGTAACGCTCCTGTTAAATTAGGTCAACCGTGACTGTTACGCCGTAACGCCATCGCAATACGTTATGTGTTCCTCCGCGCTCATGGTGTTCGTCACACGCCGCTGCTCGTCCATTGCCAGCCTTTCCACCAGCGCCGTAACCGTTACGCAGTAATGACGCGCCAGCCGTTTCAGTGCCAGGTGTGCGCCATAGTCGATGACCAGATTCAGCCGTGAGCCAGCACCAGATTCATCCTGTAGCCGCCGTTTTCGATATGCCGCTTGCCGTTCTGAATTTGTCGCCATGATTGCCCTTGTTATTGTTACGCAGTAACAGAACAATATAGCGTTACGGCGTAACATGCAACGGGTCAGCCGCACAATCGCCGCGCACCCTCAAAACCAGATAGCGCGACCATCACGTCCCGGCAATCCCGCGCCATAAAAGCCACGCCACCAGCCGAACGGATGCGCTCCAGAAAGATGGTCTGCTCAGGCCGGAGTTTTCCCTTTGGCCCTTTGACCTCCACGCCAATCAAACGGCCATCCTTCAATTGCCCCATCAGGTCAGGACAACCCGGCCAACCGAACCGGATAAACCGACTGCCAATCTTCACGGCTCCTGAGTTCATCCGGCGCACCCATGCCACGGCGTTATGGTTTTCCAGCGCCTTCAAGACTTCCACCAGCGCGGCGGCTTCGGGTCGGGCGTTCTTTCCTCGCTCCAAGGGAAGGTCATCACCCAGCAAATCAATCATGGCTTTCCCCTTTCCCGCGATTCCCGAAATGTCCCGAAACGGGAACCGGTGGGAGTTTCCCGCGATTCCCGCGCCCCCTATAAGAGGGCGGGAACGAAACGGGAAAAAAAACGGGAAAATCTCTGATGGTTATTTGCACCATAAAAACCCCGCTTCATGCTGGAGCAAACCACGCTCAACAAGGCCACGGATAGCCGCTTGCGTGCGTTCTGTCTGGCGCTTGGGGTCACACACTAGACGTGCGCGGGTTTTATCTATGGCGTCCTCCAGCGTCACGCATGGCCTTCCTTGGGGCAGGGTGTCGGGTGCGCCTTCGGGTTTGGCACCTCCGGCCTTGCGGAATATCTCGCCCAATGCATCCCACACCGTCCGCTGATTACCCGACTTTGGCGGCAAGGCGCGGCGGATACTGGCGTCCATTGCCTCAACCGGCCTGACCACGCACGATGTAATCGGCTCGCCGTCCTGGTCGTTGCCCAACTCCACCACGTCCAACTTGAACGGATGCGTAGCGCCATCTTCTCCATCCTTGGACTTGGCAATCAACCACTCCCGGTTATCGCCATCCCGCCGAACCTCGATAGCGGCATCAAGCGCGGCATGTAGGCTGGAGTGCCCGCGCAATCCCTTGCTGGCATCCTTGCCCGTGTGATGTACCAACAGCACCAGCCCACCTACCAGTGTTTGCAATTGCTTGGCGGCGGCGATAATCTGCCCCATGCTCTTGGAATCATTTTCATCCGCACCCGGCGCGGCACGGTTCAGGGTATCCAGCACCACAACGCCAGCGCCATTACCGCTTGCCTTGATGGCTTGTGCCAGGTCGTGAATATCCCCGCCATCCAACAAGCTGAACGGTTGCACCAGATAACGGATATGTTCAGACGTGGAACCATGCCGGATGCGGTAAGCGTTCACCCGTCCGGCAATCCCGCCTTCACCCTCCAGTGCGCAGTAAATTACAGGGCAAGGCGTCACACGATGCCCGAACCAGTCAGCACCAGCGGCCAGCGATTGCAGCATATCCAGCACCAGAAATGATTTACCGGAACCGCTCGCACCAAATGCAGCGGCCAACCCTTCGGCAGGCAACACGCCCTTGATGCGCCATTGCATCGGCGGCAGCTTGGCAAGGTCGCCATCAGTCAGCAGGTTGTAACGCATTGGCGGGGCTTGGGGGCGCTCCAGCAAGGCGGCAAGGGCATCAGTGCCATGCTCGGCGGCGAAGTCGTTGCAATCGTAGTTTTGCGGCTTGTCGGCAGGCAGCGCAACCCACGAGCCAGCAACAGCGGCGGCAATATCAGCGGCTTGGATTTCCTTGCCCTTGTCTGGCACGATTACCAGCCTGGCATCTGGATATTTTTCGCGCAATGCCGTTGCCACGGTCGGCATTCTGCCAGCACCAAAGCAACACACGGCGGCGGCTCCCGTTGCGGCATGACATGCCCATGCTTGGCCAACTCCCTCCACGATATAAACCCGGTCGGTAATCTCGCCCACGGTGAAGAAACCGGAACCGAATGACGCACCCGGCAGGTTCAACTTGTCGCCACCAGCAGGCGGGATAAATTGGATGGTTTGCAGGTCGGCGCCACTCCAGCAGGGGACGGCCAGATAACCCGCCACATTCTGTCCACGGATTGCCAGCGCCGGCGCGGATGCCGGGTAAAGGCGCAATCCGGCAGGCGTGCCTTTCTTGGTGCAGATGTAAGCGTCCGAAACATCAGCCGGAATACAGCGCCCCCATATCTCGGCAGCAATGGGGCTTGCGGATGGTTTTAAGGGCTTTTGCGGGGACGGCGCGGGCTTGGAGATGGGTTTTCCCTTGGTGCTGGATTTGGCCGGGTCTTGCCATCCTTGCGCAAACGCCATGCCGAACAATGTAGCAGGCGTTACCCCGCCATTTTCGCTAAAGGATTTCCAGACAGTGCGGCACTCGTTTTCATTCGCATAGTTACCAGCGGATGCGCTCCAATGGTGGAAGTCATCAAACCCCAGCCCGGCAGACTTCGCAGACATGCCAGCCTTCACCCAATCTTCACGTGGGCAGCCTGAATCTAGGAAATGAAGCGCATCGGCAGCGCGTTCGAGTTCGTTAATCATGCTCACCGCCTTTGCGCAGCCATGCGGAAATCTTGCGGCGGTCGCTGTTGGTCAATGAATAAACACCGTACCGGATTGGATAGCCGTCACGGTCAATTGCTGGCACACGGTCACATGGAAAGTCCAGGCCACGGCGGCGCAACTCGGCTATCAGTTCCGGGCCATTTGAACACCCTGCAATGCGGTCTATCTCTTCGCGCTTCCTTGAACGTGCCCATGACGCATGAATGACGCGCAGGTGTCGAGGGTTATCCGTGCCGGTGAATTTGCAGGGGAGATTTGATACTGTAGAATCCTTGGTGTCGGCAAGGTCTAATTCTGCAAATATTGGGAGTTGGGCCTTTCCCATTTCAGGCCACCACTTGCAGGGCATCGAGCCAACGAAAGTATGCTGCCTCATCAATCAGCACGCGGCGACCGATGCGAACAATGACGCCATAATCAAGCATCTTATTGCCGGGAATCACGCCCCTGGTCGAGTGGCGCGGCTGTGACCTAAATACTTGGTTGGTTATGGCTGAAATTGTCACGAAGTCCGAATGCTTCTCGGCAAACTTCGGTAAGGTGAATAAGCGGCGCGGTGGGCGGTCAGGATATGCCGCATGAATTGCTTGGGATGTTTCGCTGGATTGTTTCTGAGCTTGGGTGCGCATTGTCGTTTCCTCTTGGCTAGTGACAATGCAAATGCTCCAAAGAATTTCTAGCGAAACCCCTTTTGGGCGAAAAGGTCAGCGGAAACCCGCGTAGTTACTAGCCCTTTCGAATGCGAGTTAATGTTTCGGTCACGGCTGATTGCGTAACAACAGGCTCCTTTTTGCCGTCCACATGACCCCACTGCTCTAATTGGCGTTCACAAAATACAAGATGCCCGTCATCGTCTTCGTCGCCAGTCATTTCTGGACGTAACCGGAGTTCTTCGAAATGTTCAGTAGCCGTTAGTTGTGGATAGGCGTCTTGATGCTCTTGCGTCCGCAAAGCCCTTTCAAGCCACTCAAGGTGCGGCGCTCGCTTTCCGGCTGGACGTCCACCTGTCTTTCCAAATGATGCCGCCGACCGGCTGCGAAGATAATCCTTAATTCGCTGGTCGCGGTACATACCGGAAAATACTCGGGCAAAACTCGCAGTTGCCTGGTAATAAAGTGCATCCATTAGTGGGGCCATTATTTCTGTCATTTGCTCAACGGCCACGTCGTCCATACGGGCGTGCCCTAATAGACCGCTTCCGTGCTTGGCTTTAAGTGCCAGGTACATTGCTTCACCAAAGACGGCATCTATCGTTGCTTGCCTGTTCTGTTCGAGTATCTTCTCGAATTTCTCAGTGTTAAACGGGTGTCTAGCTTTTACCTTTTTTCCCGCCCCGCTCATTTCCCCACCCCCAGCCGTGCGGCCAATTTCTCGCCAGTCGAAACAATATGCTCATCGCTCAGGTGCGCGTACCGTGCCACCATCGCCAGCGTCCTATGCCCCAACACCTTGGCAATTTCCACCAATGAAACGCCACTCATAGCAAGATGACTGGCAGAGGTATGACGAAGGTCGTGCCAGTGAAAGTCAGTGATTGCAGCGGTTTTCAGGGCATCTTCCCATGGTGCGCGGAGGTCAAGGCATTCCGACTTCTTGGCTCTGGACGTGGGCGGGAATATGCGGTCATCGGTCAGGCTCCGCACCTTGGCGCGTTCCTGCAGCAGCGTGAAGGCTTCACCCACCAGTGGAATAGAGCGGGTTTCGCCGTTCTTGGTTTTGCTCAACGTGATAACTTGCCGCCTGAAATCTATC
Source organism: Sulfurimicrobium sp. (assembly GCA_030690835.1). Classification (GTDB taxonomy): domain Bacteria; phylum Pseudomonadota; class Gammaproteobacteria; order Burkholderiales; family Sulfuricellaceae; genus Sulfurimicrobium. The sequence continues at coordinate 1,827 of JAUYFW010000200.1, read as the reverse complement.
TGCCCCCAGCGCAGCGTCATGACCTCTGCTTGTCTTGCGCCAGTCGTCAGCGCCAGCACCACGGCCAGATACAAGTCAGCATGGGGGCGGCAGGCGGCAAGAAGGCGCTCCCGCTCATCATCATCAAGGAAGCGTGCGCGGCCTTTATTTTCGGCTGGCTTCTTGATTCGCTCGCAGGGATTGCGCTCTATCCATTCCAGGATGACACCGTGACTCAAGCAGGACGACAAGGCAGCGAGATACCGATTGACGGTAGCGCCGCTACGCTTCTGTCTGGTGCGCTTGGTATCAGCCACCATGTCGCCGGTCGCCGGTGTGGCAAACCTTGTCGTATCCTCGGCCAGCAGCCTGTCACGCTCCTTGGCTATTCTGGTTGAAGTGACGTTGCTGAGCATGTCAGCACCAAACACCCCACGCCAATAGATAAGGCGGTCAGGGTCTTTGGCGTGAGTCTGATACTCGTCAGCCAGTTCATTGAAGGTGTGGCGCTTGCTTTGCCCGAAGTGGCGACCGGCGCGCATGTCGGCCTCAGTCTTGGCCGACCACTGCCTTGCATCAGTCAGGCGTTCAAAGCTGGCTGTCTCTGGCGCAAAGCCCTTGATGCGAACCTTCACCCGGTAAGTGGTATTTCCTTCACGGGTAACTCGTTTTTCGATGGATGCCATGATGCTTTCCCCTTCAAGTCTGGAAATGATGGAAAAAGCATAGAACAAATTAGAGAAAACTGCAACATAAGATATGTAATCCGTTGTTAAATATTTACAACACGCTGATTCTGGAGTAAATATTCCATCAATTAAAACAATGCGGGACACTTGCGGGGCAGTCAGCAACCAAACAGGTGAGTTATCCACAGAAATTATTGGTGCGCGATTGGGCGACAAAGGGAACGAGAAGGTGGGGGTTTTGCTTGGAAGGCAGGGACGGTATTTTTTGGGAGTGTCCCGCCAGTGTCCCGGAAAGCAAAAAGCCCACTCCGAAGAATGGGCTAAGTGATTGATTATTTGGTGGGCTGTGACAGATTCGAACTGTCGACCTACGGATTAAGAGTCCGCTGCTCTACCAGCTGAGCTAACAACCCAAGGCAAAGGTGGAAAAGACGCCCCTGCTGAACACCTAGAGAACGAAAAAGGATTAGGTATTTGCCCAACCCTTTTGTTTTTTTGTAGGCCGTGCCAGATTCGAACTGGCGACCAACGGATTAAAAGTCCTACCTGATGGCCGACATTATACAACTATATCCTGCAATACAAAGAGATAATTCCTATTACCCTGCTTTATCCCGCCAATACAAACCAATGCCGTTGACAGCCTGTTGACGATAACAAAATCCAGTTCAAAAGCTTTTTACCTGTTCATTCGTTGGTCTCGCTGTACAACCTCCCCGCTTCTCGCTGTTCGCAAGCTCCAGTCTCGACCCCCGTCGGGGGCGCTCCCCAAGTTTTTAAGTTGGTCTGAATCAGAAGTGATTTTTTTAACTTCTAAAACCACCTGGACCCATAGCACCGTGCGCGGTCGGCATACCCTCGCGCCGGTCAGCGGCGCGACCCCGCAACGTGTGATGGCAAGCGTTTAAGCCCGGTGTGGGGCTTCGGGGCGTCATGCCGCCGAAGTCCTTGCCGAAACCCCCGCTAGGCCGCGGGCGGCAAGGGGCTTTCCCGAATGCCTCAAAAACCACGCCAGCCCCTGCGGGGTTGCTGCGCAAGGCTAACGCCCTGTCATGGTTTTCTGACGGAGAAAATCGGTTTTCAAAGGTGAGGTCTCCCCCATTTTTACTGGGGTGGCAAATTTAACCGAAGAAGTTCATGTAAAACAGTAGGTTATGTT
>JAUYFW010000180.1 GCA_030690835.1 Sulfurimicrobium sp. | reverse complement strand
ATCAGCTATCAGCTATCAGCTATCAGCTGACGGCTGACGGCTGACGGCTGACGGCTGACGGCTGAAAATCCCCAGCGGTGCAAACCCAGCCCGAGCAGGATGAATACCGTGCCTAACCAGACCTGGGGCAACACCGCCTCGTTGTTCAGGCCATGCCCCAGCAGCGCGCCCGGCCCCAGTTCCAGGCCGCCCTGGAACACCAGTCCCAGTCCGCCCAGGCCGAGCACCATGCCGAGCATCTTGTTGGCGCTCAGCGCCTCCTCCTCCAGCCACAAGGCAGCTCCCAGGCTGGTGATCAGCGGCGACAAACCGAACAGCACCGAGATCAGGCCGGAAGAGACGTATTGCGCCGACCAGTAGGTGAGCGACATGGCGCCGAACAGAGTCAGCCCGCTGGCCAGATAAGCCAGCCGCGCCTTGCGGTGCATCGGGACGCGAATACGCAAGACCGCCAGCAGGACCACGCACAGCAGCGTGCCGATCGCCATGCGTGAAAACACCGCGAAGCTGAATCCCACTCCCAGGGCACTCCACTTGATGGCAAGCGGCGTGGTGGACCAGATCAGGATCACCGAAACAAACGCGAGCGGCAGCGACATATCCATACTCCCCAACAGACGACAAAAAACAAAAAGGCCACGGAGATCGTCCGTGGCCTTCGGGAAAACTGCTGAAACTAAAGCTGCTTAACGCTGGCTCTCCCGGCCACGGCACGCAATAACCCACGCCATGCTCAGGCGTGCGTTAACGTGAAACTCGCGAAGCGAGCCAGCGTCCCTCTCTCCCACTGGGAGAGAGCAAGGAGAGAGGGAAACGGGCATGGCGAAGCGCTGTTTCATGATTTGGGGCGGCGACTCGCCATGCCCGTTAGGGCGGACTCGGACGAGGTGGATGAGAGGCAGTGAATTCATGCTTCGATTATCGCGGGATGGGCGGAGAAGTGTCAACCCTGAAAATGACAAAACCATGTTCCGGCCTATTCCATCAGATCCACCGCCATGCCCTTGGCGCGCATGGCATCGCCACGCGCCTCGACAAAGCGCTGGAATTCAGGGTATTGCCGATACGCGCCGCTGGCCACGTAATCCAGCACCGACTGCACATGGAAGGCCTTGAGATAGGCCTCGGCGCGGAACAGCTCGCGGCCCTCGGCATCGAAGAAAATCATCGTGGGCGCGTAATTCACCTTCAGCGCCTTGGCCCATTCGCGCGCGGTGGTCGGCTTGCCGTCCGGCGTGACCAGCCCGGTCGTCGCCCATTGATCAAACTGTGCCACCTGGAACTTGTCCAGCAGGGCGCGGCTTTCCTTGCGCGTGAAAATGTCGAGATGCAGTTCGTCGCAGGGCAGGCACTGCTTCTGCTCGAACAGCACCAACAGGGGCTTGCCGGCCCGCTTCGTCGCCCTGTCGAGGCGGTAAGGCGGCTTGAGATGGCGCGCATCGGCATGCAGCTTGCCTTGGGCCGCGACCGGCGCCACTTGGGCGAGATAGTCCTTGAACGGCAGCTCGTGTTCCTTTTTCAGCCCGGCATAGTCCAGCGCCGCGCCGAACTGGTGCGGCGCGTAATAGCCATTGATGCGCAGCGCCTGGGCGCCCTTTTCGTCGAGCGCGATCAGGGTCGGCGTGAACATGACCTTCATCTGCCGGGCGAAATCCTTTTCCGTCGTTGCCGCGCCGCCCAGATCGGTCACCTCGCGGTCGCCCCACATGTTGATGGCGATCACATCGAAATATTTGCGCGTCTTGTCGGCGATGGGGCGCTGGCCGAGATTGTCCTGCAGCAGCTTCTTGCAATAGGGGCAACCGTCCTGGTAGAAATACAGCAGCACCCGCCTGCCGTGCTTCGCCGCCTCGGCCACGTCCTCGCGCAGGTCGAGGAAGGAATTCTTGAACCAGCCCGGCTGCTCCTCGTAACCCGGATGGACCATGCCCGGCGCCAGGGGCGCTTCGCTGGCGGCGTGGGCGAACTGGATCAGGCCGAGGAAAACTGCGGCGAGCAGCAGGGATTTACGCAATGGCATCAACATGTTCGTCTCCTGGAAAGGTCGCAATACCAGCATTATCCCGGATTATCCATTAGGGCCAAAACACCGCTGCAAGGAGCGGCGCCCTCGCCGCGATTCGCGCCGGGGGCGGCGCTCCTACATGCGCGTGCATTCCAATGGACAATCCGGGATTATTGGATCATGAACAGGGCGAAGTGCACCATGCCGTGGAGGCCGCTATTTTCCGATATCCAGGAACGGCTTGGTGGAGAAATAAACTATGGCAACGATCACCGCCAGATAGGCGAAGAAGCGCAACGGGTTTTCCCTGATCACGTCGATAATGGTCCGGTTGCGGCCTTCACTTTGCTGCCGCGCGTATTCCTCCCGCACCCTGAGCAAGCGCTCGTGCTGGTACTCGTCGATGAGCGCCCGCGCTTGCGCGAACTGGCTCTCGTCGTTGAGCCATATCGCAGGCGCCGAAATACCCCAGTTTCCCGCCGCGGTTTCGTAAAAATCGATTTCGTCGGCCCTCAACAAGGCGCGCACGTCTTCCGCCTCGTCATCGGGCACGCCGTTCAGGGGAAATAATTTGGCTGGCATTCGAGTTGACTGCTCCGTTTGGGGGTGCGCCCATTATCCTATTGATCCGGCCAGGTGAGGATTGAACTTGTAGGTCAGGCTTCAGGCCGACTTGTCGGGCTGTACCCGTTAAGACCGCAGGGAATGGATGCTTCGCATCTCATTCCGGCGAGAAAGCCCGACCTGGTTGATGTGTTAGCTTAGCCAACTTGATAAATCCAAAGCGCCTCCTCGCCCAGCATGTCGATGATTTTCACCGCGACGGTTGAACCGGCTGGCGGGGCGGGCAATTCATAGCGGCCATTTACCAAATCCTGTTTGCGTTCCGGCACATCGGAAAGCGCAACGTTAAAAATTTCGCCGTTGTACTGCGTGTCGATCAGCACGCAATCCACCACGGCGCGCCAGTCGGCGATCTGGGCGCGGAACACGCCTTCTTGCAAATGCAGCCTTTGGATGATGGTGGGCGAAACCACGTCGCGGATTTCCACCACCAGCTTGTCGTTCTCGCGGGTAATGACAATGTCGGTGGAAACCGGCTCGTGCCTGATGATGCCGCCGTATTTGCGGTCGGTGCGCAGTTCGATCAAATGCAGCTTGTTGACCGGGCGATTGCGGTTGTAATCCTCCACCCACTTGCGCGCGGATTGTTCGATGCCGAGGCTCACCAGCATGATGTCGCGCTCCTCGTTCGGACGGGTCTTGAGCTCGTTGCGCAGCGCTTCCAGATCAAGCGGCGTCAGCGGATGATTGAACGGCACGATTTTCACCAGCCGTCCGCCTTGCGTGCCGTCGAAATAAGGATCGGTGCGGCCGCGCGTCACGCCCAAATGCTGGCAGGCCAGTTCAACCGCCTCGTTGTGCTGGATTTGCAAGTCGTAGTCGTTGACGCGCCAGGTGCTGAATGAGAGTTGGCAAGGCGCATGACTCCCCTCGCCCGCTTGCGGGAGAGGGGCCGGGGGAGAGGGTAGCAGTTCGCCTTGCCGGGCATTCTGCAATGCTGCCGCCTGCTCCCGCATCACGCCTTGCAAGCGTTTGGCCGTGGTCTGGATGGCGCCCTTGTTGATGTCGCAGCCGATCCAGCGGCGGCCCATCGCTTGCGCAACGGCAACAGTTGTTCCTGAACCAACAAAACAATCGAGAATTAAATCATCTGGATTGCTGGAAGAATGAATGATCCGTTCCAGCAGTTTTTTGGGCTTTTGAGTCGGATAATTTTCAGCCTCCTGGGCTCTGCCAGCTATATATGAAATGTCATCCCATACATCGCTGAGCTGAACGCCCGGCAGTTCATCCATGAATACAATTTTGCACCTCTTAATGGGTTTTCCATTCTTACCCAACTTTATCAGTCCATGGCTATTGGTGGCTTCGGTTTGAGGTGCGTTCCAAAGTGCCTCCATTTTCTCATGGCTCGTTCGCCAACGAGCCGAGGTTCCATGAAAATCGAAAAGCTGCATTTTCCCTTGTGGATCCAACATGTTTTCGCACTTATAGTATCTACCCGATGGCAGTTCATTCCATTCTGAGTCAATGTACTCTTGTGAATATGGAAGATACGTGGTGTGGAACGACGCATCATCACCCTTTGAATAAAATAGAATGGAATCTTTGACCTTGCTGAAACGGTCAGTCGTATCATTGTGTGAGGACGTCCGTTTCCAAGTTATTTCATTCCTAAAATTTTCAGGTCCGAATACCTCGTCTGCAAGAATTTTTAGGTGGTGCGATTTACGTTGGTCGCAGTGAAGATAAATACTTCCATCATTTGACAGCAGCTCTTTCAACATCAACAACCGCTCATACATGAACTGCAAATAATTGTCGTTCGCCCAGATGTCGCTGTACTGCACCTGCTCGCCCAGCGCGTAATCCTCGCCCTCAATCTTGACCGTGCCTTTCGCCCCGCGCAGTTGCACCTTGCGCACGTAGTCCGCGCCGCTGTCGAACGGCGGGTCGATGTAGATCAGCTTGACCTTGCCGCGAAAGCCGTTGGCGAGCAGGTGCGCCAGCACGTCCTTGTTGTCGCCGTGGTAAAGCAGGCCGCCT
>JAUYFW010000177.1 GCA_030690835.1 Sulfurimicrobium sp. | reverse complement strand
GCCATTGGCGGGATTGGCAAGGGCCATCTGGTGAAGGAAATCGATGCCTTGGGCGGTGCCATGGCGGCAGCAACGGACGAAGGTGGAATCCAGTTTCGCACCCTGAATTCCAGCAAGGGTCCGGCGGTGCGTGCCACCCGTGCCCAGGCCGACCGGTTGCTGTACAAGCAGGCGATTCGCAGGCGCCTGGAAAACCAGCCGAATTTATGGCTGTTTCAGCAAGCGGTTGATGATTTCACCTTGTGTGGTGACAGAATAACGGGTGTTATTACGCAACTCGGCCTGCGCTTCGAAGCCCATGCGGTGGTGTTGACGGCGGGCACCTTCCTTGCCGGTCTGGTGCATGTGGGGCAGTCCAGTTATCAGGCTGGACGCGCCGGGGACCCGCCGGCAATCACTTTGGCGCATCGTTTGCGAGAATTGAAGCTGCCGGTGGGGCGCCTCAAAACCGGGACGCCGCCGCGCATTGATGGGCGCAGCCTGGATTACTCGGTGATGATTGAGCAGCCCGGCGATGATCCGGCGCCGGTATTTTCCTATCTTGGCTCGGCGCAACAGCATCCACGTCAAGTGTCTTGCTGGATTACCTCTACCAACGAACGCACCCACGACATCATTCGTGGCGGGCTGGACCGTTCCCCGCTTTACACCGGCGTGATCGAGGGCGTCGGGCCTCGCTATTGTCCTTCCATCGAAGACAAGATCATGCGTTTTGCCGACAAGGACTCACACCAGATATTCGTCGAGCCGGAAGGCTTGACTACCCACGAAATCTACCCCAACGGCATCTCCACCAGCTTGCCATTCGACGTGCAATATGAGCTGGTGCGCTCAATGCGTGGCTTCGAGAACGCCCACATCACCCGCCCCGGCTACGCCATCGAATACGATTACTTCGACCCGCGAGGCCTGAAGAGTTCGCTGGAGACCAAGGCCATACAGGGCTTGTTTTTCGCCGGCCAGATCAACGGCACAACGGGATACGAAGAGGCTGCGGCGCAGGGCTTGCTGGCCGGGATCAATGCGGCTTTGCATGCGGCCGGAAAAGAATCCTGGAGCCCTGGCCGGGACCAGGCCTACCTCGGTGTGATGGTTGATGACCTGATTACGCGCGGCGTTTCCGAGCCGTACCGCATGTTTACCAGCCGCGCGGAGTATCGCTTGCTGCTGAGAGAGGACAACGCCGATCTGCGCCTGACTGAAATCGGGCGCCAACTCGGGGTGGTGGATGACGATCGCTGGCGCTTTTTTGAGCGGAAGCGCGATGCGGTGGCGCAGGAAAAAGAACGCCTCAAAAGTACCTGGGTTAATCCAAGAATTATTGACATGGCGGCTGCGGAGCGGGTACTTGGTCAGGCCATTGAGCGCGAGTATTCGTTGCTCGATCTGTTGCGTCGCCCCCAGGTGAGCTATCAAGCCTTGATGTCATTACCGGGCGCGGGAGAGTGCGTAAGCGACCCACAGGTGGCAGAACAGGTGGAGATTCAGGCCAAGTATCAGGGGTATATTGAGCGTCAGCAAGATGAAATCGAGCGTCATCACCATTATGAGGCGCTACGCCTGCCGCCGGACATGGATTACAGCAAAGTGCATGGCCTGTCGAGCGAGGTGAAGCAGAAGTTGGCGCAGTTTCGGCCCGAAACGCTGGGGCAGGCGGCCCGCGTTTCCGGCGTCACCCCGGCGGCAATTTCGCTGTTGCTGGTTTATCTGAAGCGCATGCAGGGACGCGCGGAACGGAAAAGCGCATGAGCCTGGATGAAAAACTGGCTTTCGGCCTGGAGCAAATGGGGCTTTCCTTGAGCACCGAGCAGCAGGGACGCCTGCTGGATTACATCGCCTTGCTGCAAAAATGGAATAAGGTTTATAACCTGACCGCGGTAAGAGAGCCGGAAAACATGCTTTACCAGCATCTTCTGGACAGTCTGGCCGTGTTGCCTTATGTGGGAACCGGGCGCTTGCTCGATGTGGGAAGCGGTGCGGGATTGCCGGGCATTCCTTTGGCAATCGTCAAACCGGAATTGCAGATAAGCTTGCTGGACAGCAACCACAAGAAAACCACATTTCTGCGCCAAGCCTGCATCGAACTGGGATTGAGCAATGTTGCGGTGGAGTGTGTGCGGGTCGATACCTTCGCACCGCCGCAGCCTTTTGATGCGGTTATCTCGCGCGCCTTTTCCGATTTGTCCGAATTCGTTCGCCTGAGCGCACGCCTGTGTCGCTCCGGCGGCAAGTTGCTGGCAATGAAAGGTGTTTATCCTCACGACGAGTTGGCGCAGCTGCCAGCCGAATATCAGCAAGTCGAAGTCGTCGCCCTCAATGTGCCGGGGCTCGAGGCGCAGCGGCATTTGGTAATAATCAGGGTGTGACCATGGCCAGAATCATCGCGGTAACCAACCAGAAAGGCGGGGTGGGGAAAACCACCACCACGGTCAATCTTGCAGCCAGTCTGGCTGCCGCCAAGCGCAAGGTGTTGATGGTGGACCTCGATCCGCAGGGCAACGCCACCATGGGGAGCGGCGTCGAGAAAGATCGCCTGGTGCGAACCGTCTACCATGTCCTGTTAGAGCAAAGCACCTTGGCGGAGGTGCGGGTGTCCACCAGCGCCAAATATGACCTGATTCCCGCCAACCGCGAGCTGGCGGGCGCCGAGGTCGAGTTAGTGCAGGAAATGGCGCGCGAATGGCGGCTCAAGAAAGCGCTGGAAAGCGTAGCTGAAGAATATGATTACATCCTGCTCGATTGCCCCCCAGCCCTCAACCTGTTAACGGTGAATGGCTTATGCGCCGCCCATGCGGTGATGATCCCGATGCAGTGCGAGTACTATGCCCTGGAGGGTCTGAGCGATCTGGTGAAAACCATCAAACGAGTGCGCGCGCACCTCAATCCGCAACTGGAAATCGAGGGTCTGCTGCGCACCATGTTCGATCCGCGCAACGCTTTGGCGCAACAGGTTTCGGCCCAGTTGCAGCAATATTTCGGGGACAAGGTATACCGCACCGTCATCCCGCGCAACATTCGCCTGGCAGAGGCGCCCAGCTACGGCGTGCCGGTGCTTTACCATGATAAGGCTTCAAAGGGTGCCCAGGCTTACCTGGCCTTGGCCGGTGAAATGATCGGCAAGAGCGACGCTGTTGCAGCGGCTGGCGCGTGACTTAAAGGGAATCGACAAGAATGGTCAGACTCAAAGGATTGGGGCGCGGGCTGGATGCGCTGTTGGCTGGCGGTGATGCTGGAATAGAAGGGGATACCCTGCGGCAACTCGCAGTGACCATGCTGCAGCCCGGGAAATATCAGCCCCGCACGCATATGGACCAGGATTCATTGCAGCAGCTTGCCGATTCCATCAAGGCTCAGGGCGTAATACAGCCGGTGCTGGTGCGCCCGGTGGCGGAAAGCCGTTACGAAATCATCGCCGGAGAACGGCGCTGGCGCGCGGCGCAACTGGCTGGACTGAGCGAGATCCCCGCCCTGATACGCGAGATTGCAGACGAAGCCGCACTGGCCATGGCCTTGATCGAGAACATCCAGCGCGAAAATCTCAATCCTCTGGAAGAGGCAATGGGCATTCAGAGGCTGGTCGACGAGTTTGCGCTCACCCACCAATCGGCCGCAGAAGCCGTTGGCCGCTCGCGAAGTGCGGTTACCAATCTACTGCGCCTGTTGAACCTTGCGCCACGGGTGCAGGAAATGATGATGCAAAATCTTCTCGACATGGGGCATGGACGAGCGCTGCTCGGACTGACTCAGGTCAAACAGATCGACGCCGCCCATGAAATCATCAACAAGGGATTGTCTGTCCGCGAAGCGGAGAAGCTGGCGCAGCGCCTGCTCAAGCCGGTTGATGTGCGCAAGCAGACGCCGGACCGCGACGTGATGCGCCTGCAGGAAGAGCTGGCTGAGAAGCTCGGCGCACGCGTGACCCTGACGCCGCGCAAGGGCGGAAAGGGCCGTCTGGCCATTGACTACGACAATCTGGAACAGCTTGACGGCATCATCGCCAGGTTTTGAGCAGACCCGCTCAACATGGTCAGCGCATAACCTTAACTTATTCGACCATAAGAAAGGTTTGACGATTCTTCAAGCATATATTATGATTTGCCGGTTTTTCGCGGTGCCGAAAGCAGCTTGTGTACGCTAACCGTATCATGATGCATCAGGCCGTGGCTGCGGCGATTGGTGCATACTTGGCTCATGTTTACATGGGGGAGGCTGCTGCCGGTGCGGCGTGGTTTGGCGGCATGGCAGCGCTGTCAAACACCGTGTTGCTGGTCTGGCACATGCGAAGTGGGGCTCGGGAGCCCGCGCAGGATCCGCGCCGGGAACTGGCAAAGCTTGTCCGTTCCAGTATGGAACGTTTTTTTGTGGTCGCGCTGCTGATTGCGGCGGGATTGGGATGGTTGAAACTGATGCCGGCACCCTTGCTGCTCGGTTTTGTGCTGGGGCAGTTGGTCCTGGTGGTTTCAACAATAATAAGTGGAATAGAGAAACAATAAATGTCTGGCGAAATACATACCTCCGCGGAATATATCAGGCACCACCTGCAGAATCTGACTTATGGCAAGCTGCCGGATGGCACGATGGGTGTTGCTCATAGCGCACAGGAAGCCAAGGAAATGGGTTTCTGGGCCATCAATCTGGATACCACAATTGTTGCCTTCGTTCTGGGGGCGGTATTTTTGTTCCTGTTTGCCCGGGCGGCACAAAAAGCGTCCGCTGGCGTACCGAGCGGGCTGCAGAATTTTGTCGAATGGATCGTCGAATTCATTGATACCAGTGTGCGTGGCTCGTTTACCGCCAAAAATGACATGGTTGCGCCGCTGGCCCTGACCATTTTTGCCTGGATTCTGTTGATGAATCTGATGGATTTGCTGCCGATTGACTATATACCGTTAATCGCGCAGGCCGCAGGCGTGCCGTTCTTCAAGGTCGTGCCAACCACCGATCCAAACGCCACGTTCGGCATGTCCATCGCGGTATTCTTTCTGGTCATTTTCTACAGCATCAAGATGAAGGGTCTGGGCGGCTTTGTGGGCGAATTGACGCTGCAGCCATTCGGCAAGTTCGGTCTGCCCGCCAATATCTTTCTGGAAGGCGTCAACCTCATCGCCAAGCCGGTTTCCCTGGCACTGCGTCTCTTCGGCAACATGTATGCCGGCGAAATGATCTTCATTCTGATCGCGCTCATGGGAGCCTCCTGGGCAAGCGCCACATTCGGCAGCACGTTGCTGTTCGGCTCCCAGATTATTCTTTCATTGGGGTGGGCTATTTTCCACATCCTGATCGTAACCCTGCAGGCCTTCATCTTCATGACGCTCACCATCGTCTATATGGATATGGCGCACCAGGAACACCATTAAAATTTTTCATTTAACCGATTCACTTTAAACTTAAACTTAGGAGAAGCAAATGGACGTTGGAGCGCAGGCAATGTTTTTTATCGCGGGTGCGATCATGATGGGTCTGGGTGCACTGGGTGCCGCTGTAGGTATCGGCATTCTGGGTGGCCGCTTTCTTGAAGGCGCCGCACGTCAGCCCGAGCTGATCCCGATGCTGCGTACCCAGTTTTTCGTGGTGATGGGTCTGGTCGACGCGGTGCCGATGATTGCCGTTGGTATCGCCATGTACGTCCTGTTCGCAGTGGCCGGCTAACCTGGCTGTAATTATTAACTCTAGAAAGGTTTATGCATGAATATCAATGCAACCCTTCTCGGGCAAACGATCATGTTCATCATGTTCGTCTGGTTCTGCATGAAGTTTGTGTGGCCGCCCATCATGCAGGCACTGACCGAGCGCAAAAAGCTCATCGCCGATGGCCTCGCCGCCGGTGAGCGTGGCAAGCATGAACTGGAACTGGCCTCACGCCGTGCTACCGAGTCCATGCACGATGCCAAGCTGAAGGCTGGTGAAGTGATTGCCCAGGCAGAGAAGCGTGCTTCCCAGGTAATCGAGGAAGCCAAAAGCATCGCCAAGGACGAGGGCGACCGACTGATCGCTGGCGCCAAGGCGGAAATCGAGCAGGAAATCAACCGTGCGCGCGAAGTATTGCGTCAACAGGTGGCCGAACTGGCTGTCGCGGGTGCCGAGAAGATCCTGCGCCGCGAAGTGGACGCCAAGGCGCACGCCGAGCTGCTGACTTCGCTCAAGAACGAAATCTAGGCGGCGATAACCTATGGAAACCGTTACGATAGCAAGGCCCTACGCCGAAGCGGTGTATCGCCTGGCAAGCCAGAAGGCCGCACTGGCCGAATGGTCGCGCATGCTGGCTACCGCCTCAGCAGTGGCGAGCGATGCCACGATGAGCGATGCCATTGCCAATCCCAAGTTCACAAGTGCCAATGTCGAGCAGGTTTTTCTTGCAGTGACGGACAAGGAGTTGAACGAGGAAGGCAAGAATCTGATCCGCCTGTTACTCGAAAATGGCCGCCTCGCCCTGCTGCCGGTAATCGCCGCGCAGTTTGAAAAGCTCAAGGCCGAGCAAAGCGGCTTGCTGGAAGCCGATATCGTCAGCGCTTTCCCGCTTTCCGCTGAGCAAGAGAAAGAAATGGCCGGCCTGCTCGAAAAACGCTTCGCCCGCAAGGTGACGACGCGAGTCAGGGTGGATCCCGAACTGATTGGCGGCGTGAAAATAAATGCCGGTGACGTGGTGATTGACGCCTCTGTGCGCGGCCAGTTGGATAACATGGCTTTTGCGCTGAAACGCTAGGAGAAATAAAGAATGCAGTTAAACCCCTCAGAGATCAGTGACCTGATCAAGAGCAAGATCGAAAAGTTCGCCACTGCGGCAGAAGCGCGCAATCAGGGCACGGTAGTGTCGGTAACCGACGGTATCGTGCGTATTCATGGCTTGAGCGATGTGATGCAGGGTGAAATGCTGGAATTTCCAGGCAACACCTTTGGTCTCGCGCTGAACCTCGAGCGTGATTCGGTTGGCGCCGTGGTGCTGGGCGAATATGAACACATTACCGAAGGCGACACCGTCAAGTGCACCGGCAAGATTCTGGAAGTGCCCGTGGGCGAAGCCCTGATCGGTCGTGTAGTGAATTCGCTGGGCATCCCGATTGATGGAAAGGGGCCGATCAACGCAACTCAGACTTCCCCCATTGAAAAGGTAGCGCCGGGCGTGATTTCCCGTCAGTCCGTATCGCAACCGCTGCAAACCGGTTTGAAATCGGTTGATGCCATGGTGCCGATCGGTCGCGGTCAACGCGAACTGATCATCGGTGACCGCCAGACCGGCAAAACCGCGGTGGCGGTCGACGCCATCATCAACCAGAAGGGCACCGGCGTTATCTGCGTTTATGTCGCCGTGGGCCAGAAGGCGTCGTCCGTCGCCAACGTGGTGCGCAAGCTGGAAGAGCACGGCGCCATGGGCCACACCATCGTGGTGGCGGCTATGGCTTCCGACCCCGCCGCGATGCAGTACATTGCACCTTATGCTGGTTGCACCATGGGTGAATACTTCCGTGATCGTGGTGAAGACGCCCTGATCGTATATGACGATCTGACCAAGCAGGCTTGGGCCTATCGTCAGATTTCCCTGCTGCTGCGCCGCCCGCCAGGCCGCGAAGCGTATCCGGGCGATGTGTTTTACCTGCACTCCCGCTTGCTGGAGCGCGCAGCACGGGTGAATGCCGATCACATTGAAAAAATCACCAACGGCGCCGTCAAGGGCAAAACCGGCTCACTCACCGCCCTGCCGGTGATTGAAACCCAGGCCGGCGACGTGTCCGCCTTCGTGCCAACCAACGTGATTTCCATTACCGACGGACAGATTTTCCTCGAAAGCGATCTGTTCAATGCAGGTATCCGTCCCGCCATCAACGCCGGCCTGTCGGTGTCGCGTGTCGGTGGTGCGGCGCAGACCAAGGCCATCAAGAAGCTGGGCGGCGGTATTCGTCTGGCCCTTGCACAGTATCGCGAACTGGCGGCTTTTGCCCAGTTTGCATCCGATCTGGATGAGGCGACCCGCAAGCAGTTGGAGCGTGGCAAGCTGGTGACGGAGCTGATGAAGCAGAACCAGTATTCCCCCATGAACACCTCTGAAATGGCAGTCACCCTGTTCGCCGTCAACAAAGGCTATATGGACGATGTGGATGTCAAGAAAGCGCTGTCCTTTGAAGCCGCGCTGCAGGCCTTCATGAAGAGCAAGCACGGCGCTCTGATGAACACCATCGAGAACGAACGTGACGTGAGTGCTGACAGCGAGAAAACCCTGGCGGGCGCGATTGACGAGTTCAAGGCCAGTTCGGTTTACTAAATCGACACGGAATATTGAGTTAGGACTGAATAATGGCGAGCGGAAAAGAGATTCGGACGAAGATCAAGAGTGTCCAGAATACCCAGAAGATCACCCGCGCCATGGAAATGGTGGCAGCATCCAAAATGCGCAAAGCGCAAGAACGGATGCGGGCCGCTCGTCCCTATGGCGAGAAGATTCGCAATGTTGCTGCCCACTTGAGCCATGCGCATACCGAATATAAACACACCTTCCTGATTCAGCGTGAAGGGGTGAAGCGGGTAGGCGTCATCATGGTGACATCGGATAAGGGTTTATGCGGTGGTCTCAATACCAACGTGACACGCATGGTGCTGAGCCAGATGAAAAAATGGGAAAGCGCCGGTGTCGGTGTAGATGCCTGCGCTCTGGGCGGCAAGGGATTTGGTTTCCTGCAGCGCATGGGCGGTAGCGTGCTGTCGCACGTAACCGGTTTGGGCGATTACCCTCATCTGGAGAAACTGATCGGGCCGGTGAAGGTAATGCTCGATGCCTATGTGGAAGGCAAGATCGACGAGTTGTACCTTGGTTATACGCGCTTCATCAACACCATGAAGCAGGAGCCCGTGCTGGAAAAGATCCTGCCGCTCTCCGGCGCGGAACTGGGTTCAGCGAAGGGCCACTGGGACTACATCTACGAACCTGACGCGAAATCGGTAATCGATGAACTGATGACGCGTTATATCGAAGCGTTGGTATACCAGGCCGTGTCGGAAAACATGGCGTCAGAACAAAGTGCCCGCATGGTGGCGATGAAATCAGCATCTGACAATGCTGGCAATGTCATCGACGAGCTCAAGCTGATCTACAACAAGACCCGTCAGGCAGCGATCACCAAGGAATTGTCTGAAATTGTCGCCGGTGCGGCTGCTGTTTAAGCAAAGCGCACCCCAAGCAATAAAACGGATCTTAAGAATCAACAGTATCGAGGATAGAAAATGAGCCAAGGTAAAGTGGTGCAAATCATTGGGCCGGTTGTGGACGTCGAGTTTCCCCGCGATTCCATGCCCAAAATATATGACGCCTTAAAAATGGAAGAAGTCGAACTCACGCTGGAAGTACAGCAGCAGTTGGGTGACGGCGTAGTGCGTGCCATCGCAATGGGTTCAACAGACGGCTTGCGCCGCGGCATGGCCGTGAATGCAACCGGGGCCGCAATTTCCGTGCCGGTTGGAACCAAGACGCTGGGCCGTATCATGGACGTGCTGGGCAACCCCATCGACGAAATGGGCCCCATCGGCAACGAAACCAGTTGGGGTATTCATCGCAAGGCCCCGGCCTTCGACGAACTGGCGGCTTCCAACGAATTGCTCGAAACCGGCATCAAGGTGATCGACCTGATCTGCCCGTTTGCCAAGGGCGGTAAGGTAGGCCTGTTCGGCGGCGCCGGCGTGGGCAAGACCGTTAACATGATGGAACTGATCCGCAACATCGCGGTCGAGCACAGTGGTTACTCGGTGTTTGCCGGCGTGGGCGAACGTACTCGTGAAGGTAACGACTTCTACCACGAAATGAAGGAAGGCGGCGTGCTGGACAAGGTTTCGCTGGTTTACGGCCAGATGAACGAACCCCCGGGCAACCGCCTGCGCGTGGCGCTGACCGGCCTGACCATGGCAGAGTTCTTCCGTGACGAAGGCCGCGACGTGTTGCTGTTCATCGACAACATTTACCGTTACACCCTGGCCGGAACCGAAGTATCCGCGCTGCTGGGCCGTATGCCTTCCGCAGTGGGTTACCAGCCAACGCTGGCAGAAGAAATGGGCCGCTTGCAGGAGCGCATCACCTCCACCAAGAAAGGTTCCATTACCTCCATCCAGGCCGTTTACGTGCCCGCGGACGACTTGACCGACCCGTCGCCGGCAACTACCTTCGCCCACCTGGATGCGACCGTGGTGCTGTCCCGTCAGGTGGCGGAGCTGGGTATTTACCCCGCAGTGGATCCGCTGGATTCGACCTCGCGCCAGCTCGATCCGCTGGTGGTTGGGGAAGAGCACTACACCGTGGCGCGTGCCGTACAGTCCACGCTGCAGCGCTACAAGGAATTGCGCGACATTATTGCGATTCTGGGTATGGACGAACTCTCCCCCGAGGACAAACTGGCCGTGGCCCGTGCGCGCAAGATTCAGCGTTTCCTGTCGCAGCCGTTCTTCGTCGCCGAAGTGTTTACCGGTAGCCCGGGCAAGTTCGTGTCGCTCAAGGACACGCTTGCCGGCTTCAAGGGTATTGTCAACGGTGAGTACGATCACCTGCCGGAACAAGCGTTCTACATGGTAGGTGGCATCGAAGAAGCCGTTGAAAAAGCCAAAACCATCCAGTAAAGGACGCCTTCCATGGCAATGACAATACATGTGGATGTGGTAAGCGCCGAGCAGTCCATTTTCTCGGGACTGGCGGAGTATATTGCCGCGCCGGCTGCAGCCGGCGAAGTGGGGATTTATCCGCGTCATGCGCCATTCATCTCGCGCATGAAGCCGGGTACGGTCAGGGTAAAAATTCCCGATCAAGCTGAGGAGGAATTATTCTTCGTCTCGGGCGGTATTTTGGAAGTGCAGCCGCAAGTGGTAACGATTCTGGCCGACACGGCGCTACGTGGCAAGGATCTTGACGAAGCCAAGGCGCTGGATGCCAAGCAACGGGCAGAGGAAGCCATGAAGGATCGCTCCGCCGCGATGGATTATGCCAAGGCTGAGGCTGAACTGGCGGAAGCTGTTGCGCAGATTCGTGCCATACAGCATCTTCGCAAACAAGCAGGCCATTGAGTTCAAATCGCACCCATGAAAAGGCAGCCTCGGCTGCCTTTTTTATTTATAATCCAGTTTTTAGTTCAAATTTGCCATGCCGCTACCCATCGACATCGTAATCCTCGCCGCCGGTAAAGGCTCGCGCATGAATTCAGATCGCCCCAAGGTTCTGCATGAACTGGCGGGAAGATCTTTACTGCAGCACGCGCTGAATACCTCCAGGACGCTCGATCCCGCCAAAATCTGTGTGATCTATGGCCATGGCGGTGACGCAGTTCCCCGCGCCGTAGCACAGGCGGAGGTGCAAATGGTGCTGCAGGAGCCACAACTGGGCACCGGCCATGCGGTGCGGCAGGCAATGCCTTACCTCAACGCCGATCATGTGACACTCGTGCTTTATGGGGATGTACCATTGATCCGCGCCGAAACGCTGCTATCCCTGCTGCAGATGGCCCTGCCCGGGAATGTGGCGCTGCTGACCATGGTCATGAACGAACCCAAGGGCTATGGACGCATAGTGCGCAAAAACGGAAAAGTCATGAGCATCGTGGAAGAAAAAGATGCCACGCCGGACGAACGCGCAATTCACGAAGTCAACACTGGAATTATGGCCGTGCCGAATCAGTATCTCTCGGCTTGGCTTGCGGCATTGAAAAATGATAATTCCCAAGGGGAATATTACCTTACCGATATTATCGCTCTTGCCGTAGGGCAGGGCGTTGAGATTGCCACCGTACAGCCGGCGCACCACTGGGAAGTTCTTGGCGTCAACAGCAAGAGTCAGCTTGCTCACCTGGAGCGCCTGTATCAACATGAACAGGCGCAAAATTTGCTGGAGCAAGGCGTGACTCTGATCGATCCAAAGCGAATCGATGTTCGCGGTGAACTCAGTTGCGGCAGGGACGTGCAAATAGATGTTAACTGTGTATTCGAAGGCCATGTCGTATTGGGTAATGGCGTGCGAGTGGGCGCTAACTGCGTGCTGCGCGAAGTAGCGGTGGCCGCGGGTACACGTATCGAACCCTTCAGCCTGCTGGAACAAGCCGAAATCGGCGCCGACTGCCGTATCGGACCCTATGCCAGAATTCGTCCCGGTACCCGGTTGGCAGACGAAGTGCACATCGGGAATTTTGTTGAACTGAAAAACAGCCAGGTCGGATATAACAGCAAGATCAATCACCTGAGCTATGTCGGCGACGCCACGGTGGGCGCGAAGGTGAATATCGGCGCGGGAACCATCACTTGCAACTACGATGGCGCCAACAAGCATCGTACCGTAATCGAGGATGAAGCCTTCATCGGCTCCAATACCCAGCTGGTTGCGCCGGTAACGGTGGGCAAGGGCGCAACCATCGGTGCCGGTTCCACCATCACCAAGGATACGCCAAGCGGAGAACTGAGCTTGTCACGCGCCAGGCAAATCACGATCGCCGGGTGGAAGCGTCCGGTCAAGAAAACCAGGGAGTAAGTCTATGTGTGGGATTGTCGGAGCCGTGGCGCAGCGCAATGTCGTGCCTATCCTGCTGGAAGGGCTGCGCCGCCTCGAATACCGCGGTTATGACTCGGCCGGGCTGGTGGTCATCAATAATGGCTTGCAGCGCGTGCGCAGTATCGGACGGGTGGTCGAGCTGACCGCCGAGGCGGGGCGGCAGCAGATCCACGGTCACCTCGGGATCGCGCATACGCGCTGGGCGACCCACGGTGCGCCCACCCATGATAATGCCCATCCACACGTCAGCGCGAACGAGATTGCCGTGGTTCACAACGGCATCATCGAAAACCACGAAACGCTGCGCGAGCGACTCAAATCGCTGGGCTACGTCTTTACTTCCGAGACCGATACCGAAGTCATTGTTCACCTTATTCATCATCACTACCGCGCCGATCGCGACCTGCTCGCGGCGGTACGCGCCGCAACAGCGGAACTGCACGGCGCTTACGCCATTGGCGTGGTGTGCGCGGACGCGCCCCATCAACTCGTCGCCGCACGGCGCGGCAGTCCCCTGCTGATTGGCCTCGGCATCGAGGAAAACTTTATCGCCTCGGACGTGTCGGCCCTGCTGCCGGTGACGCAAAAAGTGATGTATCTGGAAGAGGGCGACATCGCCGACATCGGCCTGCTCGGGGTTAAAATATTTGATGCTTCCGGGCAACCCGTCGAGCGTTCCGTGCATGTATCCGAACTCTCCGCCGACATGACGGAATTGGGCAATTACCGCCATTTCATGCAGAAGGAAATTCACGAACAGCCACGGGCCATCGCCGACACACTGCTGGCGGCAGTGACCACCAGCAGCGTATCGCCGTCCATATTCGGACCGGGGGCGGAGAGCATCCTGCGTGCTGTCAACGGTGTGCGCATTCTCGCCTGCGGTACCAGCTACCATGCGGCCAAGGTGGCGGAATACTGGATTGAATCTTTAACCGGCTTGCCCTGCCGTGCGGAAATCGCCAGCGAATACCGCTACCGCGATAGCGTGGCTGACCCCGATACCCTGATCGTGACCATTTCCCAGTCCGGCGAAACGCGCGACACCATCGACGCACTGATCCAGGCCAGAGCCCTGGGACACAAGCACAGTCTGGCGATTTGCAACGTAGCGGAAAGCGCGCTGGTGCGCACCTCCGAGCTCAAGTTTCTGACCCGCGCCGGGCCGGAAATCGGTGTCGCTTCCACCAAGGCGTTTACCACGCAACTGGTCGCACTGTTCCTGTTGACGCTGGTATTGGGACGTTTGCGCGGCAAGATTAGTGATGCTCAGGAAAAGGCGTGGCTGGAACAGTTGCGTGAATTGCCTGGATTAGTGCAGCAAGCGCTGGCGCTGGAACCGCAAATCGCGGCGTGGGCGGAGCGTTTCGCCGACAAGCATCATGCGCTGTTTCTGGGGCGCGGCGTGCATTACCCCATCGCTATGGAGGGTGCGCTCAAGCTCAAGGAAATTTCCTACATCCATGCCGAAGCCTATCCGGCGGGAGAGTTGAAACACGGCCCCCTGGCCCTGGTGGACAAGGATATGCCGGTAGTGGCGGTGGCGCCCAACGACATCCTGCTGGAAAAGCTCAAATCAAACCTGCAAGAGGTGCGTGCCCGCGGCGGCGAATTATATGTGTTCGCCGATCTGGATAGCTATTTCACGCCGCAGGAAGGATTGCATCTTCTGCGCCTGCCGACACCCGCCGGTCCTTTAAGCCCGATCGTCCATACCGTGCCGCTGCAAATCCTGGCCTACCACGCGGCACTGTGCAAGGGAACGGATGTGGACAAGCCGAGAAATCTCGCCAAATCCGTCACCGTGGAATGACAAATGCCAGAGGCGAAGGCGGTGCGAGGCTGAAAATCGTGGAGCGGGTGAAGGGAATCGAACCCTCGTCGTAAGCTTGGGAAGCTTCTGCTCTACCATTGAGCTACACCCGCACAGCCCGGATTTTACGTTGCTTCCCTCCTTTACTCAACAGTGCTTTTGCATGTATCGTGGGTTGAACAACATCAAACCAGATTTGCGGAAACCATAGGAGGGGAAATGAGCGATACAAAAACCCTTTTGCAGTTGATGGTGGACGAAGGGGCGTCCGATCTGCTGTTGACGGCCAATACGCGGCCTCATATCAAGGTTGATGGCGTGACGCACCCGGTTGATATGCCCGCGCTCAACACGGGCGAGTCGAAGGCGCTGGCTTACGCCTTCATGACCAAGCGTCAATGCAAGGATTTCGAGGCGACCAAGGAATCCAATTTCGCGCTGTCGATCGACGGTATTGGCCGTTTCCGCCTGAACGTATACTACCAGCGCGGCGAAGTGTCGGTGGCTGTGCGTCGGATCAAATCGACCATCCCGACTTTTGAAGAACTTGGCTTGCCGCCGCAGGTGCGCAAACTCTCCTTGCTCAAGCGAGGGCTGGTGCTGATGGTGGGCGCGGCCGGAACCGGGAAAAGCACGACCATGGCGGCAATGGTTGATTATCGCGCCAAGCAAATGGACGGGCATATCCTGACCATCGAGGACCCGATCGAATACCTTTTCTCGCATGGCAAGGCGATTGTCGAGCAACGTGAAGTCGGACTGGACACGCTGACGTTCGGGGATGCCCTGCGCAACGCGATGCGTGAAGCCCCTGACGTGATCGTCATTGGCGAGATTTGCGACCGGGAGACCGCCCAGCACGCGATCATGTATGCGGAAGCCGGTGTGCTATGCCTCTCCACCATGCACTCCAACAACGCGAATCAGGCGATTGACCGCATTATCAATTTTTTCCCTGAAGATGCTCGCCGCCAGGTATTGCTCGATTTGTCTCTCAATCTCAAGGGCGTGGTTGCGCAGCGCTTGTTGCCCGATACCAACGGCAAGCAGGCGCTGGCAACCGGGATACTTCTGCAATCGGCTTATGCTTCGGAACTGATCCAGAAAGGGAAGATCGACGTATTGAAAGATGCGATCAAGAAGGGCACTGAAGAGGGCATGCAGGTTTTTGACGACAGCCTGTTCAGGCTTTATAAAGATGGGCGGATCAGCTACGAAGACGCGCTACGCAACGCGGATTCGCACACTGACCTGGCTTTGCGGATCAAACTATCCTAACCCGCTACGCATAACTTTGACGCTAATGTAACCGCACCGTTATGATTCCTCCACAGCGGAGGAATCATGGCAGCGGAAAACACTTCACACATTCAGTCCACGGCCGATCACCTGCGCCGCCACGCCCCGTTCGACCGCATGGAGCGCAGTGACCTGGACTGGCTGTCCTCCCGTCTCCAGATCAGCTACTACGCCCAAGGCGAAGTCGTGCTCTCGCCCGAACAAGGCGAAGCCCCCACCTTCTACATCATCAAACAAGGCGTTGTGCAAGGCGAACAAGGCGTCGTTCAGGCCCAGGACGACAGCGCCTGGCTCGAACTGCACGAAGGCGAATGCTTCCCGCTCGGCGCCCTGCTCTCCAAACGCCCCGTCACCAGCACCTACCGCGCGCGCGACGACCTCTTCTGCTACCAGCTCAACAGCGCCGACTTCCACCAGCTCACCCACCAAAGCGCCGCCTTCCACGACTTCTGCACCCGGCGCATCGCCAACCTGCTGGAACAATCCAAACACATCATCCAGGCCCAATACGCCCAGACCAGCAGCAACCAGCAATCCATGAACAG
>JAUYFW010000176.1 GCA_030690835.1 Sulfurimicrobium sp. | reverse complement strand
TTGTTGTCTGACCATCGTTTTTCCCAAGGCACTTGAGGAAAATCTGGTCGATCATTTATTGAGTCACCCCGAGATGGCGAGCGGCTTTACCACCAGCGCCGTCGAGGGGCATGGCGCTGGTGCGGCTTTTCATAGCGCGGCTGAGCAGGTGCGCGGGCGGGCCAACCGGGTGCGGATGCAGATTGTCATGAACCGTGACGAAGCGGCTACGCTGATCGAACATCTGAAACAGGATCTGCCGAACCGCGAGGTGGCTTACTGGATCTCGCCGGTGCTGGAATTTGGGAGATTTGCATGAACATGAAACTGAAATGGATTGCCGCTGCCATGGCGGCGGGTTTTTCACTCCACACGCAGGCGGCGGAATTTCGGGAATATCCCGATCTGCCAACGCAGCAGGTGGTACAGCAGGTGTTGCAGAATTATCCTTCCGTGCTTGCCGCACAGTCCGGCATCCAGGCGGGCGAAGCGGTACGCGAGCGGCTGGATGCCGGTAGCCATGAATTCAACGTGACCGGCGGCACGGCGCGGCGACGCATCAAGGACAGCGGTGATAATCTGCGTGACTGGAACGTCGGGCTGGAGCGGGCGTTGCGCCTGCCGCGCAAGGCCGAGCTGGACTCCGCCCTGGGGCAGCAGACCGTGGTGCTGGCGCAGAATGGCTATGGCGATTCCATGCACGAGGCCGGGCGCAAGCTGCTGTCCGGCTGGTTCGCCTGGTCGCGCGAGCGGAGCCGCGGCGAGCAATGGCAACAGCAGGTGGATGTGCTCAAACAGCAACTGGATGTGGTGACGCGCCGCGTCAAGGCGGGCGATGCCGCGCAACTGGAAGAGGAGCTGGCCCGAGCCGCGCTGATGCAGGCGGAAATTGAATTGCAACAGGCGAAACTGCGTGCCGATAACGCCACGTCTAGTCTCAAGCGGCATTTCCCTTCCTTGCCGCTGCCGCCCAAGCCGCTGGCGGGCGAACCCCAGCCTTTGCCGCGGGATCTCGCCTATTGGCTCGATCTGGGACTGGACCATAACCACGAACTATTGCTTGCCCGCGCCGAATCGAAAATCGCCCAGCTCAGCGCCCGGCGCGCGGATGCCGACCGCATTCCAGATCCCTCGGTGGGGCTGCATTATTTGTCCGAGCGCAACGGCAGCGAGAGCGTGACCGGGGTATCCGTGACTATTCCCCTGCCGGGCGGTGCGCGCCGCGCCGCCAGCGCTGAAGCTTCTGCCCGGGCCGAGATGGCCACGCAACGGGAGGCATTGGTGCTGCGTCGCCTGGAAGCGGACATCAGTGCCGTCTATAACAATGCCAAGGCGTCCTACGCCAGCTGGCAAAGCGCCACGGCCGCAAGCGATCTGATGCAGCGCAACGCGGACAAAATGGCGCGCGCCTATGCCCTGGGGGAATTGGGCTTGAACGACGTGCTGCTGGCACGCCGACAGGCGATGGAGGCGCGTCTGGCCGCGGCGCTGGTGCAACTGGAGTCCGCGGAGTCCCGCTACCGCTTGCTCCTCGATACGCACCAGTTATGGCCGCTGGGGAACGAAGCGGAAGAAGGGCATCATTAACCCGGATTGTCCATTGGAATGCACGCGCATGTAGGAGCGCCGCCCCCGGCGCGAATCGCGGCGAGGGCGCCGCTCCTACAGCGGTGTTTTGGCCCTAATGGATAATCCGGGATTAAGAAAAGTCGGAAGATAATGGGGGTATTTTTATAACTAAGCGATGCTTATATCCCCGGACAAATACACGTCCTGAATTGCGTTGAGCAGCGTCACCCCATCCTGCATCGGCTTCTGGAATGCCTTGCGCCCCGAGATCAGGCCCATTCCGCCGGCACGCTTGTTGATCACGGCGGTGCGCACCGCCTGGGCCAGGTCGTCGGCGCCGCCGGATGCGCCGCCGGAATTGATCATGCCGGCGCGGCCCATGAAGCAATTCATCACCTGGTAGCGTGTCAGGTCGATGGGGTGATCGCTGGTGAGCTCGCTGTAGACCTTGGGATGGGTCTTGCCGAACTTGATGGCGGTGTAGCCGCCGTTGTTCTCGGCCTGCTTCTGCTTGACGATGTCGGCCTCGATGGTGGCGGCGAGGTGGTTGGCCTGGCCGGTGAGGTCGGCGCTGGTGTGGTAGTCCACGCCGTCCTTCTTGAAGCCGGGGTTGCGCAGGTAAGCCCATAGCACCGTGGCCATGCCCAGTTCGTGGGCGTGGGCGAAGGCCTCGGAGATTTCCTGGATCTGGCGCCGCGATTCGGGCGAGCCGTAATACACGGTGGCGCCGATGGCCACGGCGCCCATGTCGAAGGCTTGGTCCACGCTGGCGAACAGGGTCTGGTCGTAGATTTCCGGGTAGGTCAGAATTTCGTTGTGATTGATCTTGACGATGAAGGGAATCTTGTGGGCATATTTGCGTGCCACCGAGCCCAGCACGCCCAAGGTCGAAGCCACCGCGTTGCAGCCGCCCTCGATGGCCAGCCTGACGATGTTCTCCGGGTCGAAATAGATCGGGTTGGGCGCGAAGGAGGCGCCGCCGGAATGCTCGATGCCCTGGTCCACCGGCAGGATGGAGAGGTAGCCGCTGCCGCCCATGCGCCCGTGGTCGAACAGGGTTTGCAGGGCGCGCAGCACGCCGGGACGGACATCCTTTTGCGACACCACGCGGTCCACATAGTCGGGACCGGGCAGGTGCAGCATGTCCCTGGAAACGCGGCATTGATGGGTCAGCAGACTCTCGGCTTCGACGCCAAGCAATGCGGTGATATCGGTCATGGCAAACTCCTTGTTCACGTGATGGGATGAGGCCAATATATCCTTATGTCTGCTATGCTTCAACCGTACTTTTGTGACGGATCAAAAACTGGCATGAGCAGCAAAATACTGGCCGAAAGCGTTCGCCCGCGCGAGGTGTGGGCCTGGGCGATGTACGATTTTGCCAACTCCGGTTATACCACGGTGGTGATTACCGCCATTTTTAACGCCTATTTCGTGGCGGTGGTGGCGCAGGGCAAGGATTGGGGTACGTTCGCCTGGTCGGCGGCGCTGGCGCTGTCCTATTTCCTGGTGATGCTCACGGCCCCCGCGCTGGGCGCCTATGCCGATGCCTATGCCGCCAAGAAGAAACTGTTGTTTTTCACCACCGCCGGCTGCGTGGTATTCACCGCCGCCCTGGCGCTGGTGGGGGAGGGCGATCTTTACCTGGCGGTCGCGCTCGTTGTTCTCAGCAATTTCTTCTTCGCCAGCGGCGAGAACCTGATCGCCGCCTTCCTGCCGGAACTGGCCAGGGGCGAAGCCATGGGCAAGGTGTCGGGATGGGGCTGGAGCATCGGTTTCATCGGCGGCCTGGCCAGCCTGGGGGCTTCCCTGGCCTATATTGCCTGGGCCGAAGGGCAGGGGCAGGGCGCTGACGAGTTCGTGCCCGTGTCCATGCTGATCACGGCCGCCCTGTTCGCGCTTTCCTCCCTGCCCACTTTCCTCGTGCTCAGGGAGCGCGCCGTGCCGCAGCCCCACCGCGCCGGGCGCGGCATGGTGACGGAATCTCTGCTCCGGCTCGGCGATACGCTGCGTCACGCCCGCCGCTATCGCGACCTGGCGCGCTTCCTGGTGTGCCTGGTGTTCTACCAGGCGGGCATCCAGGCGGTGATCGCCCTGGCGGCCATTTATGCCCAGCAGGCGATGCATTTTGACACGCGGGAAACCATCATGATGGTGCTGGTGGTCAACGTCACCGCAGCGGCCGGGGCCTTCCTGTTCGGCCATGTTCAGGACCGGATCGGGCACATCCGAACTATCGCGATCACTTTGCTGGGCTGGCTGCTGATGGTGGCGATCGCCTATCACGCCGACACGCCGGGTAAATTCTGGCTCGCGGCCAACCTTACCGGCCTCTGCCTGGGCGCCTCGCAATCCGCCGGGCGCGCCCTGGTCGGCTACCTCAGCCCGCCGCGGCACAATGCCGAATTTTTCGGCCTGTGGGGGCTGGCGGTGAAGCTGTCCTCCATGCTCGGCCCGCTCACTTACGGCCTGGCGAGCTGGATATCCGGGGGCGATCATCGTCTTTCCATGCTGATCACCGGCAGCTATTT
>JAUYFW010000170.1 GCA_030690835.1 Sulfurimicrobium sp. | reverse complement strand
CCTGATGGCTCCAGCCGCGCGTTCCCTGTTGGCGCCCATCGCTCCCAGCACGCCGCTCACGGCGTGGTCGCCGGAATGGCAGGCGGAACCCGTGGAGGCGGCCACGTCCCGAGCGGCCATTGCCAGTAATTCGTGGCCGCTTACATCGGGGAAGGAAACGTTCAGGGTGTTGGGCAGACGCGCCTCCGCGTGGCCATTGAGCACCAGGTGAGGAATTCCCGCCAGCAACTGTAAATGCAGTTGGTCGCGCATGGCTTTCAGGCGCACCTGTGTCTTGGGCAGGCAATCGTGTGCCAGCCTGGCGGCGCAGCCCAGGGCGGCGATAAAGGGCACATTCTCCGTTCCGGGGCGCAGGCCGTGCTCATGTCCGGCGCCGGCCAGAACGGGCGCAAGCCTTGTAGCATCGCGCACAAACAGCGCCCCCACGCCCTTGGGCGCATAAAACTTGTGCCCGGCCAGGGTCAGCAGATCGACGCCGAGATGCCCCACGTTCACGTCTATCTTGCCCACGGACTGGGCGGCATCGCTGTGCAGCAGAATGCCCCTTGGCCGGGTAAGCCGGGCGATCTCGGCGATGGGCTGGACCGTGCCCACCTCGTTGTTGGCGTGCATGACGGAAACCAGGGCAGTATCCGGGCGCAAGGCCCGTTCCACATCTTGCGGGTCAACGCGGCCCGTGCTGTCCACGGGGATGACGCTCACCTCCCAGCCCTCGTCGCGCAGCCTGAGAAAGGGTTGCATCACCGAGGGATGCTCGATGGCGCTGGTAATGAGGTGCTTTTTCTCGCCGCCCAGCGCCCGCGCCGCGCCCAGGATGGCCAGATTATTGGCTTCGGTGGCGCAGCCGGTGAAAATGATTTCCTCCGCCTGGGCGCCGATCAGCGTGGCCACTTCTCCCCGTGCCTGTTCCACCGCCTGTTTCGCCCTCTCTCCGTAAATGTGGCTTGAAGACGGGTTGCCGAAATGTTCGCGCAGGTACGGCCCGATGGCGTCCGCGACCTCAGGCGCCACCGGGGTGGTGGCGTTGTAGTCGAGATAGACCGGGCCGCTCATGTGTTCGCTTGCTCCGGGATGGATGTCCGAGGCGGTTGGTTCTGCTCTACCAGCCTGCCAGAGTGGTAAATGCGCAACTCTCCGGGCGCGAAGGCTATCCAGCCTTCGCCCGCGCTCAAGGGTTCGGTGACAATCATGACGCTTGCGGCGGTAGCAGAGCGCCGTTCCAGGTAGTGCAGCCGGTCATGGCCATAGGCAATCAAGTACTCCCCTTCGGACATGAGGAAATTAAACTTGCCGTGCGAGGCGATCAGTTCACTGACCATTGCCACGGTTGCGAACGAAGCGCTACTGTCAGCGGCAGGGGAGTGACGGATGTTCTGGGCAATGTGGCTCAGGAGGTGGCAAAAGGCATATTCCGAATCGGTATCTCCCGTGGGCCAGCAGATCGGGCTGTCGTTTGCCTGTTCCATTTCCACAATATCCGGCACCAGGCCATTGTGGGCAAACACCCATCCTTTCCCGCAGCATACGCGCTGGAAAGGATGGGTATTGTTCAGGGTGTTGATGGGCGGAAACTTCGCCTTGCGTATATGCGCGACGATCAGGTTCGAGCGCGTGGTTTCGCACAAATTTTCAAACATCGTGCTCTGGTGTGCCGGCAGTGGCTCCTTGGAAAGCTGAAATTCACCATTCTCCCACCAGGCAATTCCCCATCCATCCGGGTTGTCCGCCGCCAGACCGCCGCGCAGACGGAATTCACAGAGCGATCCCTTTGCGCTCACGGGGCTGCTGGCGGACATGCCAAAAAGTTCACACATGGCAGGCCTCAGTGAAGAGTGAAGGGTGAAATGTGAAACGTGTCCATTGCGAGCATTTTACCCTTCACTTTTCACAAGATTGGTTCAGCCCAAGGCCTGTTCAAGATCGGCGATCAGGTCGGCGGCATCCTCCAGCCCGACGGAAAGCCGGATCATGGTATCGGAAATGCCGCGCCGCGCCCGCTCCGCCGGTGCCAGTCCGTGGTGGGTGGTGGTCACCGGCATGGTGGTCAGGCTCTCCACCCCGCCCAGGCTGGGGGCGATGGCGAACAGCTTGAGGCGGTCCACGGCGCGCACCGCGTCCTCGTAGCCACCTTTCACTTCCAGCGTCAGCATGCCGCCGAAACCCTTCATCTGCTTTCGCGCCACGTCGTGGCCGGGGAAACCGGGCAGACCGGGATAAAGCACGCGCGCCACCTTGGGATGCTGCGCCATTGCCTCGGCCAGCGCCTGCGCCGTGGCGTTTTGGCGCGCCACTCGCACTGTCAGGCTGCGAATGCTGCGCATCAGCAGTGAGGCGATTTCCGGCGCGATGGTGGTGCCCAGGTTCTTGCGCCATGGCCACACCGGCGTCAGCAGATGGTTCGATCCCATCAGGGCCCCGGCGGTGAGATCGCTATGGCCGCCGAGGTACTTGGTGGCGCTGTGAATCACGAAATCCGCGCCGAGTTCGAGCGGGTTCTGGTTCACCGGCGAGGCGAAGGTGTTGTCCACCGCCAGCAGCGCGCCGTATTCGTGCACCGTGGCGCTGATGGCGGCGATGTCCAGCACTTCCAGGGTGGGATTGGTGGGGGTTTCGAGGAACACCAGCCCCGCGCCTTGTTGCAGGAATGTTTTCAGCCCTTCCAGTTCGCTGCCCAGCAGGAAGTGGGTGGGGATGCCCAGTTCGGGCAACTGGCTGGCCAGCAGTTCCATGGTGCCGCCATAGGCGTCGCCGATGCAGACGATGCCCTTGCGGCCATGCGTCAGGAACAGCGCGACTTCCGCTCCCATGCCGGAGCTGAAGGCCCAGGCGGCTTCAGCGCCCTCGATGCTGGCCAGCTTCTCTTCCAGGGCGCGGATGGTGGGGTTGAGGCCGTAGCGGGTATAGAGGCTGCCCGCCTTGCGCCCTTCCACCACGTCGAGCAGGTCGGCGGTGGAATCGAATTTGAAAGTGGTGGTGGTGTAGATCGGCGTGTGCGGCGAGCCGTTGGCGTCATTTATCTCACCTGCATGGATGCAGCGGGTGGCAAGGCCTGCTTTCCTGACGATCATTCAAACCTCCTTGGCGTAACGCGTATTATTAAGGAGGCCCTAAAATTCCCTGGTTGTAGGTCGGCCTTCAGGCCGACATGTCGGGCTAAAGCCCGACCTACAGCGCGGGATTCCACGGGCCGGGGTAATAAAAGTGTACACCGCCCGCCGGGCGGATTGTTGGCTTCGATATGAATAGTGTAGCTCATGGCCGCTTCTCCTTACACCACGGTTTTGAGCAGAATGTAGCTCGCCACGAACACCAGGAACACGCCGAAGCTGCGCTTCAGTGTCTCCTGCGAGAAGCGGTGCGCAACGCGCGTGCCGACGAAGCTGCCGGCCACCGTGACCGTGGTGAACAAAGCCATGGTGGTCCAGTCCACCGGCACCGCCCCGACATAACCGGCAAAACCGGAGTAGGACTTGGCGGCGACAATGACCAGCGAGGTGCCGATGGCGAGCTTCATCGGAATGCCGGACAGCAGCACCAGCGCCGGCACGATCAGGAACCCGCCGCCGACGCCCACCAGGCCGGTCAGAATGCCGACACCGACGCCGTGCGCGGCGATATGCCCCATGTGCGCCGAAATGATTTCATCCTCCGATAAGGGCGGGCCGCCTGCCGTGGCTAGCTGTTTTGCCGGCTGTTTCTTGCTTTGCAGCATCTTCCAGGCAGCGGCATACATCACCAGGGCGAACAGGGTGAGCTGCACCTGCACCGGCGTGTACACCCCGAGACGGGCGCCGCCATAGGTGCCGATCACGCCGAAGAAACCGAACATCAGCGCCACCTTGAGATCGACATTGCCGCGCCGCCAGTTGTCCCAGCCCGAAATGGTGGCGGTCACCGCCACAATGCCCATGCTCATGGCGATGGCCGATTTGGCCTCCACGTCGAGCAGATACATCAGCGCCGGCATGGCGATGATGGAACCGCCGCTGCCGAACAGGCCCAGCACGATGCCGGTGATTGCGCCGGAAATAATGGCCAGGAAAATCATGATGTCCCCTACGTTTTATAGTTTTGTATGGCTGATAATATACTATTCAAACGAACATCAGAATATATAAACAAAAAAATAATTAAAGGGGTGCTTGCCGGTCTGCTCGCCATGGGAGACAAAGCTGCCCGAGCTGGCGAGAAAGGCTAACGGGCATGGCGAATTGCCGCCCAGAATCATGAACCAAAAGTAGGCGCCTCTAGGCGACAAGTGAAATGTGAAACCGCTTGGGCTACACCCTTGCTGTGAAGTGTGAAATGCAAGAACAGGCTCAGTGGCTGTTTTTACATTTCACACTTCACAAACAAAGCGTAGCGAGTGACTTCACGCTTCACAAAACGTGTTTCACGTTAAGAACTCAGGCGCCGCAAATACCACCATTCATATAAACGCTTCAGCCAGTGCATCCCGGAAAGCGGGGGCAGCATCACGCTTATTCCGGGCGTGCGCCAGATGAACATGCCGGAGTCGAGCGTATCCATGATGCACATCAATTCGACCCTGAAAGTGTGCGACGGCGCGCGCCCGTTCAGTTCGGCCAGCAGGTTGCCCGCTGATGCGGCGGCCTGTAGCTCGGCCATGTGCGCCTGCTTCGGCATCCAGTCGGGGCCGGGGAAACTGCCGGAATCACCGGCCACGTAAACCTTATTCCATCCCTCGACATGGCAGTATTGGTCCGCCTTGAGCAGCCC
>JAUYFW010000153.1 GCA_030690835.1 Sulfurimicrobium sp. | reverse complement strand
GCGGCTCTGATCACGCCGAAAATGGCGGTGAGCGCCCCCTCGGCGGAAACGGCGCGTCTCGCCGAGGAGACCGACGAAACCATTGATGCCGAAATGCTCGAAATCTTCCTCGAGGAGGCCGACGAAGTGCTCGCCACGGTGACCGATAACCTCGACCTCTGCCACGCGCAGCCCAACGACAGGGAAGCGCTTACCACCCTGCGCCGCAGTTTCCACACCCTCAAGGGCAGTGGCCGCATGGTGGGCCTGTGGGACCTGGGCGAAGTGGCCTGGGCGATCGAGCAGGTGATGAACAAGTGGTTACAGGACGAGAAGAACGCCAGCCCGGAACTCCTCGCACTGCTCGGCCAGGCGCACCAGCATTTCCACGACTGGGTAGCCGCGCTGAAAGCCAGCGGCACGGTCAAGATCGTTGCCGACGATCTGATGGCGGAAGCCGAGCGCCTGAGAAGCGGGGGCAGCGCTGCAACCGAACCCGAAGCGCCCACTGCGGTAACCGAAGAAATTCCCGTGGCGGAAGAAATACTTGCCGCAGTTGAGCCTGAGCCGGAAATCGTGGCGGAACCCATCGTTGAAATCAGCGCGCTTCCCGTGGAGGAACCCGCTGAAGAAACCATAAATATCGTCGAACTGCCCGCCGAGCAAGAACCGCAAGCCGAAGCGGAAATACCACTTGGGATCGAAGAATTTACTGCAGTTGCAGCGCCCGAGGAATTCATTGAGGCGGAGTTGCTTGCCGAAACAAGCGTTGAGCAAACCGCTGCGGAAATCGAAGCCGAGGGCCAGCTAGAAGCGGGGCAACCCGTCGCCGCAGAAGTGCCGCCGGCACTCATGGACGAAGAGGCTGTCGTCGAAATTGCGGCAGCGGAAATCGCACCACAACCTGACGCCGCTGCGGCTGTACCGCTCATGGAAGAAGAGCGTGAAATCTCGGTCGGCTCCGTCACCCTGCCTCTTGCCCTCTACAATATATTCATCAATGAAGCCGAGCAGCACCTGGCCACCCTGCGGCAGCACCTGGGCGATCTCATCCAGTACCCGGAAATGGCTGTACAGCATGATTTCATGCGCGCGGCACATACTCTGTGCGGCATTTCCCGCACCGTGGGTTTTCCGGCCATCGCCGAACTGGGCTTCCCGCTCGAATTGTGGTTACAGGATTTGCTGCAGCACCCCGTGCCGCTCGCGGCCAAACAGCTCAAGCTCATGGGTGATGTCATCACCGCCCTGGGCAGGATGGTCAAGGACATCCGCGACAACAAGGAACCGAAGCCGGCCCGACCGCTGATTCGCTCCCTGCAGGCAATGCTGAAAAAGGCCCAGACGGAACGTGCGCCGACTCCGCCTGTAGCCGAAGAAGTCGCTATCGCGGAAGAAATCGCTGCTGCCGTGCCGTCAGCGATTCAGGAAACCGCGCCTCAAATAACTGCCGCGGCAGCCGAACCTCCGCGTGAACGCCGCGCCATCCGCGACGACATTGACCCGGACCTGCTGCCGATCTTCCTTGAGGAAGCCCAGGATCTGTTCCCGCTGGTGGGCGGCCAACTCCGCGCCTGGCGGGCCAATGCGGCCGATAGCCATGCCTCCGACGGGCTGCAGCGCGCCCTGCACACCATCAAGGGCAGCGCCCGCATGGCCGGCGCCATGCGCTTGGGTGAACTGACCCACAACATGGAAGCGCAAGTCCTTGATGCGATCGAGTCGGGGCAGTTCCCGCCAGCGCTTTTCGACACACTGGAAAGCGAATTCGACCGCATGGGCGACGTGCTGGAGCAACTGCGCAACGGCCCGCAACCCGAGGCGGAAGCCGCCGCTGCGACGCCCGAAATCACGGCCCCCGCCAGGACCGCCGCCGTGGCGGCTGCATTCGCCG
This sequence comes from Sulfurimicrobium sp., assembly GCA_030690835.1. Classification (GTDB taxonomy): domain Bacteria; phylum Pseudomonadota; class Gammaproteobacteria; order Burkholderiales; family Sulfuricellaceae; genus Sulfurimicrobium. Next base: position 1,726 of record JAUYFW010000153.1, on the reverse strand, counting down.
CGGAGCCCGAAGTCGCGGTCAAGGCCATGCTGCGCGTGCGCGCCGACGTGGTGGACCGGCTGGTGAACGAAGCCGGCGAAGTGAGTATCGCGCGTTCGCGGATCGAAGGGGAAATGCAGAACTTCAAGCGTTCCCTGCTCGATTTGACCGAAAGCATCAACCGCCTGCGCAACCAGTTGCGCGAAATCGAGATTCAGGCGGAAAGCCAGATGCAATCGCGCCAGTCGCTCGCCCGGGAATCCCACGAAGAATTCGACCCGCTGGAATTCGACCGTTTCACCCGCCTGCAGGAAGTGACCCGCATGATGGCCGAGAGCGTCAACGACGTCGCCAGCGTGCAGTACAACCTGCTCAAGAATCTGGACGAAACCGAAGCCGCGCTGCTGGCACAGTCGCGCATGACCAAGGAACTGCAACAGGAATTGCTGCGTGCCCGCATGGTGCCGCTGGCCAGCATTTCCGAACGCCTTTACCGCATCGCGCGCCAGACTTCGAAAGAGCTGGACAAGCGCGCCACGCTGGAAATCGTCGGCGAGCAAGTGGAACTCGACCGCAGCGTGCTGGAAAAAATGACCGCGCCGTTCGAGCATCTGCTGCGCAACGCCATCGACCATGGCCTAGAAAGCAAGCCAGCCAGGCTCGCTGCCGGCAAGGAAGAAGTGGGCGCCATCGAGCTGCAGGCACGCCAGGAAGGCAACGAAATCCTGCTCACCCTGCGCGACGACGGCCGCGGCCTCGATCTCGACGGCATTCGCCGCAAGGCGCTCGAACTGGGCATGCTCGCGCCGGACAGCGAAGTCGCGCCGGCGCAATTGATGGAACTGATTTTCTCATCGGGTTTTTCCACCGCGGCGGAAGTGACCCAGGTCTCCGGGCGCGGCATTGGCATGGACGTGGTGCGCAATGAAATCACCAGCCTTGGCGGCCGCATCGAGGTCGCATCCGAGCCGGGCAAGGGCACGACCTTCAGCATCTACCTGCCACTCACCCTGGCCGTCACCCAGGCGGTGCTGGTGCGCGCCGGCACTCACCTCCATGCCCTGCCGTCGACCATGGTGGATCAGGTGCAGGAACTGAAAGCGGATGCCCTGGCGGAGATTTACCAGAAACAGCAAGTCATGTGGCAAGGCAACGCCTACCCGCTGCATTACTTCCCGCGTCTGCTGGGAGACCAGGAAGCCACCCCGGTGGTGCAGCGCTACGCCACCATCATGTTGCTGCATAGCGGCGCGCAGCGCGTGGCGGTGCATGTGGACGAACTGATCGGCAACCGCGAAATCGTGGTCAAGAACATTGGTCCGCAGCTCGCACGCGTACCGGGTGTGGCCGGGGCCACCGTGCTCGGCAACGGCAAGGTGGTGCTGATTCTGAATCCGGTCCAGCTCGCACAGCGCCAGGGCATTCCCTCCCTGCTCGCGCAGCGCCAGAGCGCCGTGCAGCAACTGCCCGCGGCACTGCCGGTCATCATGATCGTGGACGACTCGCTCACGGTGCGCAAGATCACCAGCAAGCTCCTCACGCGCGAAGGCTACCAGGTCGTAACCGCCAAGGACGGCGTGGATGCATTGCAGGCGCTGGAGGATGTCACGCCGCAGGTCATGCTGGTGGACATCGAAATGCCGCGCATGGACGGCTTCGAACTGACCAAGAACGTGCGCGGCAATGCCAAGACCGCGAACATCCCGATCATCATGATCACCTCGCGCACCGCCGAGAAACACCGCAA
>JAUYFW010000148.1 GCA_030690835.1 Sulfurimicrobium sp. | reverse complement strand
TGCTTGAGGTTGCCATCCGGCTCGAGACGGGGTAATATTTCCGCCCTTTCGCGCTGATATTACATGGGCATCGCGGCGCTTTGGGGTCAACACTTTCAAACTAGCTGCACATGATTTGAGGAACAGCGTGAGCCATCTTTCGTTGCCGGTACAACAGGGCTTGTATGATCCGCGCCAGGAGCGCGACGCGTGCGGCGTGGGTTTTGTCGCACACATCAAGGGCAAACAGAGCCACGACATGGTACGCCAGGGTCTGCAGATCCTGGAAAATCTCACCCATCGCGGCGCGGTTGGCGCTGACCCCCTGGCGGGCGACGGCGCCGGCATCCTGATCCAGGTTCCTGACGCATTTTTGCGGCTCTCCTGTTCCGCTCAGGGCGTGAGCCTGCCAGAGGCCGGAGAATATGGGGTCGGCATGATCTTCCTGCCGCGCGATGCGACTGCGCGCGCCGCCTGCGAACGCGCCATTGCCGAAAAAATCGTCGCGGAAGGCCAGACCTTGCTGGGCTGGCGCGATGTGCCGGTGGACAATGCCAGCCTGGGCGAAAGCGTCAAGGCGGTGGAGCCGGCCGTACGCCAGGTATTCATCGGCCGGGGCGCGAACTGCCCGGATACGGACAGCTTCGAACGCAAACTGTTCGTCATCCGCAAGACGGCCGAGCACGCCGTGCGCAAGCTGTCCGGCGAGCTGGGCAAGGGCTTCTACATTCCCTCCCTGTCCGCGCGCACCATCGTTTACAAGGGCATGCTGCTGGCCGACCAGGTCGGCAAATATTATCTCGACCTGCAAAACGAGAGCGTGATCAGCGCCCTGGCACTGGTCCATCAGCGCTTTTCCACCAACACCTTCCCCACCTGGGATCTGGCTCACCCTTTCCGCATGATCGCCCACAACGGCGAGATCAATACCATGCGCGGCAACGTGAACTGGATGGCGGCACGCCATGCGGCGATGTCCTCGAAATTGCTGGGCGCTGACCTGGAAAAACTGTGGCCCCTGATCGTGGACGGCCAGTCCGACTCGGCCTGCTTCGACAACGCCCTCGAACTGCTGGTGGCGGGTGGCTACTCGCTGCCTCACGCAATGATGCTGCTGATCCCCGAGGCCTGGGCGGGCAACCCCCTGATGGACGAGGAACGCCGCGCTTTTTACGAATACCACGCCGCCCTGATGGAACCCTGGGACGGCCCCGCCGCCGTGGCCTTCACCGATGGCCGCCAGATCGGCGCGACGCTGGATCGCAATGGCCTGCGTCCGGCGCGCTACCTGATTACCGACGACGATGTAGTGCTAATGGCGTCCGAAATGGGCGTGCTCGACATTCCGCAGCACAAGATCGTGAAAAAATGGCGCCTGCAGCCGGGCAAGATGTTCCTCATCGACCTGCAGGCAGGCCGTATCGTGGACGACGCCGAACTGAAACAGCAGCTTGCCACCGCCAAGCCCTACCGCCAGTGGATCGAGAAATCGCGCTATTTCCTTGGCGATTTGCCTGCTGTGGACGGCAAGCCCGCGCTCCAGGAAACCCTGCTCGACACCCAGCAAGCCTTCGGCTATTCCCAGGAAGACCTCAAGTTCATCCTCGCGCCCATGGCCGCGGCAGGCGAGGAAGCGACCGGCTCCATGGGCAACGATTCCGCCCTGCCGGTGCTCTCCGACAAGAACCGGTCGCTGTACGATTATTTCCAGCAACTCTTCGCCCAGGTGACCAACCCGCCCATCGACCCGATCCGCGAAGAAATCGTGATGTCGCTCACCTCGTTCATCGGGCCGAAACCCAATCTGCTCGGCATCGACGAGACCGACCCGCCGCTGCGCCTGGAAGTTCACCAGCCGGTGCTGTCCAACGAGGACCTGGCGAAGCTGCGCGACATCGACCAGCTGACGCAGGGGCGCTATAAAGCCCGGATACTGGATATCACCTATCCGGTCGCGCAGGGCGCGGCGGGCTGCGAAGCGGCGATCGCGGCCTTGTGCGTGGCTGCCGACGCGGCCGTGGCGGGTGGTTATAACGTGCTGATCCTGTCCGACCGGGCAATAGCTCGTGACCGTGTGGCCATCCCGGCACTGCTGGCTTGCGCGGGCATGCACCATCACCTGGTGCGCAAGGGCCTGCGCACCAGCGCCGGTCTGGTGGTGGACACGGGTTCCGCCCGCGAAACACATCACTTCGCCCTGCTCGCCGGCTATGGCGCCGAGGCGGTATGTCCCTGGCTGGCTTTTGAGACCCTCAATGCCGTGGAGTTCCCGCCCCCCAACCCTCTCCCGCGAGCGGGAGAGGGGGCAAACGTGAGATCGCAAGGGTCTTCACCGTGGTTGTATTCCGCTGAAGCGGAACAACACACGCGAAAGGGCGCTGGTTTTGATTTGGAAACCAACAAGCGCTACATCAAGGCCATAAACAAGGGGCTGCTGAAAGTCATGTCCAAGATGGGCATCTCCACTTACCAGTCCTATTGCGGCGCCCAGATTTTCGAGGCGGTCGGCCTCAACGCCGGCTTTGTCGCGCGCTATTTCACCGGCACGGCAACCCAGATCGAAGGCGTCGGCATCGGCGAGATCGCCGAGGAAACCGTGCGCACCCACCAGTCCGCATTCGGCAACGACCCGGTGCTCTCCAACGCACTGGAAGCGGGTGGAGAATACGCTTACCGCGTGCGCGGCGAAGCCCATATGTGGACGCCGGAAAGCATCGCCAAGCTGCAACACGCCACGCGCGCCAACAATGCTCAGACTTACAAGGAATACGCCAAGCTGATCAACGACCAGAGCGAGCACCTGAAGACCTTGCGCGGGCTGTTCGAAATCAAGCCGGCGGGAACACCGGTGCCGCTGGACGAAGTCGAGCCGGCGAAGGAAATCGTCAAGCGCTTCGTCACCGGCGCGATGTCGCTCGGCTCCATTTCCACCGAGGCGCATACCACGCTGGCCATCGCGATGAACCGCATCGGCGGCAAATCCAATACCGGCGAAGGCGGCGAGGACGCCGCCCGCTTCAGAACGGTAAAAGCTGGCGAAAAACTTTCCGAAATTATCGGCAAGGGCCGCATCGAGCGCGACCTGGTGATGCAGGAAGGCGATTCGCTGCGCTCGCGGATCAAGCAGGTGGCGTCCGGCCGCTTTGGCGTGACGGCGGAATACCTGTCGAGCGCCGACCAGATCCAGATCAAGATGGCGCAGGGCGCCAAGCCCGGCGAGGGCGGGCAGCTTCCGGGCCACAAGGTCTCCGAGTACATCGCCCAGTTGCGTTTCTCGGTGCCCGGCGTGGGCCTGATTTCCCCGCCGCCGCACCACGACATTTACTCGATCGAGGATCTCGCGCAACTGATCCACGACCTGAAAAACGCCAACCCCGGCGCGACCATATCGGTCAAGCTGGTCTCCGAAGTGGGCGTGGGCACGGTGGCGGCCGGCGTATCCAAGGCCAAGGCCGACCATATCGTGGTGTCCGGTTTCGATGGCGGCACCGGCGCCTCGCCGCTGTCTTCCATCAAGCATGCCGGCACATCGTGGGAACTCGGCCTGGCGGAAACCCAGCAAACCCTGGTGCTGAACCAGTTGCGCGGGCGCGTTGCCCTGCAGGTGGACGGGCAGCTCAAGACCGGGCGCGACGTGCTGATCGGCGCCTTGCTGGGCGCGGACGAATTCGGCTTCGCCACCGCGCCGCTGGTGGTGGAAGGCTGCATCATGATGCGCAAGTGCCACCTGAATACCTGCCCGGTGGGCGTGGCGACACAAGACCCGGCGCTGCGCAGGAAATTTACCGGCCAGCCCGAGCATGTGGTGAACTACTTCTTCTTCGTTGCCGAGGAAGCGCGCGAGCTCATGGCGCAGATGGGCATCCGCAAGTTCGATGACCTGATCGGGCGCAGCGACCTGCTCGACATGAAGCACGGCATCGCGCACTGGAAAGCCAGGGGACTGGACTTCTCCAAAATATTCCATCAGCCCGCCATGCCGTCCAGCGTGGCGCGCCTCCACGCCGAGGAGCAGGATCACGGCCTGGACAAGGCGCTGGATCATCAGTTCATTGCACAGGCCACGGCCGCCCTGGAGAACCGCCAGGCGGTGGTGATCAACAGCACCATCGGTAACGCCAACCGCACCGCCGGCACCATGCTGTCGCACGAGGTAGCGAAACGCTACGGCCATGCCGGGCTGCCTGACGACACCATCACGGTAAAGCTGACCGGTACGGCAGGGCAGAGCTTCGGCGCCTTCCTCGCCCATGGCGTCACCTTCGAGCTGTCCGGCGAGGGCAACGACTATGTCGGCAAGGGCTTGTGCGGCGGGCGCATCGTGGTGATGCCACCCAGGGAATGCAAGATCGTGGCGGAAGAAAACATCATCGTCGGCAACACCGTGCTGTACGGCGCGACCAGTGGGGAATGCTATTTCCGCGGCGTGGCGGGCGAGCGCTTCGCGGTGCGCAATTCAGGGGCCGTCGCGGTAGTGGAAGGCCTCGGCGACCACGGCTGCGAATACATGACCGGCGGCATGATCATCGTGCTGGGCCAGACCGGACGCAATTTTGCCGCCGGCATGTCGGGCGGCGTGGCTTACGTGCTCGACGAGGACGGCAGCTTCGAATGCCGCTGCAACATGTCCATGGTGCAACTGGAGCCGATCCCCGAAGAGGCGGCCGCCAGCGAAACCGGCGACGTGGGAACGCATGGCCGGGTGCACTTCAATCACCTGGGCAAGGCAGACGAAGCGGCGCTACGCGGAAAAATCGAGAAACACCTGCGCTACACCGGCAGCGCGCGCGCGAAGGAAATTCTGGACAACTGGGCAAGCTATCTGCCGAAGTTCGTCAAGGTCATGCCTACCGAATATCGCCGCGCCTTGCAGGAAATGGCAACGCGGCAGGTCAAGGCAAAGGAGGTTGCATAAATGGGCAAGCCTACCGGATTCATGGAATTGCACCGCCAGGACGAGGCGAGCCTTCCGGTCGCGGAGCGCGTGAAAAACTACCGCGAATTCGTACAGCATCTGACTGACGAGCAAGCCGCCATCCAGGGCGCCCGCTGCATGGACTGCGGCATCCCCTTCTGCACCAGCGGCTGCCCCGTCAACAACATCATTCCGGACTGGAATGACCTGGTGTACCGGGGCAACGGGGCTGATTGGAGAAGGGCGCTGGACGTGCTGCATTCCACCAACAACTTCCCCGAGTTCACCGGCCGCGTTTGCCCCGCACCCTGCGAGGCCGCATGCACGCTGAACATCAACAACGATGCGGTGGGCATCAAGTCCATCGAGCACGCGATCATCGACAAGGGATGGGAGCAGGGCTGGGTCGTGCCGCTGCCGGCAGGGAAAAAAACCGGCAAGAAAGTTGCAGTCGTCGGCTCCGGCCCCGCCGGTCTGGCCTGCGCGCAGCAACTGGCGCGTGCCGGACATGACGTGGTGGTGTTCGAAAAGAACGACCGCATCGGCGGGCTGTTGCGCTATGGCATCCCCGATTTCAAATTCGAGAAGTCGCACATCGACCGCCGCATCGAACAGATGCGCGCGGAAGGCGTGGAATTCCGCGTCAATCAGCAGGTCGGCGAGGATGTGCCGGCTCAAAAACTGAAGGACGAGTTCGACGCCGTGGTTCTGAGCGGCGGCGCCGAGCAGGCCCGCGATTTGCCGGTGCCCGGACGGGAACTGCCGGGCGTGCATTTCGCCATGGAGTTCCTGCCGCAGCAGAACAAGGTGGTTGCCGGCGATGTGCTGTCCCAACAGATATTGGCTACCGGCAAACATGTCGTGGTGATCGGCGGCGGTGATACCGGCTCCGACTGCGTGGGCACCTCGATCCGCCAGGGAGCGCTCTCGGTAACCCAGATCGAAGTGATGCCGCGCGCAGCCGAGAAGGAAGACAAGGCGCTGACCTGGCCCAACTGGCCACTCAAGCTGCGCACTTCCAGCTCCCAGGAAGAAGGCTGCACGCGCGACTGGTCAGTCACCACCAAGGCTTTCCTCGGCGCCAACGGCAAGGTCGAGAAGCTGAGTTGCGTGCGCGTAGCATGGAATGCCGGCAAGATGCTCGAAATACCCGGCAGCGAATTCGAGATACCGGCCGATCTGGTGCTGCTGGCAATGGGCTTTGTCAGCCCGGTGCAAAAGGTCCTGGATGCATTCGGCGTGGAAAAGGATGGCCGCGGCAACGCCAAGGCCGCGACGGACGGGATTGGCAGTTACAAAACCTCGGTGGACAAGGTATTCGCCGCCGGCGATATGCGCCGCGGCCAGTCGCTGGTGGTGTGGGCCATACGCGAAGGACGCCAGGCTGCACGGGCCGTCGATGAATACCTGATGGGTTTTTCCGATTTACCACGGTAATTTTCCTCCCTTGCCCGCTTGTGGGCAAAGGGTTGGGGAAGAGGGTTATAAAATGCACCGCAAACTGAAAAACGATACCTTCCTGCGCGCCCTGCTGCGTCAGCCCACCGAATACACCCCGATCTGGATGATGCGCCAGGCCGGGCGCTATCTGCCGGAATACAACAAGACCCGCGAACGCGCCGGCGACTTCATGTCTCTGTGCAAAAACCCGGATCTGGCCACCGAAGTGACGCTGCAACCGCTGGCGCGCTTTCCGCTCGATGCCGCGATCCTGTTTTCCGACATTCTCACCATCCCCGACGCCATGGGACTGGGCCTGTATTTCTCTCAGGGCGAGGGGCCGAAATTCGAGCGCCCGCTGCGCGACGAGTGGGAAATCCGCGATCTCACCGTACCCGATCCCAACGTGCATCTGCGTTACGTGATGGACGCGGTAACGCAGATCCGCAAGGCGCTGGATAACGAAGTTCCCCTCATCGGCTTCTCCGGCAGCCCGTGGACGCTGGCCTGCTACATGGTGGAGGGCGGAAGCAGCAGCGACTTCACGCTCATCAAGACCATGCTCTACAGCCGCCCCGACCTGCTGCACCACATTCTCGACATCAACGCCCAGGCAGTCACCACCTACCTCAACGCCCAGATCGAAGCCGGCGCGCAAGCGGTGATGATTTTCGATAGCTGGGGCGGTGCGCTGTCCCATGCCGCCTATCACGAGTTTTCCCTGGCCTATATGGAAAAAATCATGAGCGGGCTGATCCGCGAAAAAGATGGCGTCAAAATCCCCTGCATCGTGTTCACCAAGGGCGGCGGCCTATGGCTGGAAAGCATCGCCGCCATCGGTTGCGACGCGGTCGGACTGGACTGGACCATGGATATCGGCGAGGCGCGCCGCCGTGTCGGCGACAAGGTGGCTTTGCAGGGCAACCTCGACCCCACGGTGCTGTTCTCCAACCCGGACACCATCCGCAGCGAAGCAGGCAAGATTCTGGCCTCCTACGGCCCGGGTTCCGGCCACGTCTTCAACCTTGGCCACGGCATTTCCCAGTTCACCCCACCGGAGCATGCCGCCGCGCTGGTGGAGGCCGTGCACGACTTGAGCCGCGCCTACCATAAATAAGCGCGTTTGACGCGACTTCGGCCGCGATTTATGCACAGTTCGGATAATTGCCACAGCGTCAATAGACAAAAATCATATTTTTTACACACACTTCTCAACTGACTGTTTTATATTGATTTTTTAATACGCCCGCAGACTGGGCGGAATTGAAAAGTCCTTGCCTGGCAAGCAATTACCCCAGTTGGCCGATGATTACCCACAGAGTTATCCACAGATTCTGTGAACAACTTAAAAAGTGTTCTGACTACAGCAAGTTACTACCGAGTAAGTAGATTCAACTTGAAATGTATACGCCAACTTAGGGCCTGCACATGATGGCCCACATACTTAAAATTGCTCTCGACGTGCCCCTTGCCACCCTGTTCGACTACCGTGCGGACACTGCCGACACGGAAGATATCGGCAGACGGGTACTGGTCTCTTTCGGCCGCCGGAAAATAGTTGGCATGATCGTCGCCCGCGCCAGCCATTCCGATTATCCCGCAGCGCAAATAAAGCCGGTTTTGCAGGTGTTCCGCGATACCCCTCCATTACCACCGGACATTCTGGCGCTGCTGCAATTTTGCAGCGACTATTATCATCACCCCTTGGGGGAGGTTATTTTTACAGCGCTGCCCCAGCGTTTGCGCTCGGATCAGCCCAACGCGCTGCCATGCCGCCGTGCCTATGCCCTGACGGAGGCCGCCCCGTCCCTGGACGAACTGCCGGCACGGGCGATGGTGCGGCGCAAACTGCTGCAACACCTGCAGCAGACAGGCTCCGCGCCGCGCGAAGCGCTGCTCGCGCTCTCGTCCAGCGCAGGCAAGCAGGTGAAGGAAATGCTCGCGCTGGGCTGGATAGCACAACACCAGGAAACGCCCCCGGCCTTGGCCGCAGCCTCATCGCTCACAGTGCCGCTCCTGCCACGGCTCAACCCGGAACAGGCGGATGTGGTCGCCGAAGTTCACTCCGCCCCGCCAGGCTTCGTACCCTGGCTGCTGCTCGGCATCACCGGCAGCGGCAAGACCGAAATCTACCTGCGCCTTACCGCAAGCCAACTGGAACAGGGCAGGCAGGTGCTCGTGCTGGTGCCCGAGATCAACCTTACTCCGCAACTCGAAGCCCGCTTCCAGGCTCGTTTTCCCGGTATTCCCGTGGTCGCCCTGCATAGCAGCCTCAACGATACGGAGCGCCTGCACCACTGGCTTCTGGCGCAGTCCGGTGAGGCGCGCATCGTGCTCGGCACACGCCTGGCGGTTTTCACGCCCATGCCGCAGCTGGGCCTCATCATCGTCGACGAGGAACACGACAGCTCCTTCAAGCAGCAGGACGGTCTGCGCTACAGCGCGCGCGACATGGCGGTGGCGCGCGCCAAGCAGCGCGATATTGCTATCCTGCTCGGCTCCGCCACGCCCTCGCTGGAGAGCTATCACAACGCACTGGCCGGGCGCTATCGCCTGTTACGTCTGACCCAACGGGCGGCGGAGGAGGCGCGGTTGCCCTCCATCCGCCATATCGACCTGCGCAGCGAAAAACCGGTTGACGGCCTGACCGCACCGCTGCTGCGCGCCCTGCGCGAAAATCTCGCACGCGGTCGGCAAAGCCTGGTGTTCATCAATCGCCGAGGTTACGCCCCGGTACTGACGTGCAACCAGTGCGGCTGGCTCGCGCCTTGCCTGCGCTGCTCCAGCAAGCTGGTGGTGCATCTGCGCGAGGGACGCCTGCGCTGCCACCATTGCGGCCATGAAGAGCGCATTCCGCGCGCCTGTCCGGATTGCGGCAACCCCGACCTGGCGCCAGTGGGCCAAGGCACCCAGCGCCTGGAAGATATTCTGACGGAACACTTCCCCACCGCCCGCATCCTGCGCATCGACCGCGACAGCACGCGGCGCAAGCACGCCCTGAAAGAAATGCTGCAGGAAGTGCACGAGGAACGGGTGGATATTCTGGTGGGCACGCAGATCCTGGCCAAGGGCCACGATTTCAAGCGCCTCACCCTGGTCGGTGCACTCAACGTCGACGGTGCGCTCTACAGCGCGGATTTCCGCGCGGCGGAACGCCTCTTCGCCCTGTTGATGCAGGTGGCCGGGCGAGCCGGGCGGGCCGCTGAACCCGGCACGGTACTGATTCAGACCCAGTTTCCCGACCATCCGCTGTTCGAGGCCCTGCTGCGCCAGGACTACGAAGCCTTTGCCGCGACACAGTTGCAGGAACGCAAGCAGGCCGGTTTCCCGCCATTTTGTCACCAGGCCTTGCTGCGCGCCGAAGCCACCCGGCTGGAGACGGCACTGGATTTTCTGCGCCAGGCAAGAAAACTGGCT
>JAUYFW010000138.1 GCA_030690835.1 Sulfurimicrobium sp. | reverse complement strand
GCAGCGATTAATCAAGGAGTAAGCCATGGGCAACAACTACACCCGCATCACCAAAGACGGCCTCTGGGACAACAACATCGTGTTCGCCCAGATCCTGGGTATGTGCCCGACCATGGCGGTCACCGGCAGCGCCACCAACGGCCTCGGCATGGGACTGGCCACCACCGCCGTGATGGTGGCGTCCAACGCGCTGGTGTCGATGGTGCGCAACGTGGTCACCCCGGACGTGCGCATCCCGGTCTACATCGTGCTCATCGCCACCCTGGTCACGCTGGTCGACGTCAGCATCAATGCCTGGGCGCATGACCTGTACAAGGTGCTCGGCCTGTATATCGCCCTGATTGTCGCCAACTGCGCGGTTCTCGGCCGCGCCGAAGCCTACGCGCAGAAGGTCGGCGTGCTGCCGGCGGCGGCCGACGGCCTGATGATGGGCCTCGGCTTCACCTTCGCGCTGACCCTGATCGGCGGCATCCGCGAAGTGATCGGCAGCGGCACCCTGTTCTCCAACGCCCACTTGCTGCTCGGGCCGGCCTTCGCCTTCCTGGAAACCACGGTCATTACCGATTACAAAGGCTATCTGCTGATGATCCTGCCGCCGGGCGGCTTCCTGGTGCTGGGCTTCCTGCTCGCCGGCAAGCGGATTCTGGACAAGCGCCTGGCGGCGCGCGCCGTGCTGGTCAACCCGGTTCCCGCAGCCACCTGAAGGAGAAGTCATGCAAGTCGCCGTCGCCTACGCCGAACCCGCGCAGCAAATCTGGTTGCGCATCGAAGTGCCTGAAGACACCACGGTGGAACAGGCCATCATCAAATCCGGCCTGCTGCGCCAGTTCCCGGAACTGGATCTGACCGAACGCGCAGTGGGCATCTTCGGCAAGCTGGTAAAACTGGATGCAGCGTTGAGAGCCGGCGACCGCGTCGAAATCTACCGCGCCATCACCGCCGACCCCGCCACCGTGCCACGGCGGCAAATGGCTGAGGATGACGACGACGATTGAGGTCGGCGGCCTTGGTGCGGATGAAGTTCTAACCGTGCTTATCCGGTTGTCACCCAAACCCACTACCGGTAGTGGGTAGCCCGGATGCAGCGGAGTCGTTGCGCTTTAGTGCTTACGAATCCGGCGTCCCCCTTGCGGGGGCAGCGCAGCGGAATCCGGGGTTTCAGGGCGAGCAATCCCCGGATTCCGCTGATGAAGCCCCTAAGCGAAGGACTAAGCCGCCAAAAGATGGCGGCCAAGTCCCTGCTTATGCGCTGCATCCGGGCTACGAATCTTGGGCGCTAACCGGATAAGCACGGTTCCAACTAGCAAGCTGCCTCAGTAGTCGTAGGTTGGGCAAAGCGAAGCGTGCCCAACAACCCGTCGCCATGTTGGGCACGCTTTGCTTTGCCCAACCTACGCCGCTACGCCGCTGATTCCCCCCCTTTTCAAAGGGGGGGGCAGGGGGGCTACAGGGGGTGGTCATGCCATGACGACCGGCCAGATGGCGGCGGAAACCTTGATCGAACTGTTCCGGGTCGGCCAACCGGCGACGGCCGCCAATCTGGCCCGCTATCGCGCCCGGTTGGACGCCAGTTTCGTCATGAAAGACTTGAAAAAATATCGCCGCCTGCCGGCTACGCTCGACCGCCGGCGCCAGTTCGTCAACGATTACCCCGGCCTGCTCAACCAGGCCGCGCATACCTTGCTCCACGTCGATGGCGTCGACAAGCGCCAGAAAGAGAAGGAAATCTTCGCTGCCTTCCGCGAACGGCGCTCGTTGCTCGGACTGCTCGGCGACGCCTATCACCTGTGGCGGGCCACCCGTTAAGGAGAAGCACATGACTGCCAATGTCCAGGCGCAGGTCGAGAAAAAGCTCTATCTCAACCGCTATCGGGTCGATGCCGGGCGGCCACACATCAAGATCAAAGATGCCGACATTTGCGCGACTCGTTGCGCGGCTCAGCAATGCGTGGTCTGCTGCCCGGCCGGTTGCTGGAGCAGCGAAGCGAAACAGGTCAGCCTGATGACCGATGGCTGCCTGGAATGCGGTGCCTGCCGCATCGTCTGCGACGAATTCCACAATGTCGACTGGGAATACCCGCGCGGCGGCTTCGGTATCCTTTACAAATTCGGTTGAAGCACCAAGACCGATACAAAGTGAACCAGACTCATTCGGCGCCCGCCCGCTCTACACCCTGAAAGAGGTATTCGGCGGGCATCACCTGGTACTTAGCCAGGACAACCTCCTGGGCATCCTCTCGCTTATCGCCGAAATGGATGAAGCAAACGTAGCCCGGATGGAGCATCGCGGAATCCGGGGAAGGGATGGCAAAGAATCCCGGATTCCGCCCGCGTGAGGTCGGTGCGCATTTCAACGGGCAAAGGGGCGGGCTGCATCCGGGCTACGCTCGCTGGGCGCTCTACCCCATGGTCGGTCTGGCCACTGCGGCGACCGTGATCGCCTCCCAGGCAGTGATTTCGGGCGCTTTCTCGTTAAGCCGCCAGGTCGTCCAGATGGGCTATGCGCCCCGACTGATCATTCGCCATACCTCGGCGAAAGAATTAGGCCAGATCTATATCCCCTTCGTGAACTGGGCCTTGATGATCGGCGTCGCCCTGCTGGTACTGAGCTTCCAGAATTCGAGCAACCTGGCCGCCGCCTACGGCATCGCCGTAACCGGAACCTTCGCCATCAGTACCATTTTGATGTGCGTGGTCATGCGCGTGCGCTGGGATCTCGGCCTGGGGGCAACGCTCGCCGGCCTGCTGGTTTTTCTCAGCATCGACCTCGCTTTTTTCGGCGCCAACGCGGTCAAGATTCCAGACGGAGGCTGGTTCCCCATGGTCGCCGCCCTTCTGATTTTTACCCTGATGGTGACCTGGAAGCGCGGTCGGGAGATGGTGTTGCGACGCCTGCGCGAGACGGCGTTGCCGCTTGAGCCCTTCGTGGCGGGTCTGCTGGAATATCCGCCGCTGCGCGTGCCGGGCACTGCGGTCTTCATGACCGCCGATGCGAAGGGGGTGCCCTCCGCCCTGTTGCACAACCTCAAGCACAACAAGGTGCTGCACGAGCGTGTAGTGATCCTGAACATACGCTATGCCGAAGTGCCGTATGTGGCGGCAGAAGACCGACTGGTGATGGAAAAGCTGGCCGAGAATTTCTATCACGTCGTCGTCCGCTACGGATTCATGGATGACATCGACATTCCCAAGGCCTTGTCGGAGTGTCCCTGCGGCATGCATCTCGATCTGATGGATACCACCTTCTTCTTCAGCCGGGAAAACCTGATTCCCACCCGTGGCGAGGGCATGATGGCCTGGCGCGAACATCTTTTCGTCACCATGGCGCGCAACGCCGCCAGCCCGATGACCTTCTTCCGCATTCCCGCCAACCGGGTGGTCGAACTCGGAACACAGATCGAGATCTGAACGCCGCCGGGAAACGCGCCCCTCGGCTTGCTCGGGGGTTTGTTTTTGGCTCTGTCCGCGTCTTCCGTTGAACCTGGATTCATTCGAGGACGTTCCCGTAGGAGCGGGCTTGCCCGCGATATTGCGGCGGCTATCGCGGGCAAGCCCGCTCCTGCGTCCGGGTTCATTCCAGCGGAAGCCGCGAACAGAGCCTTTGTTTTTGTAGCGGGCCAGGTTGCGGCATCATCGCTACCCGGCACAACGACCTCTCGGCGACACTCAAGGCATGAACTGGCTAACCCGCTTTTTTCCACCCCGGCCCCAAGCTCGATCCCCAGTTGGCGCAACGCCGAGACGTCTGGATACAAGCTGCCGGCAGCGATCTCGGCGTCACATTAGACAGCGCCCGCTATGTGGTGGTGGACGTGGAAACCACCGGTCTGGATCTGGTGCGCGACCGCCTCATCGCCATCGGCGCCTGCGTGGTGGAGAACGGCCGCGTGACCCTGGCCGAGAGCTTCGAGATCGTGCTGCGCCAGGACAAGGTGAGCAGCAAGGACAACATCCTGATCCACGGCATCGGCGGCGAAGCGCAGCGTGAAGGCGTGGAACCGGTAGAAGCGCTGCTGCGCTTCCTGGATTTCCTGGGCAAGTCGCCCCTGGTGGCGTTCCACGTCACCTTCGACCAGACCATGATCAAGATGGCGATGTTCTGAATTTCTTGTTCAATGTGTGATTGACAAGGTATTCGAAGATAGGAATAATGCCGCGCTTTCCGGTGGGGTACCCAAGCGGTCAACGGGATCAGACTGTAAATCTGACGGCTCTGCCTTCGAAGGTTCGAATCCTTCCCCCACCACCAAGGATAATTAGGGTGCTAAGACGGCTGCAGCAAGCCGTTTGTGGTCGATAAGTAAAACTGCGGGTGTAGCTCAATGGTAGAGCAGAAGTTTTCCAAACTTACGACGAGGGTTCGATTCCCTTCACCCGCTCCAGGTTGCTGCCCATGTAGCTCAGTGGTAGAGCACTCCCTTGGTAAGGGAGAGGTCGACAGTCCGATTCTGTCCATGGGCACCATTTTAATTTCGCGCTAGAGAGGACGACTAGATCATGGCAAAAGGCAAGTTTGAGCGTACCAAACCGCACGTAAACGTGGGGACGATTGGCCACGTGGATCATGGCAAGACGACTTTGACGGCAGCGATCACGACGATACTGTCGAAGAAGTTTGGCGGTGAAGCC
>JAUYFW010000129.1 GCA_030690835.1 Sulfurimicrobium sp. | reverse complement strand
TGGCTCTTTTCGCAAATCGTGTTGCTGGTCTCCGGAATGCCTTGCGGCACCGCGATTCCGCCGTGCTGGAGGCCCAACGCCACCTGTCCAGTCGCTACAGGGCTTCCGGGCCGACTCAGGGGCCTCAGCAACACGATTTGCGAAAAGAGCCTTTTTATTTCTACTCCGGGGTAGCACTGGGGTAACGATTGATACCGTTGGGGGTCAGCACGTCCACTTTCCTGCCGATTGCTTGATGGCGTAGCCGTGGGGTTGGGCGAAGCCATGAAGCCCGCAGTGGTGGAGCGGCGGCGGAAACGGAGCGAGCCCAACGTGGTAAGAGCGGCAAGCCGACGGCGGCAACATGCCTTCGGCGCTTTGTCAGATTGGTATGGTATAGCGAAGGCGCGGGGCTTGCGGGTTTTGTTGCAAGCGCCGTGACTGAGCGGGGCAATCCGGGATTCGATGATAGCCCGGTGCTAGCCAGCTTAAAATGAAAAGGGCTTACATCGCTGTAAGCCCCTGTATCTGGTGCGCCGGAAGGGATTCGAACCCCTGACCCCTTGGTTCGTAGCCAAGTACTCTATCCAGCTGAGCTACCGGCGCATTTGGAGACGCGAATTATATGTAAATCTCGTGTCCTGTGCAAGCAAAAAGCTACGACAAGGCTTGCTGAATCCTGTTCAGCGCATTTTCCAGGTTCTGCATCGAAGTGGCGAACGAAATGCGGAAATAGCCTTCTGCCCCAAACGCTGAGCCGGGAACCACGGCTACGCCTTTTTCCAACAGGTATTCGGACAGTGCCATGTCGCTGGCTTCCTTGATCAGGCCACGCTGGTGCAGGTCGGCGATGGCTTCGCGGGCATCGGGGAAGGCGTAGAATGCCCCGCCGGCCTTGATGCACTTCAGGCCTTTCATTTCGTTGAAGCGGCGCACGACAAATTCATGTCTTTCGCGGAAGGCATTGACCATTGGCGCAATGCATTCCTGGTCGCCATCCAGCGCTTCCTGGGCCGCCACTTGCGAGATCGAGGTGGCGTTGGAGGTGGACTGGGACTGGAGGATTTCCATTGCCTTGATGATCTTCTCCGGGCCGGCG
Source organism: Sulfurimicrobium sp. (assembly GCA_030690835.1). GTDB lineage: Bacteria > Pseudomonadota > Gammaproteobacteria > Burkholderiales > Sulfuricellaceae > Sulfurimicrobium. Next base: position 25,723 of record JAUYFW010000129.1, on the reverse strand, counting down.
GCGTAGCCGATGCGCCAGCCGGTCATGGAGTAAGCCTTGGAAACGCCGTTCAACACGATGCAGCGGTCCTTTAACTCCGGGGTGGCGTTGAGGATGTTGACGAATTTTACGCCGGAGAGGTTGACGTGTTCGTACATATCGTCCGTGGCGACCAGCACGTGGGGGTGTTTTTTCAGCACTTCGCCCAGCGCCTGCAATTCGTCCAGGGTGTAGACCGCGCCGGTCGGATTGGATGGGCTGTTGATCATGAACAGCTTGGTTTTCGGGGTGATGGCCGCAGCCAGTTGTGCCGGGGTGATCTTGAAGCCCTGTTCGATGCCGCAATCGACGATCACCGGCTTGCCTTCGGCGACCAGCGTGATGTCGGCGTAGGAGACCCAATATGGGGCGGGGATGATGACCTCGTCGCCGGGGTTGATGACGGCCAGCACCAGGTTGAAGATGGTCTGCTTGCCGCCCACGCCGACGATGACTTCCCGGTTGTTGTAGTCGAAGCCGTTGTCGCGCTTGAATTTGGCGATGACGGCGTTTTTCAGGCCGGGGATGCCGCCCACCGGGGTGTATTTGGTGAAGCCGTCATCGATGGCTTTCTTGGCGGCGTTCTTGATGTGCTGCGGGGTGTCGAAATCCGGCTCGCCGGCGCCGAGGCCGATGATGTCTTTTCCCTCTGCTTTTAGCTTGGCTGCGCGGGCCGTGACGGCGAGGGTGGGGGATTCCTTGATGGCTTGAACGCGATGAGAGAGTTCCAACTTCGTATCCTTAGGCTTCGACCGCGCGAGAGGCCCGCGCGTGATAAAATATTGAATTGTCACAAGCCTGTAATTTTACCCGTGATCGTCACTTTCCCCAATAGTCCTTACAAACTTCATCAGCCTTTCGAGCCCTCCGGCGATCAGCCGAATGCGATCGCACAACTGGTGGAAGGGTTGCACGACGGCCTGTCGTTCCAGACGCTGCTCGGGGTGACCGGTTCCGGCAAGACCTTCACCATGGCCAATGTGATCGCCCAACTCGGGCGCCCGGCGATGATCATGGCGCATAACAAGACGCTGGCAGCGCAGTTGTATTCGGAAATGCGCGAGTTTTTTCCGGAAAACGCGGTGGAATATTTCGTTTCCTACTACGATTATTACCAGCCTGAAGCCTATGTGCCGTCGCGCGACATGTTCATCGAGAAGGATTCCGCGATCAACGAGCATATCGAGCAGATGCGCTTGTCCGCGACCAAATCGCTGCTGGAACGGGAAGACTGCATCATCGTCGCTACCGTGTCGTGCATTTACGGTATCGGCGATCCGGTCGATTATCACGGCATGATCCTGCACCTGCGCCAGGGCGAAAAAGTCGGCCAGCGCGAGGCCATCAAGCGCCTCACCGACATGCAGTATGAGCGCAACGACATCGAATTCAGTCGCGGAACCTTCCGGGTACGCGGTGATGTGCTGGATATTTATCCGGCGGAAAGCGCCGAGACCGCGATCCGCGTTTCCATGTTCGACGACGAGGTGGAAAGCCTGTCGTTGTTCGATCCGCTGACCGGCAACATTCACCAGAAAGTGCCGCGCTACACCGTTTATCCTTCCAGCCATTACGTTACGCCGCGCGCCACCGTGTTGCGCGCGATCGAGAACATCAAGCTTGAACTGCGCGAGCGCATCGAGTTCTTCCACAAGGAACACAAGCTGGTGGAAGCGCAGCGCATCGAGCAGCGCACGCGCTACGACCTGGAAATGCTCAACGAGATTGGCTTCTGCAAGGGCATCGAGAACTATTCTCGCCATCTTTCCGGCCGCAATCCGGGCGATCCCCCGCCGACGCTGATCGACTACCTGCCGCCCAATGCGCTGATGTTCATCGACGAGAGTCATGTCACCGTGCCCCAGGTGGGCGCCATGTACAAGGGTGACAGGTCGCGCAAGGAAAATCTGGTGGGCTACGGTTTCCGCCTGCCCAGCGCACTGGATAACCGCCCGCTGCGTTTCGACGAGTTCGAGAAAGTGATGCGCCAGTGCATTTTCGTCTCCGCCACGCCATCGGAATATGAAGCACAGCATCAGGCGCAAGTGGTGGAGCAGGTGGTTCGCCCCACCGGGCTGGTGGACCCGATAATCGAAATTCGCCCGGCGACCAACCAGGTGGATGACCTGTTATCCGAAATCACGATTCGCGTCGGGAAGAGCGAGCGCGTGCTGGTCACCACGCTGACCAAGCGCATGTCCGAGGATCTGACCGATTACCTTGCCGATCATGGCGTCAAGGTGCGCTATCTGCACTCCGATATCGATACCGTGGAGCGGGTTGAAATCATCCGCGACCTGCGGCTGGGGGTGTTCGATGTGCTGGTCGGGATCAACCTGCTGCGCGAAGGGCTGGATATCCCGGAAGTGTCGCTGGTGGCGATTCTCGATGCCGACAAGGAGGGCTTCCTGCGTTCCGAGCGCTCGCTGATCCAGACCATCGGCCGGGCGGCGCGGCATATCAATGGACGGGCGATCCTCTACGCCGACAGAATCACCAAGTCCATGCAGCGCGCCATGGACGAGACCGAGCGGCGCCGCACCAAACAGGTGGCTCACAACATGGAACACGGCATCACGCCCAGGGGCGTGTCCAAGCGCATCAAGGATATTATCGACGGCGTGTTCGATATCGAGACGGCGCAGAGAGAACTCAAGGTCGCGCAGGAAATGGCGCATTACCAGCATCTGGACGACAAGAAGCTGGCCAAGGAAATCAAGCAACTGGAAAAGGAAATGATGGCCTGTGCCAAGAACCTGGAATTCGAGCGTGCCGCGCAGTTGCGCGACAAATTGAACCAGATCAAGGCGTTATTATTCAAGAGTTGAATATGGAAAATACAGTGTCCCAGGTCGGTTTCGTTTCTCTCTCGTAGGTTGGCGGTGAGCGTAGCGAACCCCGACGATACGATGCCAAACTTTGCGGATTTGGCGGACATCAGCTTCGGAAATGCAGGGGTTCATTGCCCCAAGGTGTCGCGAAAATATCGGTTTATCTTTACCAATAATTCCTGGGACGCCGGACTTCTCCGAGTATTGGCAGCCACCGCCACCAAGCGCGCAATCTCGCACTCAAGGAATGAATGAATCACCGGAATGCGTAGCCCGCTTTCCATTTCGGCTCCCGATCTTTTTGACTCGATCAGTTTGGAAATGCTGTTCTTCAACTCGCTGTCATTTACCACGCCGCCCACCAAATCGTCAAAAGCCATCGGCACGATCCCCAGCCCGCGTTCAATCCACAAACACGCAAGAATCAGGCGCAATACATAGAAATATTTTTTCAGCCACACCGTCTCGCCTTGCAGATACTCGCGAAAGTTTCCCTTCGCCATATGCAAATAATGGTGGAGACAAGCAGCGGGCTGGTAAAAGTCTTGCACGAGCGAACGATATGCTGCCATCGCCCCGGCATCTTCTCGATACACAATCGGCGACGAGAGCCACTCCAACAACACGGGGTTGGATTTTTTCATCAAGCGCAGGCTTTTGCGCAAATCCCAGCCATTCACATCCAACACGTCATCAATCGGCAATTCGATCACATCACGCGCTTCATCGATGGATAGATACCAGTCGCGCGGGTGACAATAAATGAAACGCACATCCCAATCACTATCGGCAGAGTCAAATCCCCATCCACGGCTGCCGGATTCGCAAGCGTAAAGAATCCGTACTCCATGCTCGGCTTCAATATGAGTAAGCGTTTCTTGTATGCGTTGATGCATCATTTTTTCCTTATCGCCACGTAACTCAACTCATGTAAAAGCGTCATGTAGGGTGCCAATAAGCGAAGCGCATTGCACCGGATGTTTTGCGAGTTGGGCAACAAGCCGCCCATCCCTGCGAACCCCATTTCATTCGGCGCAATAACGATTGCGCCCTTGCGGGCTGGAAATGGTCAGCATGGCTTATGGTCTATGGGAAACATCAACTGTCCAACGCGATACGTCTGATTGATGCTTTCAATAACCTTATGCTCTTCTCCCGTCTGCATAGTCATATCGTAAAGTTCCCAACGCTGATTGAATAAGAATCGGACGATAGAGACCCCATACGAACTGCCGATTTCACAATCGGACAAATCCAGAAATTGCAAATATGTGCGCAGGTTTAGCCAATTTCCATTGTTGTTCGGATCAGCTACCCATGCCTGCCAAATCTCGTGCGGTTGCTTGACGGTATCTGCGAAGGCATGTGTAAAGCGTCGTTGTTCAGGCGAGAGCGCATGAATAATCTCGCCGACTTTCTCTTCAGACATGAAAACCACAACATCTGTCACATCCCGTTGTTCAGCCATCATTCATCCCAATTTTGCCAAGTCAATTGCGAAACAAATTCAACGCCAGCAACCGCCGCAAGATTTCTTCATCCGGCATCTCCGGCGTGTAGTCGTTCCAGCCGTAAGCCTGGGCGACGGCGGCATCCAGCGTTTTGTGTGCGTTGTCCAGCCAGGCGGGGCGGGCGTTGTAGAGGTTGGTGAGAGTGCGCTTTTTCAGGTCGGCTTCGTGTCCGGGTTTGGCGACGGGGCGCGCCGGGTAGCCGGCTTTTTCTTCTTCTGGGGTGCGCAGCCAATCCGTCCACTCGGGTGGGTTGAGCCAGTTTTCGCGCAGTTTGTTCAACGTTTGCGCGGCAGCGGCAATTTTTTCCCTCACCCCAACCCCTCCCCCGGAGGTGGAGGGGCTTTGACCCCCTTCTCCTTTATGCCCTTCAGGGTACGCCGGGAGAAGGGCTGGGGATGAGGGAGTGAGGCCTGCCGGGAAAGGGAAGGTCTCGAAACACGACTTGGCGTTGTAGGTTGGGTCATTACCCACGCCGTGCATGGAGGCGTTCGCCAGTGACCAGACTTCGTGAATGCGCGAGGAAAGGATACCGAAGGTCGCATCATCCTCGCGCGCGATGACATTCAAACGGCTGTCCGGTAGCACACTAACATCCAGCCAAACGAACATCCGATGCTTTGCGACGCGCGGCGTGGCGATGTAGCGTTTGAGCGGTGTGAGTGCTGCACGCAGCGCTGGTCTTGGTCGTTCGTGTAACCACCATTTAACATCTTTGCGCTGAGGCTTGACTTGGCGCAAAGCGTGTAGGAACGGCGTCTCATATAGTGAGGACTCCTGCTCTGTGCGGGCGGTTCCAAAGTCGATAATCCAAGTATCAGAGGGGCGGCCTGTTAAATCCTGCCCATTAGCCCAAGGGCGCACCACATCGCTGTTTGGCCTGCCGTTTGGGTTGGGCTGTGTGAGCCATTGTCGGGCAAGTTCGCCAGCAATATCAAAATTGCCATATTTTTTTGTGCCTTCAAAAGCAACTTCCGCATTCTCTTTGAGCGGGATGGCTTGTGTCAGATTATTTCCCGCCGTCAGGTCGGCGTGGATGGCCTCAACGGCGTTGCCGTCAAGCACGGCTCCCTCACCCTCCGCCCTCTCCCGGCGGGAGAGGGAACCAAAGCACACCAGCGACACGCGCACCGCTGCGCCTTCGTTGATCCATTCCTCATCACTCCACGCATTGAAGATGCGGGTGGTGTTGCCAATTCGCGCCAGCACTTGCTGATTCGCGCCCTTGCGCACGGATTGCGTTGCAACTAAACCGGCGCGCTGGCAGTGCCCCGCTTCGATTTGCGCGCGGGTTTTCTCGAACCAGTAAGTCACCAGGTCCGCGCCGCCTGGAACGCGGCCCTGGTACACATTGCGCAGGGCTTCGGTGTAGTCATCGCCCAATTCGCCGCGCATCTTCGAACCTCCCAAAAATGGCGGGTTGCCGATGATGGCGTCCACCGTGGGCCATTGGGCTTCTTGTGGGAGCGCCGCCCCCGGCGCGATGGGGGTGGCCGGGGAATCGCGGCGAGGCGCCGCTCCTACCTTCATCACTGCGTCGCGGTTTTCGATGTGGTCAAGCGGTTGCAGAATGGGGTTCTTGCGGATGGGGTAGCCGTTCTTGAGCATCCACTGGATTTCGCCGATCCACACGGTCACGCGTGCGAGTTCGGCGGCATAAGCGTTGAGTTCGATGCCCAGCACATTGTCGGGCGAGACTTCGATGCTGACCTGGCGCTGCAGGCCGAGTTGTTCGGCTTCGAGGTTGGCCTTGTGTTCGAGGTCTTTCAGCGCGCGCAGGGCGAGATAAAGGAAGTTGCCACTGCCGCAGGCGGGGTCGAGTACCTTGAAATGCTTGAGCCGTTCGAGGTAGGTGATGAACGCGCCTTGTGCTTCTTGCAGGGCATGCTTCGAGCCTTTGCCGCCTTTCTCATAGCGTTCCATGCGCTCGGCGATGAGGTGTTTCGCCGTTTGCCATTCCGCCGTGAGCGGTTCGACGATCACCGGATTGATGATGCGCAGGATGGATTGCGCATCGGTGTAATGCGCGCCGAGTTGGGAACGTTTCCTGGGGTCGAGTCCGCGCTCGAACAGGGTGCCGAATATCGAAGGTTCAATCCCGCTCCAATCGAGCGTGGCGGCGGCGTGCAGCATGGTTATTTCGCTGGCGATGAGCGGCAGCACTGCCACTGTTTCAAATAGTCCGCCGTTGAACCAGGCGATGTCGTCAGCGCCGAAGTCGCCGCCCTTTTGCATGGAGGCGAATAGCGCTTCCAGGCGCGTGGAAAGTTTGGCCGGGTCGGTCTGGCTTTTGTCGATCAGCCGCTCGAACAGCTTCGCGGGTAACAGCTTGGCATCCTCGGCGAACAGGCAGAACAGGCATTGGTTGAGGAAATGCGCCACCTGTTGCGGGGCGTGCCCCCGGCTGTTCAAGGATTGCGCCAGATCGGCAAATTTTCCCGCCGCTTCCTCGGTAATTTGCGCGATAGTGCGTTGCGGGTGAAATTTGTCGGGGGCGGTGAACAGCCAGCGCAGTTTGTCGAGGTTGGCGGGTTCGCCGATTTCTTCCAGCGCGATGGTGTGAACTTCGCTGGGCGCGTTGGTGAAGTGGGTGTGGATTTCGATGATGCTGGTATCGCACACCACGAGCAACGGCGGGTTGTCCAAGGCCAGCGCGTAGGTCATCAATTGTTTCAGGGCTTCGCCGAGATTGCGCCGGGAGGCTTTGTATTCAAACGCGAAATAGCCTTGCTTCCACACATCCGCCCAGCCTTGCCCGGCGCCGGTGCGGGTTGCCCCGCGCTCGAAGCAGTAGGTTTCATGACTGGATGGGGAGGGGTGAGGAACGCCAACTAGAGCGCACAGGTCAATAAAGTGGAGTTGATAGCTGGCGCGCTCCTTGAGCGGGTTGTCTTGCCAATTCCGGATGAACTGTTGAGGAGTCATTTGCTCGGCAGCCTGATTAACTGGCGCATCGTACTACGGATTATGTATGCGCATGACGTGAACCGGCGCAACAGTGCGAACATTTCATGAATGGCAAATTTTGGCACATTCAGCCCTTCTGGTTCAGATTTAATCCGACACCACGTGTACGGCGACGCAAGTCGTAACTACGCCAGTAAATACTTACAAAGGCTGTTCAAGTAGAAAACCCATTTCTTGATATTGTAAGGAATTATCCTTACAATTGGACTGTGTTTCTGTCTGAAGGAGTATTCCATGTCCCACATCCACGAAATCGCGACTGTCACCTCGAAAGGTCAGATTACCTTGCCCAAACCTATTCGCCAAGCATTGGGTATTGATGTCGGCGGCAAGGTGGCCTTCGATCTTCGCGGCTCCGAAGTCGTTGTGACCAAGGCTGACAGTGAGGAACACGAAGACCCTGCCATAGGCGCCTTCTTGTCGCTGCTGGAAAGCGACATCAAGTCAGGCGGGCACCTTACCTCGTTGCCGGACGATCTGGCGCAGGCCATGCTGGCCAATTTTCATCATGCTGTTGCGCTCGATGAGGATATTGTCGGTGAAGTTGCCCTGTAATGCAGGGCCATGGCTGGTCATTGCTTTTTCACGACTGTTTGGTTGAGCAACTTCAAAAATTGAAGGCCGCCTCGGATCGAGCCGAAGCGGCTGATCCTGCCGGTTTTGAGGCCAATGCCAACGTCAAGCTGTACCGTGCGCTGAGTCAGTTGATTTTCGAGACGGTGCCCAGCGATCCTGCCCGTGAGGAATTTCGACAGGGTAATACCATGGGAACGACCTATCGTCACTGGCGCCGGGCCAAAATCGGGCGCCGCTTCCGGTTGTTTTTCCGTTATGACTCGAAGGCGAAGGTCATCGTTTTTGCCTGGGTCAACGACGAGAGCACGCTGCGGTCGGCAGACAGCAAATCCGATCCCTATGCGATATTCCAGAAAATGCTGGAACGAGGTAATCCGCCTGATGACTGGGCGTCGCTAATTGTCGCGAGTCGAGCAGACTTGAACCACCACAATCCTTAAATTGTCACGGTAAATCATGTCCAAATCCAAAAAAATCGGCTTCGTCTCTCTCGGCTGCCCCAAGGCGCTGGTCGATTCGGAGCAAATCCTCACCCAGTTGCGCGCCGAAGGCTACGATATTTCGCCCAGCTATCAAGCGGCTGACCTGGTGGTGATCAATACCTGCGGCTTCATCGACGCGGCGGTGGAAGAGTCGCTCGACGCCATCGGCGAGGCGCTGGCGGAGAACGGCAAGGTGATCGTCACCGGCTGCTTGGGTGCGCGTCCCGAAGTGATCATGGAAAAGCATCCGCGCGTGCTGGCGGTGACCGGCCCGCACGCCCTGCAGGAAGTCATGAGCGCGGTGCACCAGCATCTGCCGCAGCCGCACGACCCCTTCACCAGCCTGATCCCGGAACAGGGCATCAAGCTGACGCCCAAGCACTACGCCTATCTGAAAATCTCCGAAGGTTGCAACCACCGCTGCACCTTCTGCATCATTCCTTCCTTCCGTGGCGATCTGGTGAGCCGTCCGGTGAGCGAGGTGATGCGCGAGGCGGAAAACCTGGTCAAGGCCGGTGTTAAGGAGTTACTGGTGATTTCGCAGGACACCAGCGCCTACGGGGTGGATCTGAAATACCGCGCCGAGTTCTGGCAGAGCAAATTATTGAAAACCCGCATGACCGAACTGGCTGGGGCGCTGGGCGATCTGGGCGCCTGGGTGCGGCTGCATTATGTCTATCCCTACCCGCATGTGGACGAGATCATCCCGCTCATGGCGGAAGGCAAGATCCTGCCCTATCTCGATATTCCGCTGCAGCATGCCAGCCCGCGCGTACTCAAGGCCATGAAGCGGCCCGGCAACCAGGACAGCAACCTGGCGCGCATCAAGAAATGGCGCGAGATATGCCCCGATCTGACGCTGCGCAGCACTTTCATCACCGGCTTTCCCGGCGAAACCGAGGACGATTTCCAGCAACTGCTGGACTTCCTCAGCGAGGCGCGGCTCGACCGCGTCGGCTGCTTTACCTATTCGCCTGTGCAAGGCGCGACGGCCAACGCCTTGCCCGACCACGTGCCGGAAGAGGTGAAGCTGGAACGTCAGGCGCGTTTGATGGAACTGCAGTCCGAAATCAGCGCCGAGCGGCTGGCGCAAAAGATCGGCAGGACACTGACGGTGCTGGTGGACGAGGTGGATGAAGAAGGCGCCGTGGCACGCAGCATGGGCGATGCGCCGGAAATCGATGGCCTGGTGTACGTGGAAGGGAGTGAAGGACTGAAGCCGGGTGATTTTGCCTCGGTCACGATCGAAGACGCGGACGAGCACGACCTGTGGGCTAGCCGGACAGCGTGATGCCGCCCGGTATTTATGGCTTAACGGTGTGCCAGCATGACCAGAATGTTGCGCGCCACCACTGCATCCGCAGCTATCATCGCCCATAGCGTATCCGGGTCGATTGCCAGAACCAAGGACTCTTCCACGGCAACGACCGGGGCCGACATGGTGCTCTCGCCCAGGGCGGAAATTTCGCCAATGCATTGTCCGGCGGCGAAGTTCATGGTGCGCGCGCCGTCCAGTTCCGCTTTCAGGCTGCCTGCCATCACGAGGAACAGATGGTTGGTTTTCTCGCCAGCGGCGAGCAGGGCTTCTCCCGCTTTCAGTTCGTAGAGCGGGCAGTCGTCCAGCAGGGGTTCGACGGTATCCAGATCCACGCCATTGAACAGCGCGGTTTGAGCCAGGGGGTTGGCGGATTCGGCTGGTTTTTTTGAAGTTTTCAGGCTGCCCACGCTGATGGAAATGATCTTGGCTGCGGGTTTGTCACCGGGGTAATGGGGACGATCAGCGGAAATCTGGCCGAGCGTTTCGAGCAGTTCCTTCTCGCGCACCGAAATCAGGCCGAAAATGTCGCGAATTTCCTCGATCGTGTTGTCGGTCAGCGGGTTGTCCAGGCCATCCCGTGGCGTGACATCCTTGACGACGCTTCCCAGCACTTTGCGCATGACGCGCAAGATTTTTTGTTCGGAAGAAAAATGTTCTGTGGTCATGAAAAATCCTTGGTAATAACTAATGGGATAGTCGCCCCTTCCCCCTACGGCCTCTGAGTGCCAAAAAGGAGTGCGATATTACCACCCACGAAGAAAGGCGAGCGAAATGAAGATTACGACAATTGGGATCGATTTGGCAAAGAATGTTCCGCAAGTCATGGAGTAAACGAACGAGGCAAGATGGTGGAAGAAGGCGCTTTCCGCGAAGACCCTTACTACCGCATCCACGTCATTCAAATCGATCTCATCTGGACGTGGTTTTTCCGCCACTCACCAGCCCGGATGCTCAAAATAGGCGCCGTAATTCTCCAGCGCATGAGTAATCCTTTCAGCACCCTGGTGCGCCTTATCCATATCCTGCCCGGCCAGGGCATCAGCGCCGGCGATGATCTCCGCCAGAACGAGGTGCAGCATGGCGTCCGCCTCCTTGTCCAGCTTGCAGTTCTGCACCATGAACGCGATCTGCTCGTTCACTTTCTTGGCCAGCCCCTGATACTGTTGCAGCGATATTTTGCCCTCGTGAATGAACGGCTGGCTGGCCGCCATTTCGGCACGAATGCGGCTCATGGCTTGACGCAGGCTAATATCGGTAGCCCACTTGTGGCCATTTTTGAGCGTCAGCTGTTGCGGTGCATCCGCCTCGTGGGAGTGCTCGTGGTCATGGGCGTGCGCGGCTGGGACACCTGCGCCGAGAAAAACCGCCAGCAAGGCCGGCACCAAAATTTGTTTCCCTGTTACATGCATTTGTTTCTCCTTATTTATTGCCTTTCAATCGCGACAGGAGCGGCAGTTCGGGACTGCGTTTCATGATGCTCCACCTTCATGCCCCCGCCCCTCCCCCTGCTCTTCCTGCACCCGGCCATCGCGGATGCGATACAGGCGCTTGAAGGTTGGGATGATGGCATCGTCGTGGGTCACGACGATAATCGCTGTCTGGTATTGCCGCGCCAACTGATTGAGCAATTCGACCACCGCCAGCGAGCGCATGGTATCCAGTGGCGCGGTAGGCTCGTCGGCAAGGATGATGGGCGGATTATTGGCCAGCGCCCGCGCAATCGACACCCGCTGCGCTTCTCCGCCGGACAGCTGGGATACCCTGGCCGCCGCGCGCGGGGCCATATCCAGCGAGGCGAGCAGTTCCAGCGCACGGCGCCGTGCCTCCGAATTGGATTTGCCCGCCAGCATGGGCGGCAGGGCGACGTTGTCGGTGGCGTTGAGAAAAGGGATCAGGTACGGTGCCTGAAACATGAAGCCGATCTTGTCGCGCCGCAAGGCGCGCAGATCGCGCGTTTTCCACTCGCCGTCGAACGTCACCTCGCCGCCCAGGGTAATGCGCCCCGCCGTGGGCTCAATCACCGCGCCCAGGCACTGCAGCAGCGTGGTCTTGCCCGAACCGCTGGGGCCGAGCAGGCCCACCACTTCGCCGGGGAACACTTCCATGTCCACGCCCTTGAGCGCCTCCACCGCCGTGGCACCCTTGCCGTAGCGCTTGACCAGACCTTCAAGCTTGATTGCCGGTTCCATCATCCGCCTCCAATCGCCGAAGCCGGATCCACCCGCAACGCGGCGCGGATGCCCATGATACTGGCCAGGGTGCAAATCACCATGGTCAGCACGAAAGCGCGCCCGGCGTCGCCGCTCTCCAGCAGCACATATTTGGGAAACGCCGGCGCCCAGAAAGTGGCTGCCACCTTGCCGATGACGAAGCCGATCAGGCCCAGGCCGAGCGCTTCCTGCAGGATCATGCCGGCGATGGTGCGGTTGCGCGTGCCGATCAGCTTGAGCACCGCGATTTCCTTGATCTTGCCCATGGTCATGGTGTAAATGATCAACGCCACGATCGCCGCGCTGACGATGGCGAGAATGACCAGGAACATGGCGATTTGCTTGGCCGAGACGGCGATCATCTTGGCGATCAGGATTTCTTCCATGTCGGCCCTGGTATGGGCCTGCAGACGCTTCCAGCGCTTGATGCCGTCCGCCACGGCCGCCGCATCCCAGCCTTCCTTCACCCTCACCAGCACAGCGTTGACGTTGTGGTTGGAGAACTGGTTGGCTTCCACCGCCTCCAGCAGGCCGGGAACGCCGGGGCGGTTAAGCTGGGGGTTGGCGGCGAGGCGCTTGCGGTCGTTTTGAATGGCGTCGTTATCCTTGAGGAATTGCGCCTCCTGAGCATCGCGCAGCGGAATAAACACCATCGGGTCGCCGCCGGAAGACACCATGCGCTTGGTCAGCCCGACCACGGTATAGTCGTTGCGGCGGATACGGATGCGCTCGCCCACCTGGAAGCCGGTCTTCACGTCCGCCACCGCCTCGTAATGGCTGCGCGTGATTGGCCGCCCGGCGACCAGGTGGCCGGGCGCGCCCAGACGCCCCGGTGTGACGCCGGAAATCATCACCCGCACATCCTGATTGCCACGCCGCACCTGCATGGTGAGGTAAGTCACGTTGACCGCCTCCGCCACCCCTGGCAAGCCGGCAATGGAACGATAAACGTCATCATGCAGCGTGGAGGATTCGGCGTAGGGGCCGAGGGTGTTCTGCTGCACCACCCAGATGTCCGCGCCGCTGGCGGCGATCAGCGCCTTGCCGTCGTCCACCATGCCGCGATACACCCCGGCCATGGTCAGGGTGACGCCGATCAGCAGCCCCAGCCCTAATCCTGTCAGCAGATAACGCCCGAAATGGTTGGCGATGTCACGCCCGGCGAGGTTGATCATCGGCGCACGCGCAGATCCTGGCTCAGGGTCACCGGGCTGTGGACGATCACCTCATCCCCCGCCTTCAGGCCGCTCACCACCCGGGTCTGGCCATCGAGGGTAGCGACCCCGCTCTGCACTGGCTGAAAGCGCGTTTTCCCGTCCGCGACGCGCCATACCCCGCGCTGCTGGCCGAGTTGCTTGACCGCCGCCGTAGGCACGAACAGCGCATTTTTCGCTGCCGGCAGCGCCACCGTCACTTCCGCCAGTTCGCCCAAGGTCAGGTTGGCCGGCACGACATCGAAGGCGACATGCACCAGACGTTCCTCGCTCACGCTGTCGCCCAGTATCTCGAGGCGCGCCACCTTGCCGGGGATCACCTCGTCCTGGCGCGAGCGCAGCACGATTCTTGCCGCCTGCCCAGCTGCGATCCCTCCCGCCTGGCCCTGATCGATGCGCATCCGCACCCACAGGCTGGCGGGGTCCACCAGACGCAACACCGCCTGGCCCGCCACCACGGTATTGCCCGGCTCGGCGTCGCGCGACACCACCACGCCATCCACCGGGCTGACCAGCTTCAGGTTGGCGCGCTGCCGCAGCAGCGCATCGCGCTCCGCGCCAAGGCGAGCGACATCGCGCCGCGCGGCGTCGAGCGAAGCGGCGACGGCTTCGCGCCCGGCGCGCGTCACTTCCGCCTCGCTTTCCTTCGCGGCAGCCATTTCCTTGCTGACGAAATGCTTTGCCACCAGATCGCGGTAGCGCGCGGCGCTGGCCTGGGCAAGCTTCTCGCGGCTGGCCGCCTCGCGCAACTGCGCCTCGGCGGCGCTCACCGCCAACCCGGCGCGCTGCACACCGAAAGTGGCGCCAGCAATGCGCTCGTCCAGATCCACCGGGTCAAGCTCCGCCACCACCTGTCCGGCCTGCACCCGATCACCCTGATCCACCGCCACCGATTTCACCCGCCCGGCCAGTGTCGGGCCCAGCGCATAGGACAGGCGCGCCTCGACCGTGCCGATGCCGAACACTGCCGGCTGCAAATCGCCCTGCTGCACCCTGGCCAGCTCCACCCTGGGCGGAGCCAGCGGGCCGCGCGTGAAGACGAACCAGATTACGCCCGCGACTAGCAGCAACGCCGCTGCGGCGATTCCCAATTTTTGCCAGGAAATTTTCATTTTGACCGCTCCGCCTTGATGCCGGCCAGATAGACCGGAAAAATCTTGCGTGCCTCTTCCGTCAGGGAGCGCCGCGCACCAAAAATCGTGATCTGCACCACCAGGCCCTGAATCATGCCGATGAACAGGATCGCCGCGCTCTGTTCGTCGAGGTCGGCCCGCACCAATCCAGCCTCGCGCGCCTCGCACAGCAGGACAACCAGTCTGGCCTCGTAGCCGGAAACAATCTCCTGCACCAGCGCTTTCAATTTGGGATTGTCATGCAGCATCTGGCCGGAAAACACCATGCGGGGGATGGCGGGATGCCGGGCAATGAAGTCCACATGGGCGAAAAACATCCGCTCCAGCGCATCGAGCGGGCTCCCGGCACCCTGCGCGGCGGCCCCCAGCACCCCCATCAGGCGCTCGCGTATCCAGCTCATGGCGGCGAGCCAGATCGCATCCTTGCTGGGGAAGTGGCGAAAAATCGCTCCCTGGGTCAAGCCCATGGCATCCGCCATGTCCTGAGTCGTCACCCCCTGCATGCCGCGCTCGCCGGCCAGATCGACCGCCACCTGGATGATCTGTTCCTGACGCGCTTCCGCGCTGAGGCGTTGCTTTGGTTTGGGTTCCATGCAATTCCGGTTAGATAGTAATCAGTTACTATCTTATCGTCGCCAGCAAGAGAATGTCAATTCACGCGCAGCTATTACAACGCGCCCTGCGGCAGAAGCGACGAGAAGGAGTCGCCGCAATAAGTTGACTATTTCCGTAGGTTATTGCTAAACTCCGCTCATCATTTATTGATTTGGAGAATTCAATGTCTGCTGAAATTCTGGATGCCGTTGCCGCTGGCGACGTGACAAAAACTCAGGTGCTACTGGCAAGCGGCGCTGATTGCAACGCCCGCGATGGCGCGGGTGCCACGCTGTTGATGCAGGCTGCCGCCAGCGGCAATCTGCCAATGGCCGAGACGCTTATCAATGCAGGCGCCAACGTCAATGCGAGCGATGAACGGGGCTGGACAGCACTGATGAAGGCCTGTTTCAACGATGAGGTGGACCATGGCTTCCCGGAAATCGTCCAGATCCTGATCGATTCCGGTGCGGATATCGAAGCACAAATCGTCTATGGAACCCGCCCCCTGATGCTGGCTGCCGGACGTGGCGAAGCTGGCGTGGTGGAGGTTTTACTCAAGGCTGGTGCCGAGGTGTTAGCTAAAAATGAAGGCGGCCGCACGGCGCTGATGATGGTGAAAGAGAAATTCTATGTTGAAGTCATCAACCAGTTGCATGAAGCCGAAATGGAATTGATAGGCGAAGGCCCCAGTTGCGGAACGAAGAATGCGCCCGGATCGAATGTGGTGACTTTTTTGAAACCGCAAAGCCACTAAAACGCGGGGGCTATTTCCCGTACTTTATTTTCAGACGCTTTACTTCCTCGTTGTAGCGATTCTGGTAGGTGGTCGATCTCAGGTTGGGATCAGCAAAGTCATGGTGGATTTGCTGTGGACAGGACTCAACCTCCTTGACCATCGTTTCCACCAGCGTTTTCAGGGCATGGCAGGCGGCTTCGCGCTGCACCACGATGTCCACCAACTGGTCGATGGTGTGGTCCAGTTCGGCTATTTGCTGTTGTGCTTCTTCTTCGCGCGCCTGAAGAAGGACAAGCTGGCTGCGCAAGTCATGCACCATGCGGCGGTAGTCCTCAATGGATTCCGCAACGCCGTACATGCCAGAAAGATCAGAAGACCTGACCACGAATGCCTTTCGAATTGCAATAGGGTCTTGTATATTAGCACCAATATTTGCTTCGGCGCGCAAGCGTAACTTCATGAATCCCATATTTCTTTTCCTTTCCGCCCTGCTGCTTTTTACACCAGCGGCTGAAGCGGTCTCCTGGCACACGCTACAGACCAGCGTGCAAATGACTTTGCAGGCGGACGAACCTCAAGCGGAGGCCGTAGATAATAATGCATCGGATAGGGGGAAAAAGAAGGACAGAAAACTAAGGGTTTGGGACAAAATCACCTATTCCCGGCCACAACAGGCAGTGCCTGGTGATTTTTATTACGCCTCCGCCAAATCCCTGGCGGAAATCAATTGCACCGCCCACACCCTGAAGCCATTGCAAAGAATCTATTACGATGGCGATGGCCATGAAATCAAGTCAATCCACTATGGAGCAAGCGAAAGAAACGAGGTGGTGGTGCCGGACACACCGGGCGAATCGGTCTTCAATTTTGCCTGCGCCTTCAAAGCTACAAAAGCCATAGCCAAGGTAACGCCACGCACTAAGCCTCAACCACGGGCTGAAACCAGTCAGTCCACTTCCAGACCGGCAACGAGCAAGAAAAAAGCCAAGGAAGCGCAAAAGCCCCAAACTGCCGCCAGTGCCAAATCACCCCCCAAGCCCTCTTCTACAACTCCGACAACCAAGCCTGTCGACACAAAAAAATCTGCCCGCTAAATCAACTGGTATTGCTCGTCCGCCGGGCCGGAATCTTTACGACAGCCCAATGCGCGATCGCCCACGACCAGAACGAAGCCAGGTCGCCTTGTAACAATTCGCGCGGTGGCTCCTGGCCAAGGAATTCCAGAACCTTGAACAATAGCGGCAACGGAACGCCAACCTCAACCGCCGGCGCCAGAGTCTGCTTGCTGAGCTTTTCTCCCTGAACATTTACGGCAACCGGCAGATGAAGATAGGTCGGGGCAGCCAAACCCAACAATTTCTGCAAATAGATCTGGCGCGGGGTCGAATCCAGGATATCCGCACCACGCACGATATCGCTTACCCCCTGCGCGGCATCGTCAACCACCACCGCCAACTGATACGCATAGAGACCATCAGCACGGCGCAGAACGAAATCCCCCGCCTCCGCTGCCAGCCGTTGCAGACAATGCCCCTGCAACCGGTCATGAAACTGGACAGGCACATCATCAGTCCTCACCCGCAGCGCATGCTCGGTCCTGCCGGGCCGCAACCCACTGCGGCAATATCCCGGATAGACAAGGCTGGAAGATGCAACGAGAGCAGAATCGGCAATTTCGCGCCGCGAGCAATTACAAGGATAAAGCGCCCCTTGGCGCTGCAATTGATCCAAAGCCTCGCGATAAGCTTCGCCTCGCCGGCTCTGGTACATCACCGCCCCATCCCAATGCAGTTCCAATGCCTCCAGCGTGCGCAGGATGTCATCCGCGGCGCCGGCTACAATCCTGGGGGGGTCGAGGTCCTCGATGCGTAGCAGCCATTTGCCATGGCGTGATTTGGCATCGAGATAGCTGCCCACCGCCGCCACCAGCGATCCAAAATGCAGCATCCCCGTTGGGGATGGCGCGAACCTGCCACGATATTGGGAGACTTCGGTTTCCATAAGCCACAATTCTGCCCCAGAAAATAGAATCGCACAAAGCTCCGCGCCATTGTAGAACGCTGCAACGCACCCATATTTGTATCATTACTATTTGGAGGAATAGTCATGATCCAGATACGCAAAGCCAGCGAACGCGACCACGCCAACCACGGCTGGCTCGATACCTGGCACAGTTTTTCCTTCGCGAATTATTTCGATCCGCAATACATGGGTTTTTCCGTGCTCCGGGTTATCAATGAAGATCGCATCGCCCCTGGAGCCGGCTTTCCGACCCATGGCCACCGCGACATGGAAATCATCACCTATCTCCTGCAAGGCGCGCTGGAACATAAGGACAGCATGGGTAATGGCTCGGTTATTCGTCCTGGAGAAATCCAGCGCATGAGCGCCGGAAGCGGCATCAGCCACAGCGAATTCAATGCATCCAAAAACGAGGAGGCGCATCTGCTGCAAATCTGGATCGAACCAAATGAGCGCGGCATCACCCCCGGTTATGAGCAAAAATCGCTCGCTGCTGCAGGCAAAGCCAGTTCGATGAATCTGCTGGCCTCGCCGGATGGTCAGGATGGCTCGATCACCATCCATCAGGACGCGCGCCTTTACGCTGCGCTTCTTCAAGAGCATGAGGAACTAGCCTATTCAATGCCGGCAGGTCGCCGCGTCTATATACACCTTGCACGGGGCAAGCTGAAGTTGAACGGACTTGACCTCGAAGCCGGTGATGGTGCGAAAATATGGGACGAAAACATCAACATCCTCAGCACTACTGCCGGTTCCGAGGCACTGCTCTTTGATCTGCCCTAGTATAATCAACGCATTCCCCATTTAAACTAGTGGCTCATTGCAAGGAACCAGCATGCAACACAAATCCGCAACAACTGCCGTGCCGATACATGACATCATCACCAAACGCTGGAGTTGCCGCGCATACGACGCCGCCAGAGCAGTCAACCGGGCGCAGATCGTTGCCTTGGTAGAGGCTGCTCGCTGGGCGCCCTCCTGCTTTGGGGACGAACCCTGGCGCTTTATCGTTTGGGATAAGAATACTGATTCCGCTGCGTGGCATAAGGCATTTGACTGCCTGGGGGAGTGGAACCAGAACTGGGTCAAGAATGCACCTCTGCTGCTACTAGTCACTGCCAATAGTCTTTTTCAAAAAAACGGCAAACCCAATGCTTGGGGACAGTACGACTCCGGCGCTGCGGCCGAAAACCTCTGTCTGCAAGCCGTCGCCATGGGCTTGATGGCGCACCAAATGGGCGGTTTCGATGCAGACAAGGTGCGGAAGGCGTTCGGCATACCTGAACAATTTGCCTGCATGGCCATGATCGCGGTAGGTTATCAGGGTGAAGAAACTGTCCTTAACGAAGAGCTCAAGGAACTGGAGCTTGCTCCCAGAGCAAGAACAGCACTTGGCGAGCATTTCTTCGAAGGCACATGGGGCGCGGCGGTCAAAACAGGGTGAGCCCATTTCTTTGCCATTGGAAACGTGCTTAAATAAGCAAAATATTCGAGGAGCGTAAAAATGGCCGATTCTGATGGCATGACGGAACTGGAAAAGAAATTCCCACGCATTGTGGAAAAACTCACCCTGCTATGGGGCCATGATGGCATTTCTACTTTTCTGACTCATCTGCTGATAGATGACCGTGGAGACCGGCAAGGCTTTACTGGCGACATCATGGCTGAGATCATGTTTCTCAACAATATCCAAGAAGACATGGCGAGCGAAAATCAGCCGCAGAGCGGTCAAGCCCTGTGGGAAAACCCGCTAATCAAGAATCTGCAGAACGAATAGCCCAGGCGTGGAATTCTCAGGGCAGCGCGGCAACAAGGTTCTTGGCCGTCACAACAAGTCGCTTGGGCGCAATCTTGCCTGCATCGGTAATCTCACCCAGCCCAAGGAAAGCCTGATCCGGGCCGTATAGGCTTACCAGTCCTGTGCTTGACTGCTTAGACTGCCAAACCTCCTGGCCCTGCTGCACATAGTACGCACTCTCGCTGTCCAGGATCACCTTGGGCATTCCTTCGAGCAAACAATCCGCGGGAAGCAGGCAGGCATCGCGCTGTTCAGGCGCCATGTGCTCAAGCTGGGTTAATGTCAGTGATTGAGAGAGGTCAAACCCGCCGGTAGCGATTCTCCGTAGCGCCTTAAGATGCGCGCCACAGCCGAGTTCGGCGCCAATGTCTTCCGCCAGCACCCGGATATATGTCCCCTTGCTGCAACTCACGGTGACACTCAGTTCATCACCGGAAAATTCATCCAGGTCCAGGCTGTAAATGATTATCTCGCGCGCTTTACGCTCAATCTCGATGCCCGCGCGCGCATAGGTATACAAAGCTTTCCCCTGGTGTTTCAAGGCCGAATACATGGGGGGAATTTGTTGCACGGGACCGATGAATTTTTGCAAAACCTGATCTATCTGCAATTGGCTTACCGTCACCGGATGCTGGCTGATGATTTCACCTTCGACGTCGCCTGTAGTCGTAGTGGCGCCAAGTTTGATGACTGCTTGGTAGATCTTGTCTGCGTCCAACAGGTATTGAGAAAACTTTGTCGCTTCTCCAAAACAGAGCGGCAACAGGCCTGTTGCAAGAGGATCGAGATTTCCGGTGTGGCCAGCCTTTTCCGCCTGAAACAGCCGTTTAACCTGTTGCAGGGCGGTATTAGACGAGATGCCGTGGGCCTTGTCGAGCAGCAGTACACCGCTGATCGTGCGTTTAATTCGTTTGAACTGCTGCACCCTCAGCCTTCTTCCTGATCCTGTTTCCCCCCCTCCAGGGACACCGCTTCCTCAATGAGATGCGATAGCTGCACGCCACGCTCCACCGAGCTGTCGAACACAAAGTGCAACTGCGGCACAATACGCAGGCGCATGCGGTGCGCAAGCTGAGTGCGCAGGAAACCCGCGGCACGGTTCAAGCCAACCAGGGTTTCTTCCAGCGAGTGCCCCTGGTTCAGCAGCGTAAAAAACACCTTGGCATGAGCATAGTCAGGCGTGACTTCAACATCAGTCAGCGTCACCATGCCCACGCGCGGGTCCTTCAACTCCAGTTGGAGCAACTCGGCTAATTCGCGCTGGATTTGCTCGGCAACGCGGCGCGGACGTGAATGATCTTTAGGCATAATAATTTGAGGGCTTAGAGGCTTCTGGCCACTTCCACCATTTCGAACACTTCAAGTTGGTCACCGACCTCTACATCATTGAAGTTCTTCAACGAAAGGCCGCATTCAAAGGCAGACTTAACCTCCTTGACGTCGTCCTTAAAGCGCTTGAGAGAATCCAGTTCTCCGGTGTGAATCACCACGTTGTTGCGCAACAAGCGCACCGATGAGCCGCGCTTGATGATGCCGTCCAATACATAGCAACCCGCCACCGTGCCGACCTTGGTAATACGGAACACGTTGCGTACTTCAACCAGGCCAATGACGCTCTCTTTACGCTCCGGCGACAACATGCCGGAAAGGGCTGCCTTGACCTCATCCACGGCTTCGTAAATGATGTTGTAGTAGTGAACGTCCACGCCGGAAGACTGTATCAACTTGCGTGCCACGGCATCGGCACGGCTATTGAAGCCGATCACGATGGCTTTGGATGCGATGGCCAGGTTAATGTCCGACTCGGTAATCGCACCTACACCGCTGTGCACGATGGTGACCTTGACTTCGTCCGTGGAAAGCTTCTGCAGCGAGTGAATCAGGGCTTCGTAGGAGCCCTGGACGTCCGCCTTGATAATCAGCGGCAGAGATTTGACCTCGCCCTCGGCAATCTGGTCGAACATGTTCTCCAGCTTTGCTGCCTGCTGCTTGGCCAGTTTAACTGCGCGGAATTTGCCTTGACGGAACAGCGCAATTTCGCGCGCCTTGCGTTCATCAGAGATGACAATAACTTCTTCGCCTGCCATCGGAACCTCGGAAAGGCCCTGAATTTCCACCGGAATGGATGGTCCGGCTTCCTTCACCGCCACACCATTTTCGTCCAGCATGGCGCGCACGCGACCGAATACCGCCCCTGCCAGCAACATATCGCCCAATTTCAGCGTGCCGGACAACACCAGCACCGTGGCCACCGGGCCGCGGCCCTTGTCGAGACGCGCCTCAATGACCAGCCCCTTGGCAGGCGCTGCGCGCGGCGCTTTGAGTTCAAGCACTTCTGACTGTAGCGCCACGCCTTCCAGCAACTCGTCGATGCCCTGGCCTGTTTTAGCGGAAACCTCAACGAACATGGCGTCACCACCCCAGTCCTCGGGTACAACGCCTTGCGCAACCAGTTCCTGTTTGACACGCTCTGGATTAGCATCGGGCTTGTCAATCTTGTTGACCGCCACCACGATCGGCACACCTGCAGCCTTGGCATGATGAACCGCTTCGATCGTCTGCGGCATCACGCCGTCGTCGGCGGCAACTACCAGAATCACTACGTCTGTCGCTTTTGCACCACGGGCACGCATCGCGGTAAACGCCTCGTGCCCCGGGGTATCAAGGAAAGTAACCATTCCGCGTGGAGTTTCAACGTGGTAAGCGCCGATGTGCTGGGTAATACCTCCCGCTTCGCCATGCGCAACACGAGTACGCCGAATATAGTCCAGCAGCGATGTCTTGCCATGATCCACGTGACCCATCACCGTTACGACCGGCGCGCGTGGCTCAAGCACTGCCTCGTGATGTTCAACCGTATCGTCTAGGAAAGCCTCTGGATTATCCAGCGCGGCCGGTTTGGCAACATGGCCCATTTCCTCAACCACGATCATCGCGGTTTCCTGATCGACAACCTGATTGATAGTGACCATGGAACCCATTTTCATCATGACCTTGATCACTTCAGCAGCCTTTACCGCCATTTTCTGGGCCAGTGCAGAGACAGTAATGGTTTCCGGCACCAAAACTTCATGTACGATCCGTTCGGTAGGCATCTCGAATGCATGCGGCGCATCGGATTGCTGTCGGTGAGCTTTGTCCTTGCGCCCACGCCAGCTTCCGGGTGCACCCGTGTCGCCACGCACGCGAAGGCCGCGCTTTTTGTTGCTATCATCGGACCAAGTGCTTTCCTTGGTCTTTTTGGCGCCTTTTTTCTCAGCCTTGGCCGCTTTCTGTTCAGGTGATACGGCAGGTTTGTGCAGCGTGCCTTCGGTAGGGGGGGGTACTATGGAAACAGCAGGAGCAGCAACTTCAAGCAATTTCGCTGCAGCCGCCGCCTTAGCCGCGGCATCATCAGCCTGGCGTTTGTGTTCACGATCCTGTTTTTCACGTAGTTCGGCGCTCTGTCTTGCAAAAAGTGCAGCCTGTCGACGTGCCTCCTCTTCGCGCTTGGCAATTTGTGCTGCATCAAGTATCGGCGCATGAAGCTGGCGAGTGGGCTGAACCACTACGGCAACCTTTACCTCTTGAACTGGTTCAGGAACGGGAGCCGCCAGGACGGGTTCGACTACTGGCTCGACAACGGGCTCCTCAACCGGGGGTGGGGTCACAACTTCTTCAGCAACTGGTGGTGATGCTTCAAGCTGTTGAGGCTCTTGCAGAACTTCGAGTTCCACGACCGCTTCGGCAGGCTCTGCTATCACTGGCATTTCTTCAGCGGCATCACGCTTGACAAAAACCCGTTTTTTCTTGACCTCTACCTGAATCGTGCGCGCTTTTCCGGTACTGTCGGACTTCCTGATCTCCGTTGTTTCACGCCGCGTCAAGGTAATTTTGCTTTTAGAGTCCGTTGCGCCGTGGGAACGACGCAAATAATCGAGTAATTGAGCCTTGTCCTGTTCGGTCAGCGAATCATCGCCTTGGCTCTTGTTTACCCCGGCCGCACGTAATTGCTCCAGCAGCAGGGCTGCGGGCAATCCCAGTTCTGTAGCGAACTGCGTAACGTTCATATGTGCCATTCCGGCCTCCTGTTCAATTCTTTAAGCAAACCACGGTGCGCGAGCGGTCATAATCAACTGTTTGGCGCGCTCTTCATCCATACCGGTCATTTCGACCAAATCGTCTACCGCCAGGTCTGCGAGATCGTCCATTGTGATAACGCCTTTACCCGCCAAAAGTGCGGCGGTATCGTTATCCATGCCTTCCATCTTGAGCAGGCTCTCGGCAAGGTTTTCCACTTTTTCCTCGCTGGCAATAGCCTCGGTCAGCAAGGCATTGCGTGCACGACTGCGCAACTCATTAACTGTATTTTCATCGAAAGCATCAATTTCAAGCATTTCAGCCAGCGGCACGTAGGCCACTTCTTCGAGCGTGCTGAATCCTTCCTGAATCAGGATGTCTGCAAGCTCTTCATCCACATCCAGTTTCTCAATGAAGACCTTGCGAATTGCCGTATATTCTTCTTCATGCTTTTGCGCGGCCTCTTTCACCGTCATGATGTTAAGATTCCAGCCGGTCAATTCCGAGGCGAGTCGTACATTCTGACCACTGCGACCAATCGCCATGGCCAGTTGCTCTTCCTCGACAACCACGTCCATGCTGTGCTTGTCTTCATCAACCACGATACTGCTGACATCCGCCGGAGCTAAGGCACCAATGACAAATTGGGCAGGGTCCGCTGACCACAAAATGATGTCGACACGCTCACCACCCAACTCACCCGTAACCGCCTGTACACGCGAGCCCCGCATACCAACACAAGTTCCAATAGGATCAATACGTTGGTCGTTGGATTTCACGGCAATTTTCGCCCGCATACCCGCGTCGCGAGCTGCGGCGCGAATTTCCAGCAAGCCTTCTTCGATCTCCGGAACTTCCAACTCGAATAATTTAATAATGAATTCTGGCACGACTCGTGACAAAATCAACTGTGGCCCGCGTCCGCCGCGATCAATGCGTAACAGGTACGCACGAACGCGATCGCCTACTCGAAGATTTTCCTTCGGTATCATCTGATCGCGCGGCAATAGGGCTTCCAGACGCCCCGACTCGATGATCGCACTACCGCGCTCCATGCGTTTGATCACCCCGGTCACCAGATGCTCCTTGCGTGCAAGGAAATCATTCAGTATCTGCTCGCGCTCAGCCTCGCGAATTTTCTGCAAAATCACCTGCTTCGCAGCTTGCGCACCGATCCGTCCAAACTCAACAGCCTCAAGTGGCTGTTCGATAAAATCATCAAGTTGGGCATCGCTCTTTTGCTGTACCGCTTGGTCGAGCATCAACTGCCGCTCAGGAAACTCAAGCGCATCTTCGGCAACCACCTGCCAACGGCGAAAGGAATCATACTCACCAGTAAGCCGGTCAATTGCTACACGTACGTCCACATCTTCGTGAAAACGCTTTTTCGTAGCAGATGCCAACGCAAGTTCCAGAGCGCCATAGACTATCTCTTTATCTACGTTTTTCTCGCGTGCAAGAGCATCTACAACCAACAATACTTCACGACTCATACAACCCTCCGATTCATCATTCGGTCAGATATTGCTCAATTTTTCTTCAGGCAAAACCCACTAAAACCGTGGTACCAATCTTGCCTTTTCTATATTGGCAAGGTCGAGGGCGACCACAACACCCTCAACCTCCAACTGCAAACAGCCGTCCTGCACCCCCTTAAGAGTACCGACAAATTTTTTACGTCCTTGTAACGGAACTCTTAACTTGACCTGCGCCTTTTCGCCACAGAAGCGCACAAAATCCGCCTCCTTTTTTACAGGGCGGTCAAGACCGGGCGAAGAAACTTCTAGTCGGTCATAATCAAAATCCATTTCCACGGCCAAAAGGCGTGAAATGTGATTACTAACCAAAACACAATCATCAACGATAATGCCATCCGGCTTGTCAATGAATATTCGCAGCAATTTGCCGTGATTGCTCAATTCCAAGTCAACCAACTCATAACCAAGTCCCTGCAAAGTGGACTCAAGCAAAGAATTCAGTTCCATAACCTCACCACAAATAAAAAATGGGCCCCTGCGGCCCATCTTTTGTCGGCATTATAGCAAAAAAACAATAGCATCTGCCAACACACAAAAAAACCCTCTGCCATTTTGTAGCAGAGGGTTCTTTATAGGGAGCTTGGCGGTGACCTACTTTCACATGCGTAATGCACACTATCATCGGCGCGGAGGCGTTTCACGGTCCTGTTCGGGATGGGAAGGGGTGGTTCCACCTTGCTATGGCCGCCAAGCATAACTTGTAACTCATAGCTATC
>JAUYFW010000120.1 GCA_030690835.1 Sulfurimicrobium sp. | reverse complement strand
TTCATAGCGGAACAATCGACAGGACACCGGTTGATTACTCCCATATCGCCATTCCGGAGGATGTGCTGCGTGCGGCGCGAGAGGTTTACCAGGAATGCCGCCGGCAGATTATTGAGAATGCGGTGGATTCGGTCAGCTTGGGTTAGTAGAGAGACGTAGAATCCAGATATGATCCCGGATTATCCATTGGAATGCACGCGCATGTAGGAGCGCCGCCCCCGGCGCGAATCGCGGCGAGGGCGCCGCTCCTACAGCGGTGTTTTGGCCCTAATGGATAATCTGGGATGATCTGACACACACTGCCAGATCATGAACAGCCGTTTCCACCCATTGCCGACGATGACCAACGGCAGCTTTCAGGCAACGTAGCGTTATGCGAGCAACCGAGCTATAGCGTGCATCCTTGTCTACTTCCATTTTTCCCCTAGAAAAAGTAGTATGTTTTTCTAGGAAAACGACTGGTGAGATGGCGATGCAATCTGTTAATAAAAAAGCGATTTTCAGGATATACGGACGAGGTAGGGGTTGGGCGTTCTCGTCGAATGATTTCATCGAGGATTTCAGCCGCAGCCAGATCGATTACGCGCTGTCGGAGTTGTGCCGCGAGGGGAAGATCCGCCGCGTCTGCCGGGGGATTTACGACTACCCGAAATTCAGCGAATTGTTGCAGCAGGAGCTAAGCCCGGATTTCGACCAGGTGGCGCAGGCGTTCGCGCGCAAGTTCAACTGGCGCATCCAGCCTTCGGGCGATGCGGCGCTGAATCTGCTGGGACTTTCCACGCAGGTTCCCGGCCGGCTGGTGTATCTCTCGGATGGGCCGAACCGTCAGTACGGCATCGGCAATTACACGCTAGAGTTCAAGAAGGCGGCGCTGAAGGATGTCGGCTTCAAATACCGCGAGAGCGGGCTGGTCGTGCAGGCGTTGAAGGCGCTGGGCCAGGAGAGGGTGGACGATGCGGTGATCGCCACGCTGCGCAAACAACTGGATGAAACGGTGTGCAAGCGGGTGCTGAAAGATACCGTGACGGCGACCGGCTGGGTGTATGAGACGATCAAGCGGATTTGCGGAGCGCGCGGCTGATGGAGCCGGTTGCGCGCCTATCATCCGCAGAACGCCGCGAACTGTTTGGCGAAACGGCAGCGCGCAAGGGCATGACTCCCGCCGTGGTAGAGAAAGATTTCTGGGTGTGCTGGACGCTGGGCAGGCTGTTTGCGCATCCAGATCTGTCGCGCTTGCTGATGTTCAAGGGCGGCACGAGTGGTTGTTTTTACATTTCACGCTTCACAAACAAAGCGTAGTGAGTGACTTCACGCTTCACAAAACGTGTTTCACGTTAAGCTTGAACCTCGACCGCTGCGCGGCACTGTTCCAGCACCTCCGCCGCACGTCCGCCGCTGCCCCACAGGCGGATGCAGCGCTCTACCTCGGCGCTCACCGCCTCCCGGATGCTGCGCTTGAGCGCCATGTAACCGTTGTCGCCAATGGAGGGGTTGTCCCGGATATGGCGCACGGCGAGATCGGAGAGCGCGGTGTAATAGTTGATCTTGGCCACGCCGTTGGCGATCAGCTTGCGGAACTGTTCATCCGACAAACCGCTGCCGCCGTGGATCACCAGCGGCATGCCCACCGCCTCGTTGATCTTCGCTAGGCGCGCATAATCGAGCTTGGGCGCGCCCTTCATGCGCCCGTGCCTGGTGCCTATGGACACCGCCAGGCAATCCACCCTGCTGCGCGCCACGAACACCTTGGCCTCGGCATGCGAAGTGTATTCAAATTCCTGGGACAGGTTTTCCGCGTTCTCGCCCTCGCCCCCCGGCACGTATCCCAGCTCGCCCTCCACCGTCACCCCGCCGGCATGGGCCAGGGCGACCACCTCGCGCGTCAGGCGCAGATTGTCCTCGAATAGCCGGTCCGAGCAGTCCACCATCACCCCGCTGAAACCGGAGCGAATCGCCCGCTCGGCGGATTCGAGGCTCTGACCATGATCGAGATGGATCGCCACCGGCACGCTGGCACGCCGCGCCGCCGCCACCGCAGCGGGGGCCAGCAGATCAAAATCGTAATAGCCGAAATGCGATTCGGCCAGATTGAGGATCACCGGCGCGCGAAAATTTTCCGCCGCCTTGATGATGGCTTCGAGAAAATCCAGCGTCACCACGCCAAATGCGCCAACGGCATAAGCGTGGCGGTAGGCGTGGCCCAGCATGTCGGCCATGTGGACGAGCGGCATCTTATTTTGCCGTCAGTTTTGCCAGCGCCTCATCGGCGGTCTGGTCGTAGCGGGCGCGTTCCCTGTTCGCCGCCGCCTCCAAGGCCAGGTTGATTTCCGGGAATTTCAGCGCCAGGATGCGGGCGGCCAGCATGGCGGCATTCTTGGCGCCATCCACCGCCACCGTGGCAACGGGCACCCCCGGCGGCATCTGCACCGTGGAGAGCAGGGCGTCAAGGCCGGACATGATTCCGCCAGAGAGCGGCAGGCCGATCACCGGCAGGCGGGTGTGGCCGGCGATGACACCGGCCAGGTGCGCCGCCACGCCGGCACAGCCGATCAGCACCTGCACGTCTTCCCGGTGCGCGCGTTCGAGATAGGCCAGCACCTTGTCCGGAGTGCGATGGGCAGAGGCCACCACGATTTCGCTGGCGATGCCCAGTTCGGTCAGGGTGTCG
>JAUYFW010000116.1 GCA_030690835.1 Sulfurimicrobium sp. | reverse complement strand
CCTAGAAACCTTAGTTGGACAGGCTGAAGTGTGCGATTTTTGCGGTGCAGGGCAAGGCGTAACGACGCGGAATGGTCGTTCCATTCCAAGGAGTTACAACGCTGCCATGTGCCGCAAAAATTGTGCAATTCAGCCTGTAGCAAACTCACCAAATGGGTGAGTGTGTTGAACATAAATAGTTTCATTGATTTCATGGCATTGGGTGCTTAGTCGAGCGGTCAACTGAGGTTTTTAGGATTATGCGTTGGCGGTCGCCATGTTCAGCGTGGCGGCGGGTTCGTCATGCTCGTCCGGACCGCGCCGGGCGTACTTGAACATCAAAAACATCTCGGCGATGAGCAGCAGGGTGTAGAAGCCGAGGAAGCCCGCCAGCGATCCCCACAGATCGGCCGCCGACAGGGAAGAGGCGGACAGGTGGGTGGGCAGCATGCCATGCACTGTCCAGGGCTGGCGGCCGTATTCGGCGACTATCCAGCCCAGGTGGCAGGCAAGCCAGGGCAGCGGCAACGACCAGAATGCCCACTTCAAGAGCCACGGCTTGTTTTCGAAGCTGCCATTGGCGCTATGCCAGAACGAGAACGCGAACAGCGCCAGCATGGAGAAGGCGATCAGCACCATGCCGCGGAAGGTCCAGAACAGCGGCGCGACCTTGGGCACGGAGTCCATCGCCGCCTGGTCGATCATCTGTGGCGTGGCCAGACTTGCCTGCTCGCTGTATTTCTTGACCAGCAAGCCATACCCCATGTCCTTTTCGTGCGCCTTGAAGCGGGCGCGCGCGGCTTCGTCCCGCGGGTCCTTGCGCATGGCTTCCAGCGCGGTGACCGCCTCGATGCCGGAGACGATGCGTTTCCTGTTTTCCGCGCGTATCTCACGAATACCCGGCAACACCTCGCCAGTCGAGCGGGTGGCGATCAGGCCCAGCACATAAGGGATGCGCACTTCCCAGTCGTTGGCCTGCTTTTCCTCGTTGGGCCAGGCCAGCAGGTTGAATCCGGCGGGTGCTGGCTCGGTCTCCCACATGGCCTCGATGGCGGCCAGTTTGGATTTCTGGCTCTCGGACACGGTGTAACCGGATTCGTCCCCCAGCACGATCACGGACAGCGCCGAGGCCAGGCCGAAGGCGGCGGCGATGCGGAAGGAGCGGCGCGCGAATTCCAGGTGCCGGCCCTTCATGAGGTACCAGGAGGAAATCGCCAGCACGAAGATGGAGCCGGTGACATAACCCGCGGAGACGGTATGCACGAACTTGGCTTGTGCCGCCGGATTGAACACCAGCGCCCAGAAATCGGTCAGCTCCATGCGCATGGTGATGGGATTGAACGCTGAGCCCACCGGGTCCTGCATCCAGCCGTTGGCGATCAGGATGAGCACGGCGGAGAGGTTGGTGGCCAGCGCCATGAGGGCGGTGACGGTCAGGTGTCCCGCCTTGGAAAGCCGGTCCCAGCCGAAAAAGAACAGCCCCGCCATGGTGGATTCCAGGAAGAAGGCCATCAGTCCCTCGATGGCCAGCGGCGCGCCGAAGATGTCGCCCACGTAATGGGAGTAATACGCCCAGTTAGTGCCGAACTGGAATTCCATGGTCAGCCCGGTGGTGACGCCAAGGGCGAAGTTGATGCCGTAGAGCTTGCCCCAGAAACGGGTCATCTCCTTGTAGACGGGCTTGCCGCTTATCACGTAGGTCGCCTCCATCGCCACCAGCAGCCACGACAGCCCCAGCGTCAGCGGTACGAAGAGAAAGTGATACAGGGCCGTCGCGGCGAATTGCAGCCGCGACAGATCAACAACGGACGGGTCGATCATTGTTACCTCCTACTATTGAAATTGAGTTGGAAAAAAACGGGGAAAGGGAGAGGCGGCTACCCATCTGCGCGGGGTCTACCTCGACGCGATGGTCGCGGATGAAGGCGGCCCACAGTAGCCAAAGCAGGGCGATCTTGAGCACAAGTACGATGGAGAGGTGACGCAGAAGCGGTTTGTTGCGTAGCGCCCGGCCCCATTTCCCGAGCTTGGAAGGCAAGCTACGGTCATTGCGAGCGTAGCGAAACAATCTCGTCTTTGTGAACGCAACGACAAAATCAGATTGCTTCGCTACGCTCGCAATGACAGTTGACGCATCATCCCTGAGATTCACCATGACTGACTCCTATTCCTAGGCGGCGAATCTTAGTCTGGTTTGGATAACGGGAAATGTGTCGTGGGGCCGCGCGCGACAATTTACCGCGCCTGTGTCAAGCGGACTTGCGATTACAATTCGTCGGCATGCTCTGCTCGGCAAATGGTTTAAACCCGGATTGTCCATTGGAGTGCACGCGCATGTAGGAGCGCCGCCCCCGGCGCGAATCGCGGCGAGGGCGCCGCTCCAGCGGTGTTTTGGCCCTAATGGATAATCTGGGTTAAATAAATTGACTTCATCGGGTTCGAATGCAACTTGAAACAGAGAAAAAAGATAGTCCCTGCCTACTGCTGGTGGATGATGACAAGACCTTCAGTCGCGTGATGGCGCGCGCACTGGTCAAGCGCGGATTCCGGGTGATCCAGGCGCGCGACGTGGATTCGGCCATGATGCTGGCAGAGGCCGATCCGCCGGATTATGCCGTGGTGGATCTCAAATTGCCGGTGCATTCCGGGTTGGAACTGATCAAATACCTGAAAGAATCGGGTGGGAATACCCGCATCGTGATGTTGACCGGGTTCGCCAGTATTGCCACCGCGGTGGGGGCGATCAGGCTGGGCGCCACTCATTATCTGGCCAAGCCCGCCGATGCGGACGAGATCGTCGCCGCCCTGCATCGCGATGGAGGCGATGCGAATGTATCCGTGGCACCGCTACCCATATCGGTTGACCGCTTGAAATGGGAGCATATCCAGAAAGTGCTGGCGGAGAACGAGAACAACATTTCCGCTACCGCCAGGTCACTCAACATGCACCGCCGTACTCTGCAGCGCAGGTTGGCCAAGCACCCGGTACGGGAATAAAGCGTGAAGCCCTCAGGGAGAACGAATTGGCGTATATAAAATGGTCCAGCGACCTGGATACCGGGATCAGCGTAATCGACGGCCAGCACAGGAAAATTGTCGATTACATAAACATGCTGAGCGCGGCCAAGGAAAGCGGCGACAAGTCGGTTGTCGCGGAAGTGCTGGACCAATTGGCTGACTACACGCTGTCTCATTTCGCGTTCGAGGAAGGCCTGATGGAGCAGGCCGGATACCAGTACCTGCCGGCGCATAAAAGAGTCCACGTCATATTCATCAAGAAGGTATCCGAATACCAGTCGAGAATGGCCAATGGAGAGGATGTCATCGATCAGATTCTGGCCACCCTGAAGCGATGGCTGGTAAACCACATCAAGAACGATGACGCCGATTATGTTTCCGCCGTCAGGGGCATGACGCCAGACAATCGCGACGATAAGCGGAGAAACTGGTTTTCCAAGCGCCTGCGGAGACTTTTCGGGTCGCCGCCGTCAGCATAAATCCCGCGCGTGACGATTTGCCGCAGACCACAAGGCGGCGGGTTGAGATTACAATTCATCGGTTTATTAGCGGATTTGAACCTAGAAATCTCAGTTGGACGTGGTGGAGTGTGCGGTTTTTGCGAGCTTTCGTCGTCACCAAACGGGTAAGCCCATGGTTAACAAGGAAATTTATTATATTCATCGCATTATGTACTCAATGGAGCGGTCAACCGAGGTTTCTAGGTTGAACCCAGATTATCCATTAGGGCCAAAACACCGCTGTGGGAGCGGCGCCCTCGCCGCGATTCGCGCCGGGGGCGGCGCTCCTACATGCGCGTGTATTCCAATGGATAATCCGGGTTGAATGCATGTTCGGACCTGACGCGCCCATGATGGCGCTCCCCACCAGCAATTTGCGGCGCATTTTCCTGCTGCGCGGCATCGAGATCGGCGGCCTGCTGCTGGCCCTGCTGCTGGCGCTTCAGGTGCTGGAGTTGCCTTTGCCGCTGCCGCCCATCGCGGCGGTGATCGCGCTGCTGACGCTGGTCAATCTGTTTACCTGGTGGCGCTTGCGCCAGCCATGGCCGGTGGCCGATGGGGAGTTCTTCGGGCAACTGCTGGTGGACGTGTTCGCGGTCACTGTGCTGCTGTATTACAGCGGCGGTTCCACCAACCCGCTGGTGTCGCTCTACCTGGTTCCCCTGGTGATCGCCGCCATCACCCTCCCCGCCGCTTATACCTGGGCCATGGCGCTGTTGACGGCCGCCTGCTACACCCTGCTGATGTTCAACTATTACCCGCTGATGCCCAAAAGCGGCGATTTCAGCACCGCGATCTACCTGCACCTTACCGGCATGTGGCTGACTTTCGTCCTTTCCGCCTTTCTTATCGCCTTTTTCGTGGTGCGCATGGCCAACGCCATCCGGGAGCGCGACCGACAGCTCAACCTGGCGCGCGAGGAAACCCTGCGTAACGAGCGTATCGTGGCCCTCGGCACACTGGCGGCGGGAGCGGCCCACGAACTGGGCACGCCGCTCGCGACCATGGCGGTGGTGACGCACGAATTGCAGAAAGCCTACGCCGCCGACCCGGAACTGGCGGAGGACCTGAAATTGCTGCGCGAGCAGGTGGACAACTGCAAGCACATTCTCTCCAGCCTGCTCGCCTCGGCCGGCCAGGCGCGGATGGAAGGAGCCTCTGGCCTGCCGCTCGATGCCTTCCTCGACGAAATCCTGGAAAAGTGGCGCCTGATGCGCCCCGGCATGGAAGCCCGGGCGGCATGGGAAGGTGCCCGTCCCGCCCCGCTGGTGGCGGCGGACCAGACCCTGAGCCAGGCCTTGCTCAACCTGCTCAACAACGCCGCCGACGCTTCTCCCGATAGCGTGGAAATCGCCGGCAGCTGGGACGACACGGAGGCGCGGCTGGAAATCCGCGACCGCGGCCCCGGCCTGTCCCCGGAAGCGGCACTGCGGGCCGGCCAGCCGTTTTTCACCACCAAGGGCCACGGTATCGGCATCGGCCTGTTTCTTGCCAACGCCACCATCGAACGCTTCGGCGGCAAGGTGGCGCTGCTCAAGCGCGAGGGCGGTGGGCTCGTTACCGAAGTGCGGCTACCACTGGCCAGGCTGATGCGGGCTGAATAAGGAAAAGACATGGAATTGGACAAGGACGACCATCCCAGCCTGTTGCTGGTGGACGACGACGAGACCTTCTGCCGGGTGCTGACCAAGGCGCTTGCGAGGCGGGGCTTCGATGTGAGCGTGGCGAGCGATGTCGAAACGGCGCTCGCCCTGGCGGAGAGCAATCCGCCCGAGTACGCCGTGGTTGACCTCAAGATGCCCGGCCCCTCCGGGCTGGTGCTGGTCAAGCGACTCAAGGAACTGGACCCGGAAACGCGCATCGTCATGCTCACCGGCTTCGCCAGCATCGCCACCGCGGTGGAGGCGATCAAGCTGGGCGCGACCCACTACCTGGCCAAGCCCTCCGACGCGGACGAGATCGTGGCGGCCCTGCAACGCGAGGGCGGCGATGCGGAGACGCCGGTGACGTCCCAGCCCCTGTCGGTCGACCGCCTGGAATGGGAGCACATCCAGAAAGTGCTGGCGGAAAACCAGGGCAATATCTCGGCTACCGCGCGCGCGCTCAAGATGCACCGCCGCACCTTGCAAAGAAAATTGTCGAAACACCCGGTGCGCGAATAGGCGTAAAGCCGCAGTATAATTGGCGATGTTTCTATCGCCGCTGGCGCCGGGCCGGAAGACGATTATCGATTCGAACTGGAGAAAATCGGTGTGCGCTGGGACGACTCGCCGCAGGGCCACGGCACCGCAGGCGAGGTGTGGAGCGGTGAAGCCGTGGAACTGCGCAAGGATGGCACGGAATTCACGGTGCAGCGGACCGCCACGCCGGTCCACGATGCCGGCCAAGGTCATCGCCATTTTCTCCACGCCTTTCGTGCTCGACGGCCACGAGCTACGCTCCAGCACCAGTATCGGCATCGCCCTCTATCCGCTGGACACCGACGACTGCGACAAGCTGGTGAAGCTTGCCGACAACGCGATGTACGAGGCCAAGCAGAAGGGGCGCAACAATTACTGCTTCTTCGATGCCTCGTCCGAATCCTTGTAGCCTGTCAGCATCGGTCGTATCAGGTCTTCTTTTTTGAAAATCTTGTAAACGTAGACTGTGCCGACATGCAGCGCGACCAGGGCCATCAGCAAGCCAAAGCCGAGCTCGTGGATTTCCGTGAAAAGATGGCTGATTTGGTCCGATACCAGGTGGCGCAATGGCCCTTCCGCCATGATGTCGTCGTTGGCAAAAAGCCCGCTGGCAATCTGGATTGCCAGGATGCCCAGCAGAGCCAGGACCATCCAGCCTCCCAGCGGGTTGTGGCCGAGATAGCGCGGCGCGGTTTTGGCGCGCATGGCGCGTGCATATTCGAGGGTCGGCCCGACGCCGCGCAGGAAGCTGCTGAAACGCGCGTAGCGGCCGCCGGCAAAGCCCCACACCACGCGGAACAGCAGCAATGCGGCGATGGCATAACCCGACAGCAGGTGATAGTCCATCAGGTCGCCGCCGATTTTGGCGCTGGCCAACTGGAAGGCGACCAGCCCTAGCAGAGTCCAGTGAAACAGGCGGGTGGGCAGATCCCAAACGTAAATTTTGCTCATTTCTGTTGCTCCGTTAAATGCTTATCGGGCGGCATCGTAGCCCATTCTGGTATTATCGCGCCATGTTATCGATCCAGAACCTGACTTATTTCCAGAGCGGCACCCCGCTCCTGCAAAACGCCACCCTGCAGATTTTCGCCAGCCAGCGTGTCGGCCTGGTGGGCAAGAACGGCTGCGGCAAGTCCACCCTGTTCCGCCTCATCCGTGGCGAGATCCGGCCCGACGGCGGCGAGATTGCCTTCCAGCAGGGCAAGACCCTGGCCTTCGTCGAGCAGGAAATCGACAACTCCGAGCGTTCCGCGCTGGAGTTCGTGCTCGACGGCGACAGCGAACTGCGCCAGCTGGAAGGCGTGCTGGCAAAAGAGCCGCACGATGCCGCCTGGTTCGAGGCCCAGCACCGCTTCGAGGCCATAGAAGGCTACGCCGCGCCGTCCCGTGCCGCGCAATTGCTCAACGGCCTGGGCTTTTCCAATGAACAGTTGACGCGCCCGGTGAGCAGTTTCTCCGGCGGCTGGCGCATGCGCCTCAACCTGGCCCGTGCGCTGATGCGCCGTGCCGACCTGCTGCTGCTGGACGAGCCGACCAACCATCTGGACCTCGAAGCGATCCTGTGGCTGGA
>JAUYFW010000087.1 GCA_030690835.1 Sulfurimicrobium sp. | reverse complement strand
CAATCTTGTCACTTTTTAAAAAACACGCGTGCGAAAATGCCGGCACATGAATATGGAAAACGACATGAACGATGGCCCGGCCATCACCTGCTCCACCTGTGAAGCCTGCTGTTGCAGGCTGGAGGTGATGCTGATGAGCGGCGATGATGTTCCGCCCGGATTGACGAAACAGGACCGCTGGGGCGGATGGATCATGGCGCGCCGCGATGATGGCTGGTGCGCGGCGCTGGATAGAGACACCATGCTGTGCCGGATCTACGAGCGCAGGCCGATGATATGCCGGGAATATCAGGCGGGCGACAGCGACTGTATCAGCCAGCGCGCGCAGATGGTCACTGGCTAAATCGGGATTGCTTCGCTGCGCTCGCAATGACAGGGCCACGGCATAAACCGAGATTATTGGAATGCACGGTCATGTAGGAGCGCCGCCCCCGGCGCGAATCGCGGCGAGGGCACCGCTCCTACAGCGGTGTTTTGGCCCTAAGGATAATCTGGCATAAACCCTCCAGCACCTTTCCCATCGCGACCGGGTCGCGCTCGGTGCGCAATGTCTGGTGCAACTCACCCGCTTCCGGGTAGGCGCCGCGCAGCATGCCCAGCCATTGCTTGAGGCGGCCCGGCGCGTATCTCGGCTCCACCCTGGCGCGCACGCGGCCATAGTAATCGACCACCCAGGGCAGCAGTTCCGCCCAGGGCATCGGCTCTCCCCCGGTTTTGATGCGCCGCGCCAGATCCGGGCTGATGATGGCGCCGCGCCCGATCATCACGTCGCTGCAGCCGCTGACCTGGCGTATCTCTTCCCAATCCCGCGGCGTGTAGACATCGCCGTTGGCCACCACCGGCAGCTTCACTTCCTCGCGGATATGGGCGAGCCATTCCCAGCGCGCGGGGAAGCGATAACCGTCCGCTTTGGTGCGGGCATGGACGGTGAGTTCGTCGGCGCCACCGGCCTCGATGGCACGGGCACAATCCAGCGCCAGGGAGGCGTCTTCCAGGCCGAGGCGCATCTTGGCGGTGACGGGGATATGTCGCGGCACGGCACGGCGCGTCGCCGCCACGATGGCGTGGATGTGCTCCGGATACTGCAGCAGGACAGCGCCGCCGCCGTGACGGTTGACGGTGGGCGCGGGGCAGCCGAAGTTGAGGTCGATGCCCGGCGCGCCCAGGCTGGCGACAAGCGCGGCGTTTTCGGCAAGGCACACCGCGTCGCTGCCCAGCAATTGCACGCGCACCGGCACCCCGGCACGCGTGCAACCGCCGTTGGCCAGTTCCGGCACGGTGCTCAAAAACTTGCGCTCGGTGAGCAAATGATGGGTGACGCGCACGAACTCGGCGACGCACAGATCGATGCCGCCCAGACGCGTCAGCACGTCGCGCATGTCTTCGTCGGCGAGGCCCTCCATGGGGGCGAGAATCAGGCGCATGGTCTTCCGAGCAGTTACGGGGCGCTTATTTTAACGTGAAACAGTTTTGTGAAGTGTGAAGGCACTCGCTACGCTTTGTTTGTGAAGCGTGAAATGTAAAAAAACACTGAGCCCGCTCTTGCATTTCACGCTTCACAGCAAGGGCGTAGCCCAAGCGGTTTCACATTTCACTTTTTGCCATGCCCGTTAGATCAGCGCTTGCAGACTGGCCCATCGTCCGGATTTTCCAGGTTGCGCGCGATGGCCTGCACCAGCGTTTGCATTTCTTCCAGGGTGAAGGCGGAGAGCAGCCGGTTGGCCAGTTTGGGTTCAAGCCGGATCATGCAGGGCTGGCCACTCCGCAGCGTGACGCGGATGCCGACAGCCTGGTGGGTCGCTGCGCCATCGGTCGCATCGACCAGATCAGCCTGCTGTTCCATCAGTTCGTCGTAACAGGTGTCGAGGGCGTCGGAAACGGCATCCGGAATATCTTCCGGAACCGCTGCGATCATGCCCATGTTGTCCTCCACGGCATGGCATGCGACGCCCTGCTCATGGGCGAAAGCTATGAATTGCCGGCGCAATTCGTGATCGAAAAACATGAATTCAAACATGGTCGGTGCGCTTTTCAGGGTTATGGAGCGTTGTGCGGCAGCGTCGTTTAATGGCTGTCCGGTTCGGCATGGCGTTCCCGGATATCGAGGATTGCCGGCAATATTCCGGGGCATAGCCGGGTGAGCGTGGGGTCGAAATGCTTGCCGCTGTTATCGGCGATATAGGTGATCGCCTCTTCCACCGGCCAGGCTTTCTTGTAGGGGCGGGCGGTGGTGAGCGCATCGAACACGTCGCAGATGGCTACTACCCGGCCGGCCAGGGGGATTTCCTCGCCCTGCAGGCCGTTCGGATAGCCGGACCCATCCCATTTCTCGTGGTGTGTGAGGGCAATCTGGCTCGCCATGCTCATCAGATCGGACTGGTGGCCGGAAAGAATTTCCGCGCCGATGGCGGAATGGGTTTTCATGATTTTCCACTCGTCCTCGTCGAGCTTGCCCGGTTTGAGCAGAATGCTGTCGGGAATGCCGATTTTGCCGATATCGTGCATCGGGCTGGCATTGAGCAGCAGTTCGCATTGCTGCGCGTTCATTCCCGCAGCGTGGCCGAGCAGCCCGGAGTATTGGCTCATGCGGATGATGTGCAGCCCGGTTTCATTGTCGCGATATTCTGCCGCACGCCCCAGGCGGCGGATGATTTCGAAGCGCGTATCGGCGAGCTCCCTGGTCCGTTCCCGCACTTTTTCTTCCAGCATCCTGTTCTGGTCGCGCACCTGATTGTGCATGATGCGCACTTCCAGCATATTGCGGATGCGGGTGAGCACTTCCAGGCGGTCGAAGGGCTTGGTAAGGAAGTCGCGCGCCCCGGATTCCAGCGCGCGCAGCCTGGTTTTCATGTCCGGCTGGGCGGTCAGTACCAGGATGGGGACGTAGCTATCGGGTTCGATCTCGCGCAACTGCCGCATGACATCGAAACCGCTAAGGTAGGGCATGTTGAGATCCAGCATCACCAGGTCGAAGCGCTGTTGCGTATACAGTTCGGATACCTGGCGCGAATCGGTGGTGGCGACGATGTTGCCGTAGCCCTCGGCGCGCAGCATTTTCTCCAGCAGGATGACGTTGGGCACCTGGTCGTCGACGATGAGGATTTTTGCCGCTTTCAAGGATTTCATTGTCTTGTTTTTTGATGAATTAGCTAGATAATGCCTTGTTTATGATCGTCTTGTCCACAGCGGAAAGTAATTATTTATCTAATCCGCGAGCCAATGGCCGGATTTCCCGCCCTGCTTCTCCAGCACACGAATGGCGCCGATCCGCATGCCCCTGTCGGCGGCCTTGCACATGTCGTAGATGGTGAGCAGGCCGACGCTCACCGCGGTCAGGGCTTCCATTTCCACCCCGGTACGGCCCAGCGTTTCCGCTGTTACCACGCATTCGATCGCTGAGTTGGCCTGGTCAATATTGAATTCGGTGGCCACTCGGGTGAGTGCCAATGGATGGCAGAGGGGAATCAGATCCGCGGTACGTTTTGCCCCCTGGATGGCGGCAATGCGCGCCACGCCGAGCACGTCGCCCTTTTTTGCATCGCCGGCGAGGATTAGTTGCAGGGTTGCGGGCTGCATGCGAATTTCACCGGCGGCGCGGGCGATGCGCCGTGTTTCTGTTTTGTCGCCCACGTCCACCATGTGGGCCTGTCCTTGCGCATCGAAATGGGTGAATTGACTCACCGCAGCTCCCTTTTGATTATGAACTTAATGTTTGGAGCGGCTATCATAGCACCATGAAATGGATTTATTTACTGCTCGTTCTCGGGGTTTTCCTGCCCCGCGTTCTTGCCGATGGCCTGCCTGATCTGGGCGATGCTTCGCAGGCGGTATTTTCGCCGCAGCAGGAGCGCCGCATTGGCGAATCCATCATGAGCGATATTCGCCGCAGCAGCGAACTGCTGGACGATGCCGAGATTACCGATTACCTTAATTCCCTGGGCGCGCGGCTGGTCGCAAACAGTGAGGCCACTTCCCGCCGCTTCGAGTTTTTTATCGTCAAGGACTCGACTCTGAACGCTTTCGCGCTTCCTGGCGGCTTTATCGGCGTTCATGCCGGCCTGATTCTTTCGGCCCAGAGCGAATCCGAGCTTGCCAGTGTGCTCGCCCACGAAATTTCCCACGTCACTCAGCATCACCTGGCACGTGTGATTGCAGGTACGCAGAAGAACGCGCTCACCTCGCTTGCCGTGCTGGCGGTGGCGATACTCGCCTCGCGCTCCAATCCACAAGTGGCTAATGCCGCCATTGCCACCGCCCAGGCCACCAGCATCCAGAGCCAGTTGGATTACACGCGCGAACATGAACGCGAAGCCGATCGTATCGGGTTGCAGACACTGGAACGCTCCGGTTTCGATGCGCGTGCCATGACGAGTTTTTTCGAACGCCTGCAGAAATATGGCCGGTTGTACGAAAATAACGCGCCGGTTTATCTGCGCACCCACCCGCTCACCACCGAGCGCATTGCGGATGTGCAAAACCGGGTGGAGTCGCTGCCTTATCGCCAGGTGCCGGACAGTCTGGATTTTCAACTGGTGCGGGCCAGGGTCGAGGCTTCACAGGGGGCTGCAACGCCGGCGATCAAAACTTTCCGGGCCGCGTTGACGGATAAAAAATACAGCAACGAAGCGGCGCAGCATTACGGTCTGGCGGTCGCGCTGCTGCGCGGCAAGGATTATGTCGGGGCGGAGAAGGAACTGGCTTTGGCGCGCAAAACCGCCGTGGCGCATGCGATGTTCGATGCGCTGGCGGTGCAAATCAAGTCTGCCGCCGGCCAGCCGGGCGCGGCCCTGGATGCCTGCCGCGGCGGCCTGCGGCGCTATCCTCATCATCGCGCCTTGATCTACGCCTGTGCCGAAACGCAATTGCAGACGCGCCAGCCCAATGAGGCCTTGGGCCTGGTCAGCGGGGAGTTGAAAGCGCGTGGCGGGGATTATCGCCTCTACCAGTTGCAGGCTGAAGCTTACGCAGCCCTGGGCAAGAACCTGCAGCAGCATATGGCGCTGGCGGAAGCCTACGCCTTGTCGGGGAGTTTGGGCGAGGCGATCGAACATTTGCAGATCGGCCTCAAGGCCAGG
Source organism: Sulfurimicrobium sp. (assembly GCA_030690835.1). Taxonomy (GTDB): domain Bacteria; phylum Pseudomonadota; class Gammaproteobacteria; order Burkholderiales; family Sulfuricellaceae; genus Sulfurimicrobium. The sequence goes on along the minus strand of JAUYFW010000087.1, from coordinate 13,211 downwards.
GATGGGGATTTTTACCATTCATCCATCGCGGAGGCACGCCTGCGCCAGTTGCGCGAAATGGAAAAAGAAGCGCGCAAGCAGGCGCAGCGTTAAGCCAATTGCAGATAGCGGCGGTGCAGTGGTTCCACCTGCTGCTGCAATGCGCTTCGGTCGCCGTGGTTGTCGATGATGTCGTCCGCCAGTCGCAGTCGCTCGGAGCGGCTGATCTGGCTGGCCATGATGGCGCGCACTTCCTCCCCGCTTAAGCGGCTGCGCGCCATGACCCGCTCTACCTGTTGTTCCTTGCCGCAATCCACCACCAGTATCCGTTGCACCATCTCGCGGTAAGCGCCGGTTTCGAGCAGCAGCGGCACCGCGACAATGGCGTAGGGGGGGGGCGCAGTCAGCAGGCGGCGGCGTACTTCCTCCTTGATCAAGGGGTGGAGCAGGGCTTCCAACTGCTTTCTTGCGGCAGCATCGGAAAACACCAGGTTGCGCAATCGGTCGCGATCCAGGTTGCCATCGGGCAGGAAATAATCTTCCCCGAATTGTTCCCCTATCGCCGTTACGGCTGGTTGGCCCAGCGCCGTGAGCTGGTGCGCGATCTGGTCGGTGTCGATGACCATGGCGCCGAGCCGGGCGAATATCTCCGCCGCAGCACTTTTGCCGCAGCCGATGCCGCCGGTGAGGCCGACGATCAGCACTAGGCTACGCCGAGATAGGCCTGCGTGATCGCCTTGCCCCAGAACAGGGCGATCAGGCCGCCTCCGGCGAGATAGGGGCCGAAAGGGATCGGCACTTGGCGGCCTCGCCCGGCGAAGAGAATCAGGGCGATGCCGACTACCGCCCCAACCATGGAGGATAGCAGGATGGTGAGAGGCAACACCTGCCAGCCCAGCCAGGCGCCGATGGCGGCGAGCAGCTTGAAATCGCCGAAACCCATGCCTTCCTTGCCAGTCACGAGCTTGAACAGCCAGTACACGCTCCACAGGATGAGATACCCCACCACGGCGCCGATGACGGCGGAGTCGAGCGTGGTAAAAGTGCCGTTGAAGTTAACCAGCAGGCCAAGCCACAGCAGGGGCTGCGTAATGCTGTCCGGCAACAGATGGGTATCGAAATCGATGAAGGTGAGCGCAACAAGCGCCCAGACGAATATCAGGGCGCTTAACGCAGCAAAACCGAAGCCGAAATGCCAGGCGACGAAGGTGCTGAGCACTCCGGTGAGGGCTTCGACGATAGGGTAACGCGGGCTGATGCCGGTTTTGCACTGGGAACAACGCCCGCGCAAGGCCAGGTAGCTCAGAACGGGAATGTTTTCCATGGCGCTGATTTGATGCCCGCAACTGGGGCAGGCCGAGCGCGGAACCACCAGGTTGTAGCGAGGGCCGGGCGCAACGGCCAGCGGGTCGGGGGCGGCATCCAGCGCGGTGCATTGTTCGCGCCATTCCTGCTCCATCATCCTGGGCAGGCGGTGGATGACGACATTGAGAAAGCTGCCCACCAGCAGGCCCAATACGCCGCACACGGCGATAAAAGCGGCAGGGGTGGAGTGGAGAAGTTGCAACAGTTCCATCGATGGATTCCGGGAGCGAGGGGGGGCGGGTCCGGACTGTTGCCGGACCCGGGGAGAAGAAAAATTAGACCACTTGACCCAGTTTGAAGATCGGCAGATACATGGCGATCACCAGGCCGCCGATGAGGGTGCCGAGCACCACCATGATCATCGGCTCCATCAGGCTGGCGAGCGCATCCACGGCATCATCCACTTCCGCTTCATAGAAATCGGCCACCTTGCCGAGCATGGAATCGAGTGCGCCGGATTCCTCGCCGATGGTGACCATCTGCAGCACCATGTTGGGGAACAGGTTGGTATTCTGCATCGCCACCGTCAGGCTGGTGCCGGTGCTGACCTCGCTCTGGATTTTCTTGGTGGCATTGTAGTAGATGACGTTGCCGGCAGCGCCCGCCACCGAGTCCATGGCTTCCACCAGCGGCACGCCGGCGGCGAACATGGTGGCCAGGGTGCGGCTCCAGCGCGCGATGGTGGCCTTTAAGATAACTGGGCCAAACACGGGGATTTTCAGCAACAGGCGATCCATCACTTCCTGCATCGCCCGCGAACGTTTCCAGGTGTAAAAGAAGAACCAGAAGCCGCCACCGATGCCACCAAAGATCAGGTACCAATAGGAAACGAAGAAATCGGATATGGACATCACGACCAGGGTGGGGGCAGGCAAATCGGCGCCGAAGCTGGTGAACAGCTCCTTGAATGCGGGCACCACGAAAATCATGATGACGGCGGTGATGACGAAGGCCACGATGACGATCGAGATCGGGTAGAACAGGGCGGCCTTGATCTTGCCCTTGATGGCCTGGATTTTTTCCTTGTATGTGGCCAGCCGGTCGAGAATGGTGTCGAGAATGCCGGCCTGCTCACCCGCGTTGATCAGGTTGCAGTAGAGGGCATCGAAATAAATCGGATATTTCTTGAACGCCTGGCTCATGCTGCTGCCGGTGGAAATGTCGGACTTGATGTCGAGCAGCAGTTTCTGCACCGCCGGATTGCTATGCCCCTTGCCCACGATGTCGAACGACTGCAGCAGCGGCACGCCGGCTTTCATCATGGTGGAAAGCTGGCGCGTGAACAGGGTGATGTCCTTGTCGGTGATCCTGCCGCCCCGGGACCTTTGTTTCTTGATCTTGGCGACCAGCAGGCCTTGGCGCCGCAATTGGGCGCTGACGACGGTTTCGCTCGCAGCCACCATGTCGCCTTTGACAATCTTGCCTTTCTTGTCCTTGGCTTGCCAACTGAAGTTGTACTCTTTTACGACTATTTTTTTCGCGAGTGCCATTGTCAATCCTTATTCGTTGGTCACGGCTTCGATTTCTTCCAGTGAAGTCAGGCCGGCCTTGACCTTGATCAGGCCGGAATGGCGCAAGTCGCGCACGCCTTCGCGCCGCGCCTGATCGGCGACTTCGTGGGCGGTGCCGTTTTTCATGATGATACGGCTCATTTCGTCGGTAATGGGCATGACCTGATAGATGCCGAGCCGGCCTTTATAACCTTTTTGTTTGCACAGGTCGCAACCGTTCGGCTTGTGGGTGTAGGGCTGCCAGCCGCCATTCAGGTCTTCCTCGTTGAAGCCGGCTCGCAGCAGCGCTTCGCGCGGAATGTCGATGGGGATTTTGCAACTGCATAAACGCCGCGCCAGGCGCTGTGCGGTGATCATGATGACCGACGAAGCGATGTTGAAAGGCGCCACGCCCATGTTCATGAGGCGGGTCAGCGTGGAGGGAGCGTCGTTGGTGTGCAGGGTGGAGAGCACCATGTGGCCGGTCTGTGCCGCCTTGATGGCGATGTCGGCGGTTTCCAGATCGCGAATCTCGCCCACCATGATCACGTCCGGGTCCTGGCGCAGGAAGGATTTGAGCGCGGCGGCAAAGGTCAGTCCCGCCTTGTCGTTGACGTTGACCTGGTTGACGCCGGGCAGGTTGATTTCGGCCGGGTCTTCCGCGGTGGAGATGTTGACGCCCGGCTTGTTGAGAATATTGAGGCAGGTATAGAGCGACACGGTCTTGCCGCTGCCGGTCGGGCCGGTGACCAGCACCATGCCATAAGGCCGCTGCACGGCGGCGAGCAAAAGCTCTTTCTGATCCGGGTCATAGCCGAGGGCGTCGATGCCCAGTGTGGCGCTGGCGGGGTCGAGAATACGCATGACGATTTTTTCGCCATACAGGGTAGGCAGGGTGCTGACGCGGAAATCGATGGCGCGGTTCTTGGACAATACCAGCTTCATGCGGCCGTCCTGCGGCACGCGCCGCTCGGCGATGTCCAGCTTGGAGATCACCTTGATGCGCGAGGATATCTTGTCCTTGATCGCCAACGGAGGTTTGGCGGCTTCATACAGGTTGCCGTCGAGGCGGTAACGGATGCGGAAGAATTTCTCGTAAGGCTCGAAGTGGATATCGGACACCCCGGCATTGATCGCGTCCAGCAGAATCTTCTGCAGGTATTTGACCACCGGCGCATCATCGATATCAATACTGGCGTTCTCGCTCTGCCTTTCTTTTTCCTGAGTTTCGTCGTCGGTGAATTCCAGGTCTCCGATGTCTTCGACCGACAGGCTCTTCATCGAGGTATCGCTGGACGCGACGACTTTCTCGATCAGTTTTCCGAGCTTGTCATCTTCCACCACCACCTGTTCCACCGTATGGTTGGTCTGGAAGCGAAGATCGTTGATGGTCTGCAGGTTGGTGGGGTCGGAAGTGGCGATGAAGAGATGCGTGCCGCGCTGGTGCAGGGCCAGAACACGGCGGCTCTGGACGGTCGCGGGATCGATAATGCCCTTGGGCAGATGATCGATGGAGATGGCATTGAGGTCGAGCAGGGGGAAGCCGAAGTTTTGCGAGGCGAATTCTGCTACTTGTGCCGCGCCGAGCTTGTTGCTCAGAACCAGCTGGGAGACGAAGCTGATGTTGGAGGTCTTGGCCTGGGCCTGGATCGCTTCGGCATCGACGTCAAGCAGCAGACCCTGTTGAACCAGTGAGCGAGACAGACCGCTTAAGCTAGTGGGAGGCGCTACCGTGACCATCTAGTTAGGTGCTCCATGTGTACAAGAATAGCTTAATGATGCCCCTTGCATGTTTTTTTGTAAAGCAAACCGGCTGGTTATTCGGGGGCTCCGGAAGGAGGGAAGATTTTGACCACTTTTACCGCCCGGTCCTGGGTTTGTATGATTTCCAGCGCGATGTCGGCGATCTTCAGGCTGATGCCGGCTTCCGGAATGTCCTCGAGATGCTCGAGAATCAGGCCGTTTAAGGTTTTTGGGCCATCCAGCGGGAACTGCAAGGCGAGTTTTCGGTTCAGGTCGCGCAGCAGGCTGCCGCCGTCCACCAGCCAGCTGCCGTCCTCCTGGCGGCGATAGATGCTGCCCTGCGCCGGGGCGTGGGTGGTGAATTCGCCGACGATTTCTTCCAGGATGTCTTCCAGGCTCACCAGGCCGAGCAGTTCGCCGTATTCATCCACCACCAGCCCGGCGCGGCGCTGGGTTTCCTGAAAGTGTTGCAGTTGGGTAAAGAGCGCGGTGCCGGCGGGGATGAAATACGGTTCGCGCATCACTTCCCGTAGCGCTTCGGCATCCAGTTCGCCGGCCTGGGTCTGGTGCAGCACCTTGCGCATGTGGATCTGGCCGATGATGTTGTCCAACTGACCCTGGTAGACCGGCAGCCGGGTGTGGTGGCTGGTAGCGAGCTGATGGCGGATTTCTTCGGCCGAAGCGTCGATATCGAGGGCTTCGATCTGGTTGCGTGGCGTCATGACGTCGTCCACGGTGATTTTTTCCAGGCTGAACAGATTGAGCAGGATGCTTTGATGCTTCTGCGGAATGTAGTGGCCGGCCTCCAGAACCAGGGTGCGCAACTCCTCGGGGCTGAGGGAATGCGTCATGGCGCTATTGGGTTTGAGGCGCATCAGCCAGAGCAGCAGCTTGACGAACAGATTGACGAACCAGATCACCGGGTAGGCAATCCTGAGTAGCGGGGTAAGCACGTAGCTGGCGGGGAGCGCGACGCGTTCGGGGTAGGCGGCACCCAGTACCTTGGGTGTAATTTCGCTGAACACCAGAATCAGGAAGGTAACCGCCAGCGTGCCGACGGTCAGTGACCATTCGTTATCGCCGAACAGCTTGATGGTAATGACGGTAACCAGGGCGGCGGCGGCGGCGTTGAGCAGGTTGTTGCCGAGCAGGAGAATGCCCAGCAGCTTGTCGGTGTGGTCGAGCAGGTAAGCCGTGAGTTTTGCGCCGCGATGGCCTTGTTTGACCAGATGTTTCAGGCGGTAGCGGTTGAGCGCCATCATGCTGGTTTCGGAGATGGAAAAGAAGCCCGAAAGGATCAGCAAAACAGCCAGCGCGCCAATCAGCACGCCTAAAGGGATGTCGTTCAAGGCGCGTGAGGCCTTTTGCTATGGAATGGATTCATGGTGTCAGCGGGCAATGGTCCGCATGGATATGTGCAGTTTCACGTTTCAACATGACAGGCTCCTAGCGCCCCAGCAGGATCTCGAGCACAAACTTGCTGCCGATGTAGGCCATTAGCAGTGCGGCGAAGCCGCTCAAGGTCCAGCGAATGGCGGTGCGTCCGCGCCAGCCGTAAACATGACGCCCGCCGAGCAGGGCCGCGTAAATGGCCCAGGAGATCAGGGCAAACAGGATTTTGTGGCTGAATTGTAGCGCTTGGCCGAAGATCTCCTCGGAAAACAGCATGCCGCTGACCAGCGTCAGGGTGAGCAGGGCGAAGCCCGCCCACAGGATGCGGAATAGCAGATGCTCCATGGTGAGCAAGGGCGGCAAGCGTTGCAGCAGCGTCGAGAGCGGTCGGTGATGGAGGTGGCGTTCCACTAGCGCCATCAGCAAGGCGTGCAGGGCCGCGATGGTGAACAGGCTGTAAGCCAGAATGGCGATGTGCAGGTGAATTTTGAACAGGAATGATTCGGAGTGCAGCAGCGTATGGCTGGCGGGCAACAGCAGGGGCGCGGCGAGACTGATTGCGGCGAAGGGCAGCACGAAACCCTGCAGTCCTTCCAGATTGTTGCGCAGGCTCGCCAGCCAGTAGACCGCGACGGTCAGCCAGGCAATGGCGGAAATGGCGTGGCCGACACCGAGTTTCAGGCCATCGGGCTGGAAAATGGAGTGGTACAGCAGCGTGCCGTGGAGCGCCAGCGGCAGCAGGATGGCCACCTTCTCCAGCGTCGGGCTCAGGGCGCGGGCGTTGCCGCCTTGCCACAAGGCTCGCCAGAAATAGGCGCTCAACCCGGCATAAAGCAGGCCGGTCAGGAAAAGAGGTAATAAATCAGGCATGGTTTGAGATAAAATTCGATTTTTCCGATTCTACACCATCAGCATCCAGGAACGCACATGTTCGATAACCTCTCACAACGCCTTTCCGGCGTGATCAAGACCCTGCGCGGCCAGGCGCGGCTAACCGAGGCCAATGTTCAGGAGGCCATGCGCGAAGTGCGCATGGCCTTGCTGGAGGCCGACGTGGCGCTGCCGGTGGTGAAGGATTTCATCGCCCAGGTCAAGGAACGTGCCCTGGGCCAGGAAGTCATGTCCAGCATCACGCCAGGCCAGGCCGTGGTGCAAGTGGTGTATCAGGAACTCACCCGCCTGATGGGTGAGCATAACGCCACCCTCAATCTGGCGACGCGGCCGCCGGCGGTGATCCTGCTGGCGGGCTTGCAGGGCGCGGGCAAAACCACCACTGCAGCCAAGCTGGCGAAATTCCTGCGCGAGCAGATGAAGAAAAAAGTTTTGCTGACCAGTTGCGACGTGTATCGCCCGGCTGCGATCGAGCAACTGAAAACCCTGGCGCAGCAACTGGAAACAGACTTCTTTCCTTCCGAAGTGGGTCAGCAACCGGAAAAAATCGCGCTCGACGCGCTGGATTTCGCGCGCAAGCATTTCCACGATGTGGTGATCGTCGATACCGCCGGACGTCTGGCGATCGACGAAGCGATGATGGACGAAATTAAGCGCCTCCATGCCGCTCTCGACCCGATCGAGACGCTGTTCGTGGTGGACGCGATGCAGGGGCAGGATGCGGTCAATACCGCCAAGGCCTTCAGTGATGCGCTGCCGCTCACCGGTGTGATTCTTACCAAGCTGGACGGCGATTCGCGTGGCGGTGCGGCGCTGTCGGTACGGCAGGTGACCGGTAAACCGATCAAGTTCGTCGGTGTGGGAGAAAAGGTCGCCGGCCTGGAGCCCTTCTATCCCGACCGCATGGCTTCGCGTGTGCTTGGCATGGGAGACGTGCTGTCGCTGATCGAGGACGCGCAGCGCGGTGTGGATCAGGATGAAGCGCATAAGCTGGCGAAGAAGCTCAAGTCGGGCAAATCCTTTGACCTGGAAGATTTCAAGCAGCAGATGCAACAGATGCAGAAAATGGGCGGCGTCAGCGCCCTGATGGACAAATTGCCCGGCCAGTTGAGCCAGGCGGCGGCCGGGGCGAAAGTGGACGACAAGGCGATCAGTCGCCTGGAAGGCATCATCAATTCCATGACGCCGCAGGAACGACGCAAGCCGGAAATCCTCAAGGCCTCGCGCAAACGTCGCATTGCCGCGGGCGCCGGGGTGCAGGTGCAGGAAGTGAACCGTTTGTTAAGCCAGTTCGAGCAGACGCAGAAAATGATGAAAATGTTCTCCAAGGGTGGCGGTATGGCGAAAATGATGCGCGGCATGAAGGGCATGTTGCCGGGAATGTGACAACGTTCTTGCAATGTAGCGCGGGAATGGCGTAAAATCGCGCTCTTTTTTCAAGTTTTAACGGTTAGGCTGAAAACTATGGTTATTATTCGACTCGCACGTGGCGGCGCCAAAAAGCGTCCCTTCTTCAATCTGGTAGTGGCTGATTCACGCGAGCGTCGCGACGGTCGTTTCATCGAGCGCGTGGGTTTCTACAACCCGGTAGCGGCTGAAGGCCAGGAATCCATGCGTATCAACAGCGAGCGCGTAGCTTACTGGCAGAGCAAGGGCGCGCAATTGAGCGACGCCGTGGCCAAGCTGGTCAAGCGCGCGGGCGCTGCTGCCGCCTAAATAAATAGGTGCCGCTGCAGCCTGATGACCTGACCGTTATGGGGCACATCGGTGTCCCATTCGGCGTGCGCGGCTGGGTGAAGGTACACACTTACACCCAGCACAGCGACACCCTGCTGGATTATCCGGTATGGTGGCTGGGGCGCAACGGTCAATGGCAGGAATACGAAGTGTTGGGGTGCGAAGAGCACACCAAGACTCTGGCTGCCCATCTGGCCGGCAGTAATGACCGCGAGGCCGCAATTGCGTTGCGTGGCTGCGAAATTGCGGTGCCGAAGAAAAGCCTTCCTCCTGCCGCCGCGAATGAATATTACTGGGCCGATCTGATCGGCCTGAAAGTATTGAATACCGAGCAGCAGGAACTGGGGCGCGTTACCGGCCTGCTGGAAACCGGCGCCAATGACGTGCTGGTGGTGCAGGGCGAGCGCGAACGCTTGATTCCTTTCGTCGCTCAAGTCGCGCTGGAAGTGGACCTGGCAGCGGGGACGATCCGGGTGGACTGGGGTCTGGATTACTGAGTTGAGTCCTTACCAGTTCGACGTCATCACCCTGTTCCCCCCGATGTTCGAGGCGCTGACCGCCAGTGGCATCACGCGGCGGGCGCAGGAACGGGAAAGCTACCAGTTGCGTTTGTGGAATCCGCGTGATTTCACCAGCAACAATTATCGCACCGTGGATGACCGGCCTTATGGCGGCGGTCCCGGCATGGTGATGCTGGCGGAACCGCTGGAAAAGGCCATCGAGGCAGCGCGCCAGGCCCAAATTGCAGCGGGTGCGGAGAAGCCCAAAGTGGTTTATCTCTCCCCCCAGGGACGTCTGCTTGACCATGCCCTGGTGATGGAACTGGTTAATACCGGCGGATTGATTTTACTGGCCGGACGCTACGAGGGCGTGGATGAGCGCCTGTTGCGGCGCCAGGTGGATGAAGAAATTTCCATCGGCGACTATGTGCTGTCGGGAGGCGAACTCCCCGCCATGGTGCTGATGGACAGCATTATCCGGCAACTGCCGGGGGTGCTGGGTGACGCGGAATCGGCCGAGCAGGATTCATTCGTGAATGGCCTGCTGGATTATCCGCACTACACCCGGCCCGAAGTTTATCAGGGCGAGAATGTGCCGGAAGTGTTGATGTCCGGAAATCACGCCCTGATACAGAAGTGGCGGTTGAAGCAGGCGCTGGGACGCACCTGGCAACGCCGTCCGGAATTGCTGGCAGCACGCCAGTTAACCAAAGAGGAATCTCGGCTGCTGGCGGAGTATCAGCAGGAACAAGATTCCGTATAAAAAAGGATTTGAAGCATGAATATCATCGAACAACTGGAACAGGAAGAAATCGCCCGCCTGGGTAAGACCATCCCTGATTTCGCCCCCGGCGACACGGTCGTGGTGCAGGTGAAAGTGAAGGAAGGCACGCGCGAGCGTCTGCAGGCCTATGAAGGCGTGGTGATTGCCAAGCGCAATCGCGGCCTGAATTCCGCCTTCATCGTGCGCAAGATTTCTTCCGGCGAAGGCGTGGAACGTACTTTCCAGACCCACTCGCCGCTGGTGGCCAGCATCGAAGTGAAGCGCCGCGGCGATGTGCGCCGCGCCAAGCTGTACTACCTGCGCGACCGCTCCGGCAAGTCGGCACGTATCAAGGAAAAGCTGCCTAACCGCAAGCCCAAGGCAGCGGCGTAAACCCCTCCCGGCCTCCCCTTGTCAGGGGAGGAGGCAACCGGCTTCCAGCCGTCATTGCGAGCGTAGCGAAGCAATCTTGTTTTGTTGAACCTAAAAACCTCAGTTCGATAACCACGGAGGGCACGGAGAAAGGCAGTTTGCGGAAATTTATGGTCTCACCCAACGGGTGAAGGCCAAATATCATCCCAGATTATCCATTAGGGCCAAAACACCGCTGTAGGAGCGGCGCCCTCGCCGCGATTCGCGCCGGGGGCGGCGCTCCTACATGCGCGTGCATTCCAATGGATAATCCGGGATCATGCAATCTATTGTTTTTACTCCGTGTTCTCCGTGAACTCCGTGGTTAACTGCTTTTTATAGGTTGAATCCAACGAGAAAGATCAGATTGCTTCGCTACGCTCGCAATGACTGTCAGGAATCGAGACCGCCGGAGCATCTAAACGTCAAAGAGTTTCATATTTGACTGATTGCCAGTTCGATTACAATGGCGCCATGCGCTATCTCATTTTCTCCCTCTCCCTGTTCGTCCTCCCTGTTTTCAGTCTGCATGCTGCTCCCGGCCCTACGCCCGAAGCCGTCATGAGTCTTGCCCGTCTGGGCGCGCCACAACTCGCATTGTCCACGGCGGAACATGCCCAGGCCGCCGGCCCTGAGCGCGCTCAGTGGTTCACCTGGGAAGTCTTGCGCTGGGATCTGCTCTATCAACTCAAGCGTTGGCCAGATCTGCTGCTGCATGCCCGGAACGTGCCGCCCGACGCGCCCGATGTGGTTCGAGACTATGGGTTGTGGCGCAGCGCACAAGCCTCGGTTGCGTTGCATCACGATGTCGAGGCACGCGAGTTGCTTGCCCGGCTGTTGTGGCAAGGAGGGCTGGATGCCGCCCAAACACGGGAAGCGCGGCGCCTGGTAATTGATACCTGTTTCTCCCAGGATCGGGGCGACGACGCCTATCTCGCCATATTGCGCTACCAGCAGGATTTCCAGCCCTTGAGCCAAGCCGAGGTCGTGAACTTTGTGCAAGGACTGGCCACTCACGGCAAGGCAGTCGAGGCGATGGCCTGGCTGCCGCAACTGCGCGACAGCGCACTGGAATTGTTTGTCAGGCTGCACAGCGGGATGGTGACGCCGTCCAAGGCGGCCGAGCAGGCCCGGGCGGCACTTAAAAAATCCGGCGCTACAGGTTATTGGGCGGTACTGGCTCAAGCTGCCGCCTTGCAGCAGGACACGGCGGGCCATGCGGTAGCGCAGGAAAATCTCCTGGCCACTCAAAACGAGAGCGCTCCAGCGCTGTTGCAGACGAGCGCGGAAAAACTCTGGCAAAGCTACCACGCACACGCCTTGGCCTTGGGCAATCAGCGCCAGTTATTGTTGGGCGACGATGGCAGTTGGCTGGAATTGGCCGGGCAACTGGAGCAGCAAGACCCTCTGGCGGCGCGTGCGCTGTTCGCGCATCTGGCGCGCCAGTCGCAAGATTTAACGCTACGCGCCAATGCCGAAACCCGCCTGATCGCGCTGCTGATGCGTGCTGGCCTGGTGCGCACGGTTTTCCGGCTGTTTGCCGATCAGCCGGACTTGGTGCTCAGCTTGCTGGACGATCCGTTCTGGCTGGATAACTCCGTATTGCGGCGCAATGTGCTATTTGAATTGGCTGCGCAGGCGAGGAATCGCGGTGAATATGAGCAGGCGACTGCCTACCTGTTGCAGTTGCAGGAGCGTCAGCAGTGAAGGTTTACCAGGCACGGCTGGTGACTCCTTTCGCGGTGTTGGGCATCGTGACGGAACAGGAGCAACTCATGGAGATTGATTTTCTCCCCGCCGAAACGGTCGCGCTGGAGCCACAAAACCACTTGGCGCGTGAAGTATGTGCACAGTTGCAGTCATACCTAGCCGACCCCCAATTCCGTTTCGAACTGCCGTTGCAACCACGCGGCACGCCTTATCAGCACAAGGTCTGGCAAGCCCTGCTCAAAATCCCGGCCGGGCAGAGTGAAACTTATGGCGCATTGGCCAAACAGCTCGGCTCGGCGCCACGCGCCATAGGTCAAGCCTGTGGCGCCAATCCCATCCCCGTCATTATTCCCTGTCACCGCGTGCTGGGCAGCCAGCACATAGGCGGCTTCATGAATCACAGCGGCGGCGGGCCATTGCTGATCAAGCGCTGGTTGCTGGAGCATGAGCATGGCGAACTTAGACCTGCTGGATGAATTTTGCGATGCGCTGTGGCTGGAAGACGGCCTGGCGCGCAACACGCTCGAAAGCTACCGCCGTGATTTAAGCCAGTTTGCCGCCTGGCTCGAACGACAGCACCATACCGACCTGCTTCAGGCCGGACTGCCAGAAATTCTGGATTACCTCGCTTACCAATTCGCGCAGCACGCCAAGGCGCGCACCACCAGTCGCCTCCTTTCCAGCTTGCGCCGTTTCTACCGTTATCAACTGCGTCAGGGGAAAGTCGAGTCTGACCCCACTTTAAGGGTAGAAATGCCCAAGCTGCCGCGTTCCCTGCCGAAATCCCTGAGCGAAGCGGACGTGGAGTCCTTGCTTGATGCCCCAGACAGCGCAGTGGGCTTGGGCCTGCGTGATCGGGCGATGCTGGAAACCCTCTACGCCACCGGACTGCGCGTTTCTGAACTGGTGACACTGCCGCTGCAAGGGCTGAATCTGGAGATGGGCGTGGTGCGGGTGATGGGCAAGGGCTCCAAGGAGCGCCTGGTGCCGCTTGGAGATGAGGCGGTGAACTGGCTCAAACAGTATCTCTCCGAAGCGCGCAGCGGCTTGCTCGGCGGCAGGGTCAGCAACGCCGTATTCGTTACCCAGCGCGGCCAAGCCATGACGCGTCAGGCCTTCTGGTATCTCATCAAGCGCTACGCGGCCCGCGCCGGTTTGACCAATACCCTCTCGCCCCATACCCTGCGCCACGCTTTCGCCACCCACTTGCTCAATCATGGCGCCGATCTG
>JAUYFW010000085.1 GCA_030690835.1 Sulfurimicrobium sp. | reverse complement strand
ATGCCGAAGGTGCTGAGTTGCTGATGATTGAATTGTTCGACTTTTGCGCTGGCCTTGCCCAGCAACACGTCGATCAAATGGACGACACCGAAGCGCTGGCCGGTGCGATAGACGCAGGAAAGCGCCATCCGGGCGGCCTCGGTGGCGTCCCAGTTGTCCACCGGTTCGAGGCAGTTGTCGCACTGGGCGCAATCGCCGGGATGCTCCTCGCCGAAGTAGCGCAGGATGGTCTGGTGGCGGCAGGCGGTGGATTCGCAGAAGCCCAGCAGGGCGTCGAGCTTGCGCAGCTCGACACGCTTGCGCTCCTCGGGGGCGTCGCCGGAGCTGAGCATCTGGCGCATGGAAACCACGTCGCCCAGGCCGTAAGTCATCCAGGCGTTGGCGGGCAGGCCGTCGCGCCCGGCACGGCCGGTTTCCTGGTAGTAGCCTTCCATGCTCTTGGGCAGGTCGAGATGGGCGACGAAGCGCACGTTGGGCTTGTCGATGCCCATGCCGAAGGCCACCGTGGCCACCATGATCACGCCCTCCTCGCGCAGGAAGCGTCTCTGGTTGGCGTTGCGCGTGGCGGCATCGAGTCCGGCGTGGTAGGGCAGCGCGTCCCAGCCCTTGTCCTTGAGCCAGGCGGCGGTTTCCTCGACGCGTCGGCGCGACAGGCAATAGACGATGCCGGCATCGCTGGGGTGCTCGGCTTCGAGGAAGGCCTGCAACTGCTGGCGCGCATTGTTCTTCTGCGTCACGCGGTAGCGGATGTTGGGACGGTCGAAGCTGGAGACGAACTGGCGCGCGTTTTCGAGGTTCAGGCGCTCCACGATCTCGCCCCGCGTGGGCGCGTCCGCCGTGGCCGTGAGCGCGATGCGCGGCACATCGGGAAAACGCTCGTGCAACACGGTCAGGGCGCGGTACTCGGGGCGGAAGTCGTGGCCCCACTGCGACACGCAATGGGCTTCGTCGATTGCGAACAAGGCCAGACCGGGACCGTCCTGCACCTGTTCCAGAGTGTTGAGGAAATTCGCCAGCAGCAGCCGTTCCGGCGCCACGTAAAGCATGTCCAGCTCGCCGCGCACCAGCGCGATGAACACCTCGCGCGCCGTTTCGGGAGAAAGGCTGGAATTGTAAAAGGCGGCCCTGACGCCGAGCTGGCGCAAGGCGTCCACCTGGTCCTGCATCAGCGCGATCAGCGGCGAAACCACGATGCCGACGCCGCGCCGCATGAGGGAAGGAATCTGATAGCACAGCGACTTGCCGCCGCCGGTCGGCATCAGCACCAGCGCGTCACCGCCCCCCGCGACGTGCTCGACGATGGCCTGCTGCTCGTCGCGGAAGACGGAGTAGCCGAAAACGTCGTGCAGGAGTTGTTGGGCAGAGGGAGAAGGCAAGGTCAGAACTCCGCCCGCTCATCGCCCTCAAGAGGCTCATTATCCGGCACAGCAGCCAGGAAACGCTCAAAATCCTCGCGTCGGCCTTGGGCGGCTTCATTTCTGAGGTAGTCCAGCGTCTTCAACACGGCCATCTTTTCGCCAGCGGCGCTGGCAATGAACTGGTTAACGGAAATGCCTTCCTTCCGGGCAAGCTCCTTGATGCTGTTATGCAGCGATTCCGGCAAGCGAACAGTTAGAGCACTCATGGTTTTACCCTCAACAAATCAAGAAAAGCGCCGGGCGTGACCGGCGTAACCCCCAATTGGGCTGCCTTCGCAAAATCCCGCACGTTGTGCGTCACGATATAACGGCAACCCGCCCCGACGGCCAACTCCAGCACCATGTCGTCATCCGGGTCACGCAAGAACGGCCGCCAGAGGAAATGAATTTCCTGCAAATGAGCCTGGCCGGCAAGGTAACGCAAGAACCCTCGCGCCGCCCCATCATCCAGGCCGGGCGGAAGGTTTTCCGGTCGGGTCAGCACTGCCTGCCACTCTGTATAAAGCGCAACGGAAAGGCAGATTTCGAAATCGGGGCTGGGTATGGACGACACCAGTGCAAAGCTGGCACCGCGCCGCGAACGCGCTGCGGCAACGAGTACGGACGTGTCCAGAACGATTCTCATGGTTGCATATATACAACCAGATTACACTTTTCGCAAGTTGCTCACGATTAACGCATCTTCACCAGCATCGGGTTGAACGCCTTGGACAGCAGCATGACCTTGCTGCCTATGGTTATCCCGGCAATCTCATCCTGGGTGGCGATAACCTTGACGATCTGGTTGCCCACCAGCACGGAGACGGCGAACACCACATCGTTGGGCTCGATCTCCACCACTTCGCCGCTGAACTGGAATTTGCCGCCCACCTTGCGGTCGGTGAACACGTCCGCGGGGCGGCCGTCGCGCACGATGCGACCGCTCTCCAGCGCCAGCACCCGGCTGGCGAGCTTGAACACTTCCGACAGGTCATGGCTGACGATCAGGGTGGTGATGCCAAAGGCACGGTGCAGCTTGAGAATTTCGTCCTGCAAGCGCAGGCGGGTGGCTGCGTCGAGGGCCGAGAGGGGCTCGTCCAGCAACAGAATCCTGGGCTGGCGCGCCAGCGCACGGGCCAGCGCCACGCGCTGCTTCTGCCCCCCGGAAAGCGAATCCGGGCGGCGCTGCTGGAGTTCGGCCAGGCCGGTGAGTTCCAGCAACTCGTCGACGCGGCGGCGCTCCAGCTTGTTTTCCAGGGCGAATTCCAGGTTGCCGCGCACCGTCATGTTGGGGAACAGGGCGTAGTCCTGAAACACGAAACCCACGCGGCGCTGCTGGGTCGGCAGGTTGATACCCCTGGCACTGTCGAACCACACCTCTCCCTCCACCACCACGCGCCCGGATTCCGGCTTCATCAGGCCGGCCAGGATGCGCAGCAGAGTGGTCTTGCCCGCGCCGGACGGGCCGAACAGGGTGACGAACTCCCCTTTCCCGATGCGCAGGTCCACGTCGAGCAGGGTTTCGCCTTCGGCGGTGTGGAGGCGTTGGCGCGCGGCGAGTTCGATCATCCTATAAACCTTAGTTGAACATAAATAGTTTCATTGATTTCATGGCGTTGGGTGCTTAGTCGAGCGGTCAACTGAGGTTTTTAGGATCATAGCGGCTTGAGCAGTTTCTTGTTGATCACGTACACCGTCAGCAGCACCGCGAAGCTGATGGCGAACAGAACCCCGGCGTAGAAATTGGCGGCGGCGTAGTTGAGCGATTCCACTTCCTCGTAAATGGCGATGGAGGCGACCTTGGTGACGCCGGGAACGCTACCGCCAATCATCAGCACCACGCCGAATTCGCCGATGGTGTGGGCGAAGGAAATCACGATGCCGGACAGCAGCGAGGGCTTGATGTTCGGCAATAGCACCCGCATCAGGGTAGTGAAGCGGGATTTGCCCAGCGTGAAGGCCGCCTCGGACAGCGAGAGCGGCAGGCTCTGGAAGCCGGCCTGAATCGGATGGACCATGAAGGGCAGACTGAAGATCACCGAGGCCAGCACCAGCCCCTCGAAGGAAAAGGCCAGCTTGATGCCGATGGTGGCTTCGACGAACTGCCCGAAGGCATGCTGCGGGCTGAACGCCAGCAGCAAATAGAAACCCAGCACCGAGGGCGGCAGCACCAAAGGCATGCTGACCAGGGCCTCCAGGGCCGACTTGAAGCGGAAGCGGCCGAAGGCGATAAGATAGGCCAGAGGCACGCCGATCACCACCAGGATCAGGGTGGTGATGGCCGCCAGCTTGAATGTCAGCAGCAGGGGTTGCCAGTCATGGATCATGGCGATTCCCTTCGGCCAAGCCGTCATTGCGAGCGTAGCGAAGCAATCTGGTTTCGAAACCAGATTGCTTCGTCACTACGTTCCTCGCAATGACGGGGCTGCGTTGAGTGATTGTCGAAAAGTGATTATTCATCCTCGATTTCTCGCAACGTCACCTCGTTGGCCTTCACAAGCCCTTCCACGGCGACTCCTTCCGCCAGCTGCAAGCGGTCCACCGAGCGGGTGGTAATGACCGAAACCACGCTCATTCCCTTGTAATCCATCCGCACCTCGGACAGCAGCTTGCCCCGGCGGATGGCCTGCACGGTGGCGGCCATGCGGTTGCGCAAGCTGATGAGACCGGCAAGATCGCGCGCCAGGGACACTTCGGTTTCCTTGAACAACACCTCCACCTGGTTGCCCACGCGCAGGTAGGCCGCGCTGTCCGGCGTCTCGATCACGATGGCGGTGAAGGTATCCCCCGCGACCGCGACATCCACCAACGAAAGATGGTCGGTGGATTCGATGGCGGAAATCGTGCCCCGGAGTCTGTTCATGGCAGGAGGTAGCCGTATTGCTGGAAAATGGCGCGCGCCTTGGCGGAGGCGAGGAAATCATAAAACTTCGCGGCCGCCGCGGCATTGGTTTCCCGGCCGTGCTTGAGGATCACCACGCCCTGGGCGATGGGTTCGTAGGCGTCCCTCGGCACATCCACCCACTTGCCCTGGCCTTTCATTTCCGGCGAAACCACCACGGATTTGGCGGTAAAGCCAATATCCGCCGCCCTGGAATGGATGTACTGGTTGGTCTGACCAACGCTCTCGCCGTACACCAGCTTGGCTTCCACCGCCTCATAAACCTTGAGGTACCTGAGCGCCTTGAGCGCCTCGCGCCCGTAGGGAGCCAGCTTGGGGTTGGGAATGGCGATCTTGTTCACGCCGGCGGAGCCCATCAGGGCGGGCCAGTTCCTCAGATCGTAGTCGTTCATGGTCCACACCACCAGCGAACCGTAGCCGTAAATTTTCGGCGCGGCGGCGGCAAAACCCTCCCGGTGCAGCGCCTTGGGATACTCCATGTCGGCGGAGAGGAAAACATCGTAAGGCGCGCCGCTTTTCACCTGGGCGGTAATTTTGCCCGAGGAAGAGAAAATCGGCTTGATGTCGATGCCCGACTCCTTCCTGAAAGCATCCTGAAGATCGTCGAAAGCATATTTCACGTTGGCCGCCACGGCCACGGTAAGCGACTCCGCGCATGCCGGGCCGGCAATACCGAGCAGCAGGAGGGACAACAGCAGGGCGAATTTGTTTTTCATGTCAGGCTCCATTATAAGCATGTGCCATGAACGGCTTCATGGCAAAATTCCCCAACGGGATCGTGACTCGGGTTTATCATTTTGAATGTTTTCATAATCCAGCCAAATCCGTCCCGACAGCCCAGCAAAACCCAGCATAAGGTATCCGTTCATGCCCTCCTCCGCCGCGACAACCGACTCAGAACTCAAGCAGCTCGAAACCGCGCTGGCTTCCCCTGTTTTCAAGGGTAAAGCGCTTTCATTGGACCGTCTACAAGGATTTCTTTGCGCCGTGCTGAGTTCCCCCGACACCATTCTGCCCAGCAAATGGCTGCCAGATGCACTTGGCGGAAATCCGGAATACGCGTCCATGGAGCAGGCGCAAGAAATCATGGGCTTGCTGATGCGGTTTTATAACGAT
This sequence comes from Sulfurimicrobium sp., assembly GCA_030690835.1. Classification (GTDB taxonomy): domain Bacteria; phylum Pseudomonadota; class Gammaproteobacteria; order Burkholderiales; family Sulfuricellaceae; genus Sulfurimicrobium. Next base: position 654 of record JAUYFW010000085.1, on the reverse strand, counting down.
GTTGCAAATACGCTTTTTGATGGGCAGCCGCTCAAGCTGATTTTAAAACCGCGCTCCCCAACCGACCTGCAAGCGGATTATCAGTCATGGTGCGAAGGATATATTCTGGGCTGGGCGCTCTCGACGCAGGAATGGCTACGCCCCGGAAACGAAGCCCTGAAAAAACTGACCTTCCCTATCCTGTTCCTGTCCGGGGCTTTCAGGGACGATGCCCAATCAAAGGGGAAAGCGTACATACTTGATGAAGACGATTTGAAGGTACAGCAGGAATGCGCCGGCGCCCTTCCCGGCGCAGTAGCGGCAATCTACAATTTCTTTATGTCCAAGCGAAAAGCAGGCCCCGCCCCCATCAAACGGGAAACGCCCAAGGTGGGCCGGAACGAGCAATGCCCATGCGGCAGCGGAAAGAAATTCAAGCAGTGCTGCGGCGGAGAAAAAATCCTGCACTGAGCGCCAGCGGGGTAAATTGTCATTGCGAGGAGCGAAGCGACGAAGCAATCTGTAATTTGTTGGTTTTCTCGAATCGAGATTGCTTCGCTGCGCTCGCAATGACAGGGCTGCAGAATAAATCAGCGTTTCCGTGGGCTCATTCATGCCCCAACCGCTCTTCGTGATAAGGCTTGCTTCGTTTGGCTCTATGCGTAAAACTCTAGG
>JAUYFW010000078.1 GCA_030690835.1 Sulfurimicrobium sp. | reverse complement strand
CGCCACCCCATGAGTTCGGAAAACACCGGCCAGGGCTTCCTGGCCTGCATGCACGACTTGCAGGAGATGCTCAAGGAAGTCACCGGCATGGCGGCCGTCTCGCTCACCCCGATGGCTGGCGCCCAAGGCGAATTCGCCGGCGTGGCGATGATCCGCGCCTACCACGATGCGCGCGGCGACATGGGGCGTAACGAAATTCTGGTGCCGGACGCAGCCCACGGCACCAACCCTGCCACGGCGGTGATGTGCGGCTACACGGTGCGGGAAATCCCCACCGACGGCGACGGCAACGTCGATCTGGACGCGCTTAAAGCCGCTGTCGGACCGCAAACGGCGGGATTGATGCTGACCAACCCGTCCACCCTGGGCGTGTTCGAAGAAAGCATCCAGGATATCCAGCGCATCGTGCATGAAGCCGGCGGCCTGCTCTATTACGACGGCGCCAACCTCAATGCCATCCTGGGCCGGGTCAAGCCGGGCGACATGGGCTTCGACGTGATCCACCTCAACCTGCACAAGACCTTCTCCACCCCCCATGGCGGCGGTGGGCCAGGGGCCGGGCCGGTAGGCGTCAGCGCACGCCTGGAACCCTTTCTGCCCATTCCCATGGTGGCCAGTGAAGAGGGGCGCTACCGCTGGCTGACGGAAAAAGACCGGCCAAACAGCATCGGCCGCCTCTCCGCTTTCATGGGCAACGCCGGCATCCTGCTGCGCGCCTATATCTACGCGCGCATGCTGGGCGCCGAAGGCATGCACCGGGTAGCCGAATTCGCCACCCTCAATGCCAACTACCTGATGGCGGAACTGGCGCAAGCAGGTTTCGAGCTCGCCTTCCCCAGACGCCGCGCCAGCCACGAATTCATCATCACCCTGAAAAAGCTCAAGGACGAAACCGGCATCAACGCCATGGATGTGGCGAAACGCCTGCTGGACAAGGGCTTCCACGCCCCCACCACCTACTTCCCGATGCTGGTGCAGGAATGTCTGCTGATCGAGCCGACCGAGACCGAATCCCGGCAGACGCTGGACGCCTTCATCGCGGCGCTCAAGGAAATTCGCGACGAAGCCTACAGCCAGCCCGACCTGGTCAAGGGTGCGCCTTATACCATGCCGGTGCGCCGCCTGGACGATGTCAAGGCCGCGCGCGAGCTGGACCTGGTGTGGCAGCGTAGCTAGCAACAGTCATGGTGAATCTCCGGGATGATGCGCCAACTGTCATTGCGAGCGTAGCGAAGCAATCTGATTTTTTCGTTGAATTCAACCCAGATTATCCAATAACGCGTAGGGGCGAATTTGTTCGTCCATTGAGCGCCTTGGCCGAGGGGACATGGGCGAATAAATTCGCCCCTACGGCACTGAGGTTGCCAGGATGATTGTGTTCATGCGCTGGGTGTTCGCGCTGTTGCTCATCGCGAATATCGCTTTTTTTGCCGCGATGCAGCTGCCGCGGGACAAGGCGGGCAGCGACACCCTGGCCAGCCACGCCCCCTACCTTGGCGAAAAAATCCGCCTCATCGCGGAAGATGGATCACCGGCCACAGCCCCCATACAGCCGGCCCCCGCCCCTGTAGCGCCGCAGGTATGTCTCGAATGGGGCCTGTTCGCCGACCAGGAACTGGCTCAAGCCAGAACCGCCCTGAAGCCCCTGAAACTGGACGACAGCGACATCAGCGTGCGGAGCGCGCCGGCCAAGACCGGCACCTGGTGGGTCTATATTCCGCCCCTGAAATCGAAGCAGGAAGCCAACAAGAAAGTGGAAGAGCTGAAGGGACTGGGCATTCAGGACAGCTTCGTCATGCAGGACAACAACCCGTGGCGCTACGCCGTGTCCCTCGGCGTGTTTTCCACCCAGGAAGCGGCGAACAAATATCTCGCCCAGAGCCGCGAAAAGGGCGTGAAATCGGCGCAAGCCGCGCCGCGTAACCAGGAAGACGGCCACTCCAGCATCATCATCATCAAAGCCGGCGGCGCGGACATCGAAGCGGAACTGGTCAAGCTTAAACAGAACTTCCCCGCCACCGAACTCAAAGCCGTGCCCTGTTCGCAATAACGGAGCGCAGCGATACCCATCAAACCACTATAAAACCCCTGCCGGCTTCATGCTTTCGTTGCGGTTGAAAATTTCCCGGAAATCGAGCGGCGCGACCTGTAGGTCAGGATAGCCGGCATAAGCCCCGTTGCGCGTAAGAATTTCCTGTATCACGGGAAAAATGGCCGTCGGCACTTCCACGCACAACACATGGGGCCGCACCGGCTCCGGTATGCCATGCAGCTCGACATCCACGCGATAAGTCAACTCCGCCAGAAACACCACGCGCTCGCCGAGAGCTGCGGTAAGGCGCAAGGTAATGGCCACCTGGAACGAATTCGCTTCGGCCAGGGGGTTTACCTTGACCCCGCCATCCATGCCGAGCCGGAGTGCGTGCGCTTCCTCTTGTGCAACCGTGCCGAGCGGATTTTCAATCGACAGATCGTTCAGATAATGGTGCTTGATCAGGAAACCGATTTCCTGTTCCTGGTTTTCAGACATGCTTATTCCCTGCTCACGTTAGATATCACTGTGGAATGACGATCTTTTCCAGTACATACGCCCGCTCCTGCAGGCTGCCATCCGCCTGCACCACCGGGAATGTGAATCCCTTCTTGCGTTCCAGTTCCGCGAACTTCATTTCGGTGCGGAAAGAGGACGCTTTCAAAATATCGCGGCTAAACAGGATCACTCCGTTCCCCGCCGCGTTCACCGCGAAGATGGTCTTGGCGGACTGCCCCGCCACATCCACCAGAGCGATGGTATTCGGCATGACGCTGGTCACCTCCACGCGCTTGCCCTCGCTCGTCAGGCGCACCACCACCACACGCGAAAAATCCATCGAGGCCTTTTCCATTTCAGCCTGCATCAGCGCATGTGGGTCATTTGCCACAGCCGCCGGAGGGGGTGCGGACGTGCCTGATTTCTGACATGCGCCGAGAGAGGCCGCCACCAGCAACAGCGCGAAAATCCATCGCAACTTTCTCATTTGGCCTTCTCCTGCAGCAATTCGACCAGTTCCGCGTTCTGCCGCTGTTGCGCCTTTTCCAGCGCGCTCAAGCCGGAGCCGGGCCGCGCCTTCGGATCGGCGCCGTGGGCCAGCAGCAGCTTCACCATATCCTTGTTGCCTTTTTCCACCGCCAGCGACAAGGCATTGAAACCCTTTGCATCCAACTTGACATCGGCGCCCTTGTCGATCAACGCCTTCGCCACCTCGGCCTGCCCGTTGAACACCGCGCTCATCAGCGCCGTCATGCCGTTGGCCTGGCGGGCATTAGGGTCCACCCCCGCAGTAACCAGCAACTTCGCCACATCCTCGGTCTTGCCGCTCTTGGTTTGCGCCAGCAGCGCCTCATCCGATTGCGGCACATTCATCTTGGCCAGCTTCTCCCTGGCCTGCTCCGGTGTTGGCTGGCATGCCGCGAGCGCGAGCAGCGCCGGCAGCAGCAAAAAAATACGATGGAATTTCATGAAGTCACCCGGTCACATGCAGTTAGGAGAGCGCAGAGTATAAACCAGCGGGCGAACGATGGGTATCGCTGCGCTCCACCCATCCTGCCTGCCTGCGCCAATCGTGGGGGGGGTTCCGGTTACGCCTACTCCGGAGAATGGGTTTTGAGCCAGTCGCGCAAGGCCGCCAGCACATCGCGGTCGAAGCGAATGGTGACCTGCTCCTTGGTGCCGGAACCCGCCGGGCGGCTGCGGTACGCAGCTCGTTCTCCGTGGCCGGGCGGTCAACCGTGAGGCCCTGTGCATTGAAGTCGACACCAGCCTGCCGGCAGGGTGCGTGCTTTGAATGAGTTGATGGTACAGAGGCAAGCCGCGGCGGATTCGCCTGGATAACGGCCCGGAACTGGTCAGCTAAACGCTGGCCCAGTGGGCAGCAGATCGGCATAGACAACATGCATCGCCTTCGTTCCAGCTTGTCCAAGCATCAGGTAGCTGGAGTACGGCGTGTCATTCGGATAGTTTTCAATGATCACGCCACTTTTGATAGCGTGCCCTACCTCCTCTTCCTCTTCCGAGATGCACCTTTCAGGCAATCGCCATGAGCCCTTTTTTCTGAATCACAGTCAGCAGGCGCAAGGCCGGACCACCCGGTTTTTTGACACCGCGCTCCCAATCGGAAACCAGGTTTTTGGAGACGTTCAGGTAACGGGCAAAAACCGGCTGGGAGATGTGCTCACGCATTCGAAGGGACTTGATCTCATCAGGACTAAGTATATGCACGGGCGTCAGACAGGCATCGTCAAACTCGCGCATCGTCTGCTTGTCGATAGCGCCCACATCATGCAGCGCCTCCATCGTTTCATGGATGGCAGCAAAGGCATCGCTGCGATATTTCTTAGCCATCTTTTTTAACCTCCTCTAGCTGTCCGTTTGCAACCAACTCGCTCAACTGCGCGTCCGTCAGGAACAGGACATGCTTGGCCATTTTCTTGAACTGCTCCTCTTCATCCTCACGGATATTACCGAGCTCGCTCTTGGAAAAACCATACACGAGGAACGACGCCTCCCTTTTGCGAAAAAGAACGATAGTACGGTAGCCCTTGGACTTGCCTTCTCCAGGACGGGCAATCCGTTGCTTGATCGCCACCCAAGTCCGCATCGATCTGCCCATTTTCCGCACGCTCGACGGCATCCCAAAGCGCATCAGCCGAGATTCTCTCCCTCCGGGCAAAGCGCCCAAACCATGCGTTTTTGAAAACCCTCAAGCCGATCCTCCCTTGTTTATCCAAACACCTTGCTGGTTCAAAACCCGGCCTTCAGGCCGGTAGGAGCGCCTACCCCGGCCTGAAGGCCGGTGACTACATTGCTAAGCACATGGTGGGTATCACACAGGGTGTGATGGCCATAATATCCTATTTTTTTAGCGTCCCACGGGGGACAGAAAGATGCGCGCACCTCAACAACGCTGCCAATCTAGCCTGAACTTTGCATAAACTTTCTGTAGTGTGATTTCCTTAACTGCAGTGCCATTTTTTGATTTTCGAGCGAGGCTCCCCCAATCCCCGTTGATGGGGCGAAGCGTAAGTCAATTGTTGTGAAGGGTGGGTGGTGCCGTCTCGTGGGCCAGACGTGTCCAGTCATGGAGAAGCCAGCATGGCAGACTTTCTGCTGGTCGGGCAAAGTCGCTGACAGACCAGTCTGGAATACGCATACCACCAGGCCAGCCTGTTTCTTTCGTTAGTTCATGCCGACAAACCCATAAGCCAGTTAGCGGCATCTGTAATTCTGATCCCGTTGCGGAACTCTTCTTGACGCAATCCATAAACTATCTGCACAGCCTCTGCATCAGGAAACTGTTCAGCAAATCGTGACAGGCCGCGATGCGGCTTATTGTTGCCCAACTTGCATTCAATCATTTGTGTCAGCGTTCCCTCCTCGCTGAGCGCGAAATCTACTTCCGCACCATCCTTGGTGCGAATGTAATGCAGGCCAGCCGTTCTTCCCGCGCTATCCTGTAAAAAATGCACATGCTTCAGCAGCATTCCCGCTACCGCATTTTCCAGGCGCACGCCCTGATCACCTCGAACCAATCCCGTATCAAAAAAATACACTTTAGGGCTTTGCAAAATAGCGCGGGCAATGTTGTGATGCCAGGGCTGAACGGTGAAAACGATGAACAACGCCTGCAGAATATCCAGATAGCGTTTCAATGTCGCGGGCGAAACCGCCAGATCGCGCGCCATGGATGCTAACGAAAGGGGTGACCCCACACGTTCGCGCAATAACTCCACAAACAGACGCATCGTATTGATCTCGTGCAGGCGTGAAAACTCCAGCACATCTTCACGAATCAGATCGTTGAAATACTGTGCGCGCCAGCGATCCGCCTGCACTGCGTCACTAGCCAGGCACGGCTCGGGAAAGCCGCCTCTTTCCAACAAATGATCCAAAGCATCGGCGGGTTCCACATGCTGCTGTTCACACCACTCGCGCACCGAAAACGGATGCAAGCGGAAGGCAAAATAACGACCCGCCAGTGAATCGCCCCCTTGCCGAAATGTTTCCATGCGCGCACTACCCGTCACCAACAGTGCCTGCTCGGACGAACGCCCGTCAACCACCCCCTTCAGCCAGCCTTTCCAGTCGTGCATTTTGTGAATCTCGTCCATGACGAGTAGCTTGGCACGTGGATTCCATGACTGGTGCTGCAACACACTCCGGTCCGGCAACACATCCCAGTTGAGGTATTGAGCATTCCCGAACAACTGCATCAACTGACGAGCAAGCGTAGTTTTCCCCACCTGCCGTGGGCCAGTCAACACCACCATCTTGGTGGTCAAATCTTTCAATACCCATTCGTCGAGGTAGCGTTTCATGGACTAAGTGTACAGCAAATACAATAAAGTCGCGACTTTATTGTATTGCAATGCAAAAAAGTCGCTTCACGCGCTTGCGCCAAGTGCACATAACAGTAGCGTGATGCCACGCCACATTGTGTGTAGCCGAGGAGGCCTCACTCATCATTGCGTAAAATCCCGATAAGCATTTGCAAGACCGGCCTGCATGGACGTCTTTGCATGCCAACCCAAGGAGTGTAACCGGGTGACGTCCAGCAGTTTGCGTGGCGTCCCATCGGGCTTGTTGGTGTCGAAGGCGATTGAGCCCGTGAACCCCACTACCTGCTGGACGATTTCGGCCAGTTCACGAATGGTAACGTCCTCTCCAACGCCTATATTTACAAGCGGCGAGGCGTCAGGAGTGAGCAGCGGGGAGAATTTCTCATCCGGCAGGTTCATCAGATAAACACAGGCATCGGCCATATCCTCGCTGTAAAGGAACTCGCGCCTGGGGGTGCCGGTGCCCCACACGACGACTTCTTTGTCACCCCGCAGCTTGGCTTCATGAAATTTGCGGATCAGGGCCGGGATGACGTGGGAGTTGTTGAGGTCGTAATTGTCGCCGGGCCCATATAGATTGGTGGGCATGACCGCAAGATATTGGGTGCCATATTGCCGGTTATAGCTCCAGCACATTTCGATACCCGCGATTTTGGCCAAGGCGTAAGGGCGGTTGGTTGGTTCCAGCGGGCCGGTGAGGAGGTATTCCTCCTTCATCGGCTGCGGGCAGTCGCGCGGGTAGATGCAGCTTGAGCCCAGAAACAACAAGCGCTTGACCTGGTTCTTGTATGCGGCGTGAATGATGTTGGTCTGGATAGTCAGGTTCTGATAGATAAAGTCGGCCGGATAGGTGTTGTTGGCGAGAATGCCACCCACCTTGGCCGCCGCCAGGAAGACGAAGTCGGGCTTTTCCCGCTCAAAGAAGGCTTCCGTCGCGGCCTGGTTGGTCAGGTCGAGCTCGGCATGCGTTCGGGTAAGCAGGTTGGCATATCCTCCGGCTTCCAGGCGGCGAATAAGGGCGGAGCCAACTAGGCCGCGATGGCCGACGATGTATATTTTATCCTGCAAATTCATATACAACTCCCTACTCGTGGCAATTCAGGACCGAATAGCCGTGCTTCTTGACCAGCTCATCCCGCTCAGCGGCCTTCAGGTCTTCGCGCACCATTTCAGCCACCAGTTCATCGAAGGTGACTTTGGGTGTCCAGCCGAGTTTTTCCTTGGCCTTGGTAGGATCGCCGAGCAGGGTTTCAACTTCAGTGGGACGGAAGTAACGCGGATCGACGGCGACGATGCATTTGCCGGCGTGGTCATAACCTTTTTCGTCCACGCCCGCACCATCCCAGCGAATTTGCATACCAAGTTCTTTGGCGGCGGCATTGACGAAATCACGCACACTGTATTGCACGCCAGTAGCAATGACGAAATCTTCCGGCTTGTCCTGTTGCAGCATGAGCCACTGCATTTCGACGTAATCCTTGGCGTGGCCCCAGTCGCGCTTGGCGTCCAGATTGCCGAGATAGAGGGCATCCTGCAGCCCCAGTTTAATGCGCGCCAGGGCACGGGTGATCTTGCGGGTGACGAAGGTTTCACCCCGGACTGGGGATTCGTGATTGAACAGAATGCCGTTGCAGGCATACATGCCATAGGCTTCGCGATAATTGACCGTGATCCAGTAGGCATAAAGCTTGGCTACCGCGTAGGGCGAGCGGGGGTAGAACGGCGTGGTTTCCTTTTGTGGGGTTTCCTGCACCAGACCGTAGAGTTCGGAGGTGGATGCCTGATAAAAGCGGGTCTTCTTCTCGAGGCCAAGGATGCGGACCGCTTCCAGCACGCGTAGCGTTCCAAGGGCATCGGAATTGGCGGTATATTCGGGCTCTTCGAACGATACCGCGACATGGCTTTGCGCCGCCAGGTTATAGATTTCATCCGGTTGCACTTGCTGGATAATGCGCACCAGACTGCTGGAGTCGGTCATGTCGCCATGGTGCAGGACGAAGCTGCGATCTTTCTCGTGCGGGTCCTGATAGAGGTGGTCGATGCGATCCGTATTAAAAAGCGAGGTGCGGCGCTTGATGCCATGCACCTCGTAGCCTTTCTTCAAAAGGAATTCAGCCAGGTAAGCACCATCCTGGCCGGTGATACCGGTGATCAGCGCAATTTTTTCATTTAATCATCACTTTCATAAGCTTGAGCAGCGCGGAATCACGCCCGCCCATACACATCATCAAAACGCACGATATCGTCTTCGCCCAGATATTCGCCGCTCTGCACCTCGATCATGACCAGATCCGTCAAGCCCGGGTTTTCCAGGCGGTGTTTGTGGCCTATGGGGATATACGTGGATTCATTGGTCCTGACCAGCATTTCCTTGTCATCGTTTACGATGCTCGCTGTCCCGCTCACCACTACCCAGTGCTCGCTGCGGTGGTAATGCATTTGCAGGGAGAGTGAAGCGCCGGGTTTGACGACAATGCGCTTGATCTTGAAGTTCTTGCCCTCTTCCAGCACGGTATAGGTTCCCCAGGGGCGGGCAACCGTGCGGTGCAGTTTGTAGCTATCGTGGTTCATCAGCTTGAGTTGCCGCACCACTTTTTTTACGTCCTGGGCATGGCCTCGATCCGCCACGAGCAAGGCATCCGGGGTATCGACAATCATGATGTTATCGAGGCCAATGGCGGCGATCATGCGGCCTTCGCTTTGTATGAAGGAGTTGCCGACATCGACCAGTACGGCTTCGCCGATGACGCGATTGCCTGCGTTGTCCGGCACCGATAGTTCACTGATGGCGTTCCACGATCCGATATCACTCCAGCCGAAATTTCCGGGAACAACGGCAACCCTGTCCGATTTCTCCATGACGGCATAGTCGATGGAGTTTTCGGGAATGGCGGCAAAAGTTGCCGAGTCGATTTCCACCATTGCCGTGTTATTCGGGCTTGTTGCGCGGGTGGCCTCCCAGCATTGTTGCGCCTGTTGATATATATCAGGCGCATGGAGCTTGAGTTGCTCAAGGATCACCCCGGCCTTGAAACAGAACATGCCGGAGTTCCACAGGTATCGACCTGAGTTGACGTATTCCTGGGCGGTTTCGTAAGAAGGTTTTTCCACGAAACGTTTAACGACATTACCTTCCGCCTCGATGTAGCCAAATCCGGTTTCCGGGGCGCTGGGCACTATGCCAAAAGTAACCAGTTGCCCGCGTTCCGCAAAGTCCGCAGCCTGCTTTACCGCTGCGGCAAAAGCGCCCTGGTCTTCGATTAAATGGTCCGCGGGCAAAACCAGCAGGCTTGCCTCATTGCCATGTTCGGCAGCGATTTTGAAAGCGCCCAGCGCGATCGCGGCGGCGGTGTTGCGAGCGAAAGGCTCAAGCAGGAATGTGTCTGTCGCACCGGGAAATTTCTTCTTGACCGGCTGGTATTCATCCCGGCTTTTAAAATAATACTCGCGGTTGGTGATGGTCAGCACTTCGCTCACGCCTTCGAGCGCGGCCGCGCGGGCAAAAGTCTTCTGCAACAGGCTCTGCCCGTCGGGAAGCTTCATGAAAGGCTTGGGGTGCGACTCGCGGGAAATCGGCCACAGGCGTGTTCCAGCGCCGCCAGAGAGAATTATGGGTATAAGCATAGCGCTCCATTGTACTTGAAACCGCCTAATAATTTGACCTTCTCAGGCCATGCAAAGCGCCAGGGAATCTTCCCATGGCGGCAACTTCATGCCGAAAGTTTTGGACAATTTGTCGCTGGCGAGGAGGGAAAATAACGGCCTTGGCGCGGGTAGGGGATAATCGGCGGTAGGGATGGGGCTCACCCGCGTTCCTGCCTGGGCATTTTCCAGAATTGCCCGTGTAAATTCGCACCAGGAAGTACGCCCTGCCGCCGTCAAATTGTAAACACCGCTTACTTCGGTAATGGGTAATGGGTGATGAGGCATGGTTGAAACACTTTGCGCGAGAATTTGCGCAGTCGCTTCGGCGATCATGCGGCTCCAGGTGGGGGCGCCGATCTGGTCGTCCACGATTTTCAGTTCATCGCGCTCTTTCGCCAGGCGCAGGATGGTGAGCAGGAAATTCTTGCCGCGTGCGCCATACACCCAACTGGTGCGCAGAATGAGATGAGGAATCCCCGCTGCCTGGATCGCCTGCTCGCCGGCCAGCTTGGTTTTGCCATAGACATTGATGGGGTTGGGAATGTCTTCTTCCGTGTAGGGGCTGGTTTTGGTGCCATCGAATACGTAGTCGGTGGAATAGTGGATCATGGTGGCGCCCAACTTCCTGGCCTCTTCCGCCATGATGCCCGGCGCAATCCCATTAACCGCCATGGCCAGTTCCGGCTCACTTTCGGCCTTGTCCACGGCGGTGTAGGCGGCAGGGTTGACGATGAGATCGGGCTTGATTTCGCGGATAACCGCCCGGAT
>JAUYFW010000073.1 GCA_030690835.1 Sulfurimicrobium sp. | reverse complement strand
CCATTCTTGATCTGCATGAAAACATCCGAACCGGCATCGCTCACCGCGAGCTGGCGCGAGGGGCTGATCTGGATCAGGCGCTGCCCTTGGTCGCCATTGTATTTCACGACGCCCGGCGATGTTTCGGCAAACGGAATCGTCGCCCCCTGGTAACCGGAAAACATGTATTGGCCGTTGGCATCCGTGCTGTTGGCGATGCCCAGCAACTCCTGATAACGCCCGCGCAAATCGGTCGCCAGGCTGGCCAGGTTATTGTGATCCAGCGTGGGATTGCCGGCGTTGATGGCGATTGTTCTCACGTCCTGAATCAGGTTGCCAACGCTCGCCAGCGCCGTTTCCTCCATGCCCAGGGCGCTGGTCGCCGAGTCCGTATTCACGTCATACTGGGTGTTGAGCGCCTTCGACTGGGACACTTCCAGCACCCTGGCCGCCGCCACGGGGTCGTCCGCGGGCGTGAGAATGCGGCGTCCGGTGGCAACCTGCTGCGAGGTCTTGGTCAGCGCCGCGGACTGCTGCTGGATGCTGCCGACCCCCAGGTCATACATCATGCTGGTGCTGATACGCATGGCGAAACTCCTTATCTGCCCAGAGTGAGCAGGGTATCGAACAGGGTGGAGGCAATCTGCATCAACTTGGCGGAGGCCTCGTAGGCCTGCTGGTAACGCATCAGGTTGGCGGCCTCCTCGTCCAGGTTGACGCCGGACATGCTCTGCTGCGCCTGCTGTGATTGCGTGACCAGGCTGGCCTGGGCTTGCGCGGTGACATTGATGTCGCGCGACTTGACACCGATAGAACTGACAATCTGGCTGTAGGCGCTCTGGTAGGTGGCCGTGCCGCCCGCCAGAGTGTTTTCGGTCTGCAATCCGGCCAGCAGCAAAGCGTTGCGGTTATCGGAGACGCCGTTGGTGTTGGGGCCGATAGTGAAGGAATCACCCGTTGCCGGCGTGCCGTTCAAAGCTACAGTCCAGCCGTTGTAAGAAACGCTGGCTCCCGCGAGGGGGTCATATAGCACGCTCGCGGCAAGGACTGTCGCGGTCGTGTTATCAGTCACGCTGAAGTGCGTTGCGTCTATGAACGCAATCGTCACGTTGTTCTGTAAAGCGGCATTAGTCGGCGGGGGCGCATTGACGACCCCGGCGCTGATCCTGCCCGTGCCGGTATTGGCATACGTGGAACTGGCAAGAATAGGCGCTGCGGCAGCAACTTTTGCCGTGTCCTTGATCGCCACACTGATGTCCCTTGCGCCATCACGGGTCGGCTGGATCAGCCATTTGTCGTTGGCCGTGGCCGGAGGAACCGGCGCGGCGATGGTCAGACCATCCACGGTTTGCGGCAACACCACATTGGTGAATAACGCAGTATTATCCGAAAGCCGTGTCAACGTGAAGTTGGTTGGGCTAATCGCCACTAGGCTGTAATCGCTTGAGGTCACGTTACTGATATCGCTCAGTGTCACGGCAGGCACGCCGGAGGCGGGATTATTCAGCGTATTCGCAACCACCTTGGCGCTCGGTGCCGGGTTCTGCCCGGAAACACCAGTAGACCCCCTGACATTGAAATAGTAGCCGCCCAGATCGCCATTCAAATCCTGCCCCAGCCGATGCTGGTCATTGAAGGTTTGCGCCAGGCCGATTGCCACCCGGCCCAGTTCGTTCTGTGCCTTGTCGAGTGTCTCGCTACGAAATGCCAGCAGACCACCCAGGCTTCCGCCGTCCAGGCTACCCTGAGGCAACATCTGGGCTGAGCCACCGTAATTCACATAAGCCACGCCCATGTTTTCCGGATCATCCGGCAACGGTCTTGCGCTCAGGGTCATGGCCTGCTGCCCCACCACCAGCGCCTGCCCCTTGCCCATGAAAATGTTGTAGCTACCGTCATCCTGCTTCACCACGCTGACATTGATTTCCTTGTTCAGTTCGGCGACAAGCAGGTCGCGCTGATCCAGGATGTCATTAGGAGGTTGCCCGTTTCCGCCGGCTTCGGCGAGCACAACCTGGTGATTGAGATTGGCAATTTGCTGGGCGTAGGAATTGATCAAGCCCACGCTGGAGGTAATCCGGGAATTCACGCCATCGCGCATCTCCTGAAGCCGCCCATCCAGCGACTGAAAACGCGACACCAGCGCCTCCGAGGAACTGAGCATGCTTTGCCGCGACGGCACGGATGCGGGGTTGGCGGCGACATCATGCACCCCCTGGAAAAATTCCTGAAGCGCGGGCGACAGGCCGGCGCTGGGGTCGGCCAGCATATTGTCGATCTGGCTGATCTGGGCGGAATAGGTATCCAGATAAGCGCTCTGGGTTTGGGCTGACTGAACCTGCTTATCCAGAAACTGGCTGTAGACACGCTTGACCGTGTCGACATTGGTGCCCTGCCCGAGAAATCCGGCTCCGGTAAAAAGCGGCGTGTTGGTGCTCTGCACAATCTCCTGGCGGTGGTAGCCCGGCGTGCTTGCATTGGTGATGTTATGACCCGCCGTGGACAGGCCGACCTGCGCTGCCCGCAGACCCGTGATGCTGATGCCGAAAGTACCGCTCATATTGAACTCCTCTGACTGTGTATCGGCACAAAGCCCAGAAACTTTACGCCATTGCCTGACGCAAGCTGCCGCTATTGATCACGCGCGTCAGCTTGTCGGCATAAAGGGGATCGGTGGCATAGCCGGCCTGCTGCAAACCGCGCGCGAAAGCCGAGGCATCGAGCGACTGGTCAAACAGGGGAGCATAGCGCGGGCTGTTCCCCAGCAGGCTGGCGTAATCCTTGAAGGCCTCGTCATAGGAAGCGTAGGCACGGAACATCTCCGTTCTCTTTTGCGCCACGCCGTTGACGTACTCGGTCGTCCGCGCTTCCACCACGGCTCCATTCCAGCCCTTGCCGGCCTTGATGCCGAACAGGTTGTGGCTGTTGTTACCCTGGGCGTCGCGAATCTCACGCTTGCCCCATCCGCTCTCCAGTGCCGCATGCCCCAGCAGGAAATGTGCCGGCACGCCCAGCGATTTCGCCGCGTCCGTGGCATGAGGCCAGAGAGTATTGACGAAATCGGCGGCATCGGCAAAACCGTCCCTTGCCGCAGCGCCTGAAAGATTGACGGGAGCCGCCTCCACTTCCGGCAGCGCCTCTCCGTCCGGCGGAATGACGGCACTGGCGGGGCGGGATAGGGCAAGCGGCAAAATCTGCCGCCCGATTTTGCCGCTTTCCGGCACGTCGCCACGCTTCGCCGCATCCGCCGGAATCACGCCCTGGGCCTGCATCTGGCGTATCAGCATGTCCGCCAGACCGATACCCTTACCCTTGCTCATACTCTGCGCCAGCTGGGCGTCCAGCATCCCGGTGTAAAGCTCGGTATTGGAATTATCGAACAAGCCACCCTCGTCCTTGGGAGTAGCCTCGCGCATGCTTTTCAGCATCATGTTGAGAAACAGCGCCTCGAACTGCTGCGCCGCCGCGCGCGCGCCCGCGACCGGGTCGTTTTTGACCTGCAGGCGCAACTGGCCGACGCTTTGCGCGTCGAGTGCCAACCTTGAAGAAATATCGGAAGCCGAGGAGATCATGGGCAATTACTAAGCAGATTTCATGCCAATGAATCCAGGGTGAGGCGCCTGATCGACAGCCGTAGGGGCGAATTCATTCGCCCATATGCGCCTTGGCCGGATGGAGGCATGGGCGAATGAATTCGCCCCTACGAGCTAAGGGCTAAATAATCTCCAGCTCAGCGCGCAACGCACCGGCCGCCTTCATGGCCTGCAAAATCGCCAGCAGATCCTGGGGCGAGGCGCCTACTGCATTCAATGCCTTCACCACTTCGCCCAGCGATGGGCTGGCGGACAACACGACCAGTTCGCCTTGTTGCGCCTTGATATCAATCTGCGCGTTTTGGGTCGCAACGGTTTCCCCTTGTGACAAGGGATTCGGCTGGCTCACCTGGGTGTCGCTGCTGATCGTGACCGACAGGTTGCCGTGCGCCACGGCACAGCTATCCACTTCCACGTTCTGGTTCATCACCACCGACCCGGTGCGGGCATTGACGATCACCTTGGCCGCGCCGTTACCGGCCTGAATGGGGAGGTTCTCCATCTGGGAGATGAAAGCGACCCTTTGATTCGCATCGCGCGGAGCGCGCACGCGCACCTGCCCGCCATCGCCGGCGTTCGCGGTGCCTTCACCGAAGCGGCGGTTGATCGCCTGCACCACGCGGTCCGCCGTGGTGAAATCGGACTGGTTGAGGTCCAGGCTGACAAAGTCGCCCTGTCCCAGCGGCGTATTCACCGCACGTTCCACCGTTGCGCCCGCCGGAATGCGGCCGACCGCCAAGTGATTGACCTGGGCGCTGCTGCCGCCGGCGGAAGCGCCGGCGCCACTCACCAGTACATTACCCTGGGAAATCGCATACACCTGGCCGTCAGCGCCTTTCAGCGGCGTCATGATCAAGGTCCCGCCGCGCAGGCTTTTGGCATTGCCAAGCGAAGACACCGTCACATCAATATTCTGTCCGGGCCGGGCAAAAGCGGGAAGATTGGCCGTCACCATCACCGCGGCGACGTTTTTCAGTTGCAGGTTGCCGGGCGGCAGATTCACCCCCATCTGGCCCAGCATGCTGGCGATGCTTTGCACCGTGAACGGCGTCTGGGTAGTCTGGTCGCCGCTGCCATCAAGCCCCACCACCAGACCATAACCGGCCAGTTGGTTGGTGCGCACGCCCTGTATCGAAGCCAGATCCTTGATGCGCTCGGCGTGCGCCGCAACGGAACCCGAAACCAGAAAAATCAGGGCTAACGTAAATTTTCTTATCGTGTTCATTTGTCCCACCTCTCATCGACAGACCACCTCCCCTTCCCTGCGCCTCAACCCCTCCCGGCCTCCCCTTATCAGGGGAGGAGCTAGCCGCTTCCCCCCTGACAAGGGGGGATTGAGGGGGGTTTGAAGCACAGGCGCGCTACTACAAAAATACGTTCAGAATGGCAATACAGAAAGAAAGAATCGCGACAGCCAGCCCATGGTCTGCGCCTCGTCGATGTAACCGGTGCCTTTGTACTCCATGCGCGCATCCGCCACCTGGGTCGAGGACACGCTATTGGCGGCGCTGACATTCATCGGATTGACCACCCCGGAGAAGCGAACGAATTCGCCGCCCTGGTTGATATTCATCTGTTTTTCTCCACTCACCAGCAAATTGCCGTTGGGCAGCACTTCGATCACGGTCACGGCGATGGTGCCGGTGAAGGCGTTATTGGCACTGCTGTCGCCCTTGCCTTCAAATGTGCTTTCCGAACTGCCGGAAATCGGGGTTTTCAGGATATTGGCCCCGGACAGAGTGCCCAGCAGGGGCACATCCATGCCGCTGCTGCCCTTGCGATCCGCCTTGGAGCTGGATTTCTTGCTGGCGGAAATTTTTTCGTTGATGGCGATGATCAGGGTATCGCCGACATTGCGCGCACGGCGATCCTCGAACAGCGAACGGTTGGTATAACCCGCCTGATAAATCGATCCATTACCACCGGGTGCGTCCGCCACGGGCACCGGACGCGCCGTCATCGGCTGATGCACGGCAACCGGCGGCACGGTAGCGCAGCCAGCCAGCAAGGACAATACAGCAGCGAATTTGCAAAGCGTTTTAACCATGGCTCAACTCATCTGCGTCAATTTCTGCAACATCTGATCGGAAACCGTGATTGCCTTGGAATTGATCTCGTAAGCGCGCTGTACCTGGATCATGTTCACCATTTCCTCCACCACGTTGACGTTGGATGTTTCCACAAATCCCTGATTCAACACGCCGAGGCCGTTGGTGCCGGGCGTGTTGGCCGCCGGCGCGCCGGAAGCGGCGGTTTCCGCATAAAGATTCTCGCCCTGGCTTTGCAGGCCGGGCGGGTTGATGAAATTGGCCAGTTGCAGGCTGCCCACCTGAGTCGCCGCAGTCGAACCCGGTTGCACCACGGAAACGGTGCCATCACGGCCCACGGTCACGCTCTGGGCATCGGCGGGAATCGTCAGCGCCGGCTGCACCGGATAACCGCTGGAAGTCACCACCTGGCCCTGGCTGTCGACCTGAAAAGCGCCATCGCGGGTGTAGCCGGTGCTGCCATCCGGCATCAGAATCTGGAAAAAGCCCTTGCCATTCACCGCGAGGTCGAGCGGATTATCCGTTTTCTGCAAATTGCCCTGCAAGTGAATGCGCTCCGTGGCAACCATTCGCACGCCCACACCCAACTGCAGGCCGGACGGAATCTGGGTTTGCTGCGACGACTGTGCGCCCGGCTGGCGCATGGTCTGGTAGAGCAAATCCTCGAACACCGCGCGGCTGCGCTTGAAGCCATTGGTACTGACGTTGGCCAGATTGTTCGACACCACGTCCATATTGGTCTGTTGCGCATCGAGGCCGGTTTTGGCAATCCACAGTGAGCGAATCATGTTCTTAACTCCATCTTCAATATTTTGTAACGACTCAGGTCGATGTGAGATAACCGATCATGTAGGTTGGGCTGAGGTACGAAGCCCAACAAACCCAATCTTCCTTATTAAATGCCGGTTTTGAATGTCGCCTAGAGGCGCCTACTTTTGGTTGGGTTTGTTGGGTTACGCGATAAGGCCGCTAACCCAACCTACATGTCTCCGTGGTTAACACACCTTTCTCGGGTTAACCGTTCAAGTTCAACAACTGGCTGGCTTTGGCATCATTGCTCTGCGCATGGGTCACCAGCTTGGTCTGCATGTCGAAACTGCGCGCATGCGTGATCATGTTCACCATCGCTTCCACCATGTTGACGTTGCTGCTTTCCAGCGAATTGGCAGCCAGCATCACGTTGGCATCGGCCGGGGCGGGCTGGCCGCTCTTGAGACGAAACAGGCCGTCCTCGCCCTTCACCAGATCCACCTCGGGCGGGTTGACCAGCTTGACGCGCCCCACCGCCGTCACCGAAGTCAGCGTCTGCCCAGTGGGTATA
>JAUYFW010000061.1 GCA_030690835.1 Sulfurimicrobium sp. | reverse complement strand
GGGGACACTCCTTGCGGGTGCTCCCTCTGGGAGAGGGCAGGGGTGAGGGCTGCGCTCCACGGTCTGGGCAAATTCGATCCAGCTACGACCCGTGGCATGAACGCTCACCGTCACCTGCAACAGGTCATCGAACACGGCAGGACGCAGGTAAGTAATATGCACATCGCGCACCACGAAAATGACGCCATGCTCGCGCATCAGATCGGTCTGCTCGAAGCCGTGGACGCGCAGCCATTCTGTCCGGGCACGCTCCATGAACTTGAGGTAATTGGCGTAATAAACCACTCCGCCCGAGTCGGTATCCTCGTAATAGACCCGCACCGGCCATGAAAAAATCTCAGATTTCACGTGCGCGGCATTCTCTCACATCGGGTTTACAAATTGCTTTCATTGCCCCCACAGCTCCCCGCTACGGCTGCCTTCCGGCCGCTTGAGGCCAAAATGCTGATAGGCGCTCGGCGTTGCCACCCGGCCGCGCGGGGTGCGCATCAGGTAACCCTGCTGGATCAGGTACGGTTCCAGCACGTCCTCGATGGTGTCGCGCTCCTCGCCGATCGCCGCCGCCAGGTTGTCCACCCCCACCGGGCCACCGCCGAATTTTTCCAGCACCGCCAGCAGCAGCACCCGGTCCATCATGTCCAGCCCCAGGGAATCCACGTCCAGCATGGTCAGGGCGGCGTCCGCCACTTCCCGGCTGACCTTGCCCTGCGCCTTCACCTCGGCGAAATCCCGCACCCGGCGCAGCAGCCGATTGGCAATGCGCGGCGTGCCGCGTGAACGGCGCGCGATTTCGAACGCGCCCTCCTCGGACAATTCCACGCTCACCAGCCGCGCCGAACGGGTGACGATGCGTTTCAGTTCCTCGTGGGTATAAAACTCCAGCCGCGCCACGATGCCGAAGCGGTCGCGCAGCGGATTGGTCAGCATGCCGGCACGAGTGGTGGCGCCGACCAGGGTGAAGGGCGGCAGCTCCAGCTTCACCGAACGGGCCGCCGGACCTTCGCCGATCATGATGTCGAGCTGGTAATCCTCCAGCGCGGGATAAAGGATTTCCTCCACCACCGGAGAAAGGCGGTGAATCTCGTCGATGAACAACACGTCGTTGGGTTCGAGATTGGTCAGCAGCGCCGCCAGATCGCCCGGTCGCTCCAGCACCGGCCCGGAAGTCGAACGCAGGTTGACGCCCATTTCGCGCGCGATGATGTGCGCCAGCGTGGTTTTGCCCAGCCCCGGCGGGCCGAACAGCAGCACGTGGTCGAGCGCTTCGGCCCGGTTACGTGCCGCCTGGATGAAAATCTCCAGCTGTCCGCGTGCCTTTTCCTGCCCCACGTACTCGTCCAGCAGCTTGGGGCGCAGCGCGCGTTCCTGTAGGTCTTCCTGGGGAGAGGCGTGGGCGGGGGAAATCAGGCGGCTTGCTGACTTGAGGTTGTCGGTTTCGATCATGCCCTTGTCCTGCCCGTTACCGCGCGGGCTCAAGCAAGGGATTCAGCACACTGAGCTGATCTTCCACCATCAGACCATGCTGCATATCTTCCGTGAGCAACGTATTACACCCCGCTTCCAGTGCAGCTGCCACAATCAGGCTATCCCAAAAACTCAAATGGTATTTCCCCCTCAATCCATGAGCTCGGCGATGTAAATCCAGTCCGGGCGTCACCACTTGGCAGCGCCCATAAAAACTTTCCACCAAGCGCATCAAGTGCGCATCCTCGATACCCGCCTTGCGCAGCAGATTGGCGGAAACCTCGGCGATCACCTGCTCGCTCACAATGAAACGTACAGGCTTTTCCACCAGTTCACGAGCCATGGCGTGCTTGGATTCTTCACCCGGTCGACAAATAAAAGCATAAAGCCAGAGGTTGCTATCGACAAACACCTTATCGCTCATGGGCCTCATCCCGGGAAAGCGGAACGAAATCAGATACCACAAGCGGGTTGGCGCAAAGTGCCGAAATTGCGTCTCCTTGACTGGCTCCAACAGGTGGAACCCCTGTTTCCTCATACATCACCACCACCCGAACCGGTAGCCCAGGTGCCAGCACCACCCGAGCAGGCAAAGGAATGGAATGCGCCTGGACAACGGTATCGAACTCAATGGCTAGCATAAGTGAATCTCCAGTGGTTTTATCTCGGCCATTAATTACTTAGCCTCGTATTGACTGGTGCAATGCGCTACGCTTATTGCACCCTACCGCGCTGAATATCGTAGCCCTTCTGGATGCTGTTCAAGCAGTTCCAGGGCTTTGGTCTTGATGCGTTCAGTAACTTTTGTCGGTTGCATAGTGAATTCTTTCGATCACATCCTTGGACAGCAGCTTCAACGCCTGAAGGATGCCATCAGTCACGCCAGCGTCGGCGGGAGCTACTTCACCGCCCAACTGGCTTCCTTGTCATTATGAATAAGGAGCCTTACCACTTTGTCCCTCTGGGCCCTTTGCCCACTATGGATTCAACGCCGCGAGCCCACGATCTACGCGGCAAGCAATTCGCGTGGTTTGACGTTGTTTTCGATTTCCTGACCCACGGCTTCACGCGCTTTCTTGACATCGTAGCTGCTTTGCAGACTCATCCAGAAATCGGGAGTGGTGCCAAAGAAACGGGCAAAGCGCAGGGCCGTATCCGCCGTAATGCCGCGTTGCTCCTTTAGAATTGCCGTAACCCGATTGGCCGGTACGTCCAGCGCCTTGGCAAAGGCGTTTGCCGAAAGCTTGAGTTCATCCAGTTCACCCTTGAGAATTTCGCCGGGGTGTATGGCGCGCATGCCGTTCATGTTCATTCTCCCTAGTGGTAATCCACGATTTCCACGTTGCAAGCATCAGGCTCTTTCCACTCGAAGCAGATGCGCCATTGCTGATTGACACGAATGCTGAATTGTCCGGTGCGATCCCCACTTAAAGCCTCGAAGCGATTGCTGGGCAAGCCCATCAAGTCATGAATGGTTTTTGCGTTTTCGAGAATTTCCAGCCTTCTTTCGGCTTGTGCTGCACAGGCTTCAAATTTCCTGACACGATGGCCTTGGTATAGCGCCTCCGTATCCTTACAGCGGAAAGATTTAATCATGGCACAATATAAGGAGTTTTACGTTATACGTCAAGCGTAAATTAATCGGCAATTTAATCATTTTATCCCGGATTATCCATTGGAATGCACGCGCATGTAGGAGCGCCGCCCTCGGCGCGAATCGCGGCGAGGGCGCCGCTCCCACAGCGGTGTTTTGGCCCTAATGGATAATCTGGGTTTATGCCCACAATGGGACGTGCCGAATCTGGCCTCAGATTTTCTGAGGTTATCGGTTTCGATCATGCCTTGGACAACAATTTCAGCGCCTGACGGATGCCGTCAGTCACGCCAGCATCGGCTGGAAGCTGTTTCACCGCCCAACTCGCTTCCTTGTCGTTATAACCCAGCGCCAGCAGGGCATTGAGGACGTCGCTGCTAGCGGAAGCCGGTTTGACCGCAGCGCCCAGCAATGCCGAACCGGCTCCTTCTGGAGCAAACTTGTCTTTCAGCTCCAGCAACAGACGTTCGGCGGTTTTTTTACCGATGCCAGGAATCCTGATCAAGCGCCCCGCATCCTGTGCCATCACGGCATGGGACAACTCGTCCACGGAAAGACCGCTCAATATGGTCAGGGCGAGCTTGGGACCAACACCGGTGATTTTGATCAACTGCCGGAAAGCCTGACGCTCATGGTCAGAGGCAAAGCCGTACAGCAAGTGCGCATCCTCGCGCACGATCAACTGGGTATGCAGCGTGACGCTCTCGCCCAGCGCGGGGAGGTTGTAGAAGGTGCTCATGGGCACGTCCACCTCGTAGCCCACGCCCTGCACATCCAGCAGAATCAGGGGGGGGTGCTTTTCCAGCAGCTTGCCGCTCAATCTTCCAATCACACCAGTCTCCCATTCTTCACGCGGTAACCCGCTGTCGCCAGTCCGCCCAGTCCCTGCCCACCATGGGCATGGCAAATGGCACACGCCAGCGCGTCCGCCGCATCGGCCTGGGGCATGCCCTCCAGATTAAGTAGACGGCGCACCATTTCCTGCACCTGTTCCTTTTTGGCGTGACCATTGCCCACCACGGCCTGTTTTACCTGCAGCGCAGTGTACTCCGCCACGGGCAAACCCCGCGCCACCAAGGCACAAATCGCGGCGCCCCGTGCCTGTCCCAGCAGCAGGGTGGATTGCGGGTTGACGTTGACGAACACTTTTTCGATGGCCGCCTGATCCGGCTGGTAAGTAGCGATGACTTCGCCGATGGAATCGAGAATGGTCTTGAGACGTTGCGGCAGCTCGCCGGCTGCGGTCTTGATGCAGCCGCTGGCGACATAGTCCAGGCGGCTGCCCTCCTTGGCGACGATTCCAAAGCCGGTAATGCGCAAGCCCGGGTCAATGCCAAGAATGAGGATTACGTGCTCCCGTTAGCGTGAAACTCGCATAGCGAGCCTAAAGCCCCCCTCTCCCGCTCGCGGGGGAGGGCCGGGGTGGGGGAAACGGTCATGGCGAGCTTCATCATCCGGGGTTGCTCCTTTGCCATGACCGTTATTCTTCAATGACGGCGGAGGTATACACATCCTGCACGTCGTCCAGCGCATCGAAGGCGTCGAGCAGCTTCTGCATTTTCACCGCCTCGTCGCCGCTAAAAACCGTTTCGATGTCCGGCTTCATGGTCACTTCGGCAATCTCCGCCTTGAGTCCGGCTTTTTCCAGCGCATCCTTGACCGCCATGAAATCATGCGGCGCGGTAATGACTTCCACGCTGCCGTCGTCATTGCTCAGAACATCCTCGGCGCCCGCTTCCAGCGCTGCTTCCATCACCTTGTCCTCGCTGGTGCCGGGAGCGAAAATGATCTGGCCGCAGTGCTTGAACATGAACGCCACCGAACCATCGGTACCAAGGTTGCCGCCAAACTTGGAAAAAGCGTGACGCACGTCGGCCACGGTGCGGGTACGGTTATCGGTCAGGCAATCCACGATCATCGCGGCGCCGCCGATGCCGTAGCCCTCGTAGCGGATTTCCTCGTAGTTCACGCCTTCCAGCTCGCCCGTGCCCTTCTTCACCGCGCGATCGATATTGTCCGCCGGCATGTTCACTTCCTTGGCCTTGTCGATGGCCAGCCTAAGGCGCGGGTTGAAGTTGAGGTCGCCGCCGCCCATTTTGGCGGCAACGGTGATCTCCTTGGAGAGGCGGGAAAAAATCTTGCCGCGTTTCTCGTCCTGACGCCCTTTTCTGTGCTGGATATTTGCCCATTTGCTGTGACCGGCCATGACTTCCTCAATCTCGATGTGCTGTTTTAAACAGGCGTAATGTTACCATTTCGCCTACCCTTTAATCAAAGCCGGAGCACCGAATGACAGACCCCCTTCTGATCGCCAAAAACGATGCCCACGAACTTTTCCTGCTACCCCAGCTTGCCAACCGTCACGGCCTGATCGCGGGCGCCACCGGCAGCGGAAAAACCGTGTCGCTGCAAGTGATGGCGGAACATTTCAGCCGCATCGGCGTGCCGGTATTCATGGCCGACGTCAAGGGCGACCTCTCCGGCATCAGCCAACCCGGTACGGAAAAACCCAAGATCATGGAGCGCATAGCCAAGTTAGGGCTTACTGACTTCGCCTTTGAAGGCTGCCCGGTCGCATTCTGGGATGTATTCGGCGCACAGGGCCACCCGGTACGCGCCACCATCTCCGAAATGGGGCCACTGCTGCTGGCGCGCATGCTGAATTTGAACGACACCCAGGGCGGGGTGCTGAATCTGGTGTTCAAGATTGCCGACGACAACGGCCTGCTACTGCTCGATCTCAAGGATCTGCGGG
This sequence comes from Sulfurimicrobium sp., assembly GCA_030690835.1. Taxonomy (GTDB): domain Bacteria; phylum Pseudomonadota; class Gammaproteobacteria; order Burkholderiales; family Sulfuricellaceae; genus Sulfurimicrobium. The sequence continues at coordinate 1,402 of JAUYFW010000061.1, read as the reverse complement.
CGATGCTGCAGTACGTGGGCGACAACGCAAAAACTTTCACCACCGAGTACGGCAACGTCTCCGCCGCAAGCATCGGCGCCATTCAGCGCGGTCTGGTCGGACTCGAAACCGAAGGTGGAGAACAACTTTTCGGCGAGCCGGCCCTGAATCTCGACGACCTGCTGCAAACCGGCGAGCAGGGGCGCGGCGTCATCAACATCCTCGCCGCCGACAAGCTGATGAATTCGCCCAAGATCTACGCCACCTTCCTGTTGTGGCTGCTGTCCGAGCTGTTCGAGCAGCTACCCGAGGTGGGCGATCTGGACAAGCCCAAGCTGGTATTCTTCTTCGACGAAGCCCATCTGCTATTCAACGACGCGCCCCAGGCCTTGCAGGACAAGATCGAGCAAGTGGTGCGCCTGATCCGCTCCAAGGGGGTGGGCGTTTACTTCGTCAGCCAGAACCCGCTCGACATACCCGACAAGGTGCTGGGCCAGCTCGGCAACCGCATCCAGCACGCCTTGCGCGCCTTCACGCCGCGCGACCAGAAAGCGGTGCGTGCCGCCGCGGAAACTTTCCGCGCCAATCCCGGCCTGGATGTGGAAGCCGCCATCACCGAGCTGGGCGTGGGCGAGGCGCTGGTTTCGCTGCTCGACGAAAAAGGCCGGCCACATCCGGTGGAACGCGCACTGATCGCCCCGCCGCACAGCCAACTCGGCCCCATCACCCCGGAGCAGCGTCAGTCCATCGTCAAGCAGTCGGTGCTATACGGCCACTACGAGCAGGAGGTGGATCGTGAATCAGCCTACGAAAAACTCAAGGGTCGGGCGGAACAGGCGGAACAGAACGCCGCTTCCACCGCGCCCGGGCAAACGGAAAGCCCCGCGGCTGAAGGCGGTGGCTGGCTCGGCGGGCTTGGCGATATGTTGGGTGGCGGCGGTGGCCGGAGCAATCGCCAGGGCATCGCCGAGACCGCCATCAAGAGCGCCGCCCGCGCCATCGGTTCGCAACTGGGACGCCAGATCATTCGTGGCGTGCTGGGGTCGATCATGGGCGGGCGGCGCTCTTGATGGCGGCCCCGGCCAGGATCACGGGCTGGGCACTTTCGCCTGGGCGGCGCAGAATGCCGACACTTCGTCCAGCACCCGACTCACGGCACGGTTGGATGCAAGCACGCCGCCATATGGATCTTCGCTGGGCGCGTTTTCCGTCACATCGAATTCCCGTGTCGCCAGCACTTTCCGGGCCGCGACATCGATCAACTGTACTCGCAGGGTAAAACGCACTCGGCTCGGCGCTCCCATGAATTCCTGCTGCAGGCGCACGATTTCGCTCTCCAGGCGCAACTGCGCCACCACTCCGCTGCGCGGCGTGACCACGGCACCGAAAGCGCCACTGGACTCCGCGGCCTGAATCAGAAGCG
>JAUYFW010000058.1 GCA_030690835.1 Sulfurimicrobium sp. | reverse complement strand
TGGTCACCGAACAGCACAAACTCATCGGCATCATCTCGGAAAAAGACCTCTTCACCCTGCAACGGGTGGGCTTAAGACAAATCAGCAGCGCCATCCGCAACAGCCAAAGCCTGGATCAGCTCAAACAAAGCGCCCAGGACATCCGCCAGCTCGCCCACAACATGCTCGCCCAGGGCGTCGCCGCCGAACAGCTCACCCAATTCATCTCCACCCTCAACGACCTGCTCACCCATCGGCTCATCGAACTGGAATGCCAGGCGCAGGGCATCAGCCACAGCGAACTGTGCGAACTGGGGGTGTGCTGGCTCGCGCTGGGCAGCGAAGGCCGCTTTGAGCAGACCCTCAACACCGACCAGGATAACGGCATCATCTTCAACGTCCCCGAGGGCAAGACGGCGGACGAGATCAGAGCTACCCTGCTGCCGCTGGCGGGCCGCATCAACGCCGCGCTGGACGCCTGCGGCTTCCCCCTGTGCAAGGGCCAGATCATGGCCTCCAACCCGAAGTGGTGCCTGGGTCTGGAGGAGTGGAAAAATACCTTTTCTGAGTGGATCGATCGTGGCGACCCGGACGCCTTGCTGAACAGCACGATTTTCTTTGATTTCCGCCCGCTGTGGGGCAACGCAGCACTGGCCGAAGCCTTGCGCGCCTGGCTGATGCCGCATGCCGCCGCCAATCCCCGCTTCCTCCACCAGATGGCGGCCAACGCCTTGCGCAACCGTCCGCCGCTGGGGATGGTGCGCGATTTCGTGGTGGACGGCGGCACGCTGGACCTGAAGTTCAATGGCGTGTCGCCCTTCGTCGATGCCGCGCGCATCCTGAGTCTGGCAGCCGGTGTGGCCGCGACCAACACGGCGCAGCGGCTGCGCCTTGCCGCGCCCGCCCTGAAGATTCTCGCCGCCGAGGTGGAGGGCTGGATCGTGGCGCTGCATTTCATCCAGCTGCTGCGCCTGCGTCATCAGCACGAGTTTTCCGGCGCTGAAGAGGAAGGGGCGGCCAACCGCATCAACCCGGACCAGCTCAACGACCTCGACCGGCGCATCTTGAAAGAGGCCTTCCGCCAGGCGCGCAAGCTGCAGGCCCGGCTGGCGATGGATTACCATTTATGAACTGGCTGACCGGTATGTTTGGCCGCAAACCCCAACTGACACCCGAGCAGGAATCCCGCCTGGCGGCCTGGCGGGCCTTGCCGGAAACGCTCGGGGCGGCTGAACTGGAATCGGCCCGCTTCGTGGTGGTGGACGTGGAAACCAGCGGGCTCATCCTGAGCCGGGACCGGCTGATCGCCATTGGCGCGGTGGCGGTGCGTGGCGGCAGGATAGCAGTCGGCGACAGCTTCGAGGTGGTGTTGCAGCAGGAAGCGGCCAGCCACAAGGAAAATATCCTGATCCACGGCATCGGCGGCAGCGCCCAGACCGGCGGCATGCCGCCGCGGGAGGCCCTGCTGGCTTTCCTGGAGTTTCTCGGCAAGGACCCGCTGGTGGCCTTTCATGTCACCTTTGACGAAACCATGATCAGGCGCGCCATGAAACAGTTTCTCGGACTCGATTTCAAACATTCCTGGCTCGACCTTGCTTATGCGATGCCAGGGCTTAATCCGCCTTTAGCCAAGAAATATCGCGCGCTCGACCACTGGCTGAACCATTTTCACATCCACAACTATGCGCGCCACAATGCCATGGCCGATGCGCTGTGCACCGCGCAGCTGTTGCTGATCGCCATGGAGCAGGCGCGCCGGCAGCGCATCAGCCATTTTCGCGCAATGATGGATCTGGAGAAGGCGCAGCGCTGGGTGAGCTGGGAAAGTTAGAAGTGCCGTGAAGGCAGGCATTAACCGGGATTGTTCATTAGGGCCAAAGCCACTGTAGGAGCGGCGCCCTCGCCGCGAATCGAGTCCGCATTCGCGCCGGGGCGGCGCTCCTACATGAATGCGCATTCCAATAATGGATAATCCGGGGTTAAGGTTACAAAATCTTTACCGGCGCGAGTATTCAGTCCTATACTCGTTCCGGAAAGCCCGATGTAAACAGGTAGTAAGGCAGTCCGGGGGATTCAATAAAACCAATAGCGCTCCATTCCTAATTAAAACAAAAGGAGGCTTTTCATGGAGTTGACCGAAAAACACAAGGAGTATTGGCAAAGAAACCTGCGTGTGACGGCGATCCTGCTGTCGATCTGGTTTGTCGTGACCTTCGTCTTCAGCTATTACGCCAGGGAGATGAACGAAATCTCCTTTCTCGGTTTTCCGCTGGGATTCTACTTCGGGGCACAGGGGTCATTGATCATTTATGTTCTGATTATCTGGTTTTACGCCCGCTACATGAACAAGCTCGACACCGAATACGGCGTCCATGAAGGGGAGGAATAATCATGGCGACCCAAAGCCAATCGGCATTTAACGCGCAGCTGAAGAAGTTCTACGGTTTCTATACCGGTGGCTTCATTGGTTTTGTTGTTATTCTGGCCATCCTCGAACAGATGGGTGTGCCCAACAAGTACCTCGGCTACATCTTCCTTCTGGCCACCATCGGCCTCTATGCCGGCATCGGCATCATGTCGCGCACCGCCGACGTGGCCGAGTATTACGTCGCGGGCCGCCGCGTACCGGCTTTCTTCAACGGCATGGCCACCGGCGCGGACTGGATGTCGGCGGCGAGCTTCATCGGTATGGCCGGAACGCTTTATCCAAACACCTTGCTGGTTCAAAACCCCGGCCTTCAGGCCGGTAGGAGCGCCTACCCCGGCCTGAAGGCCGGGGTTTCAATGGCGCGGGTTTGGGAGGGGTGCACACCCCTTCCAAACCAAAACACACCGGCCTGAA
>JAUYFW010000040.1 GCA_030690835.1 Sulfurimicrobium sp. | reverse complement strand
GTCATGAGCGCCAGTTTCGAGCGCGGCTACCACGCGCTGATGGAGGTAATCGACGCACCCGTGGCGAGTTTTTTCATGAGCTGCGTGCATTGCGGCCTGTGCGCGCAGGCTTGCCTGTTCTATACCGAAACCGGCGACCCGAAATACACCCCGATCTACAAGCTGGAGCCGCTCAAGAAAATCTGGCGGCGTGAGTACACACTGTTCGGCAGGATTGCGGCCCGACTGGGCCTGTCAAAAAAACTCACGGACGAGGAACTGGCTGCCTGGAGCCCGCTGGTGTACGACAGCTGCACCCTGTGCGGGCGCTGCTCCATGGTCTGCCCGGTGGGCAACGACATCGCCTACATGGTGCGCAAACTCCGCGAAGGCATGGCGGCGGCCGGACACGCGCCACAAGGCGTGGTCGAGGCCACCCAGCGCACCATCCGGCTGGGCAGCCCGATGGGGATCAAACTGAAGACCTTGCAAACCCAGATCCGCGCCCAGGAAGCCGAAACCGGGCTGAGCATTCCGATCGACCAGCAGGGTGCGGATTATCTGGCGCTGCTGTCTTCCATGGAAATCATCAATTTCCCCGAATATCTCGGCGCGCTGGCGCGCATCTTCAAGCAGGCCGGCGTGTCCTGGACGCTCTCCTCGGAAGCCTTCGAGGCTACCAACAGCGGCATCCAGATCGGTGTTTCAGACATTGCCAAGGAAATCGTGCTCAAGATCGTCAGCGCGGCGGAAAAGCTCCAGGTCAGGAATGTCATCAGCCCCGAGTGCGGCCATGCCTTCACCGCGCTGCGCTGGGAGGGGCCGAACCTGATCGGCCGCCCCTACAATTTCGCGGTGGTGCAGATCCTCGAACTGCTCGACCAGTTGCGCGCCGAGGGCCGCCTCAAGACCGAGGGCAAGATGGAAGCGCCACTCACCTTCCATGACCCCTGCCAGATCGCCCGTCGCGGGGGCGTGATCGAACAGCCGCGCCGGTTGCTGGGCGATGTCGCCGCCGATTTCCGCGAAATGGAAGACGCCGGGGTGATGAACTGGTGCTGCGGCGGGGGCGGCGGAGTGAGCGCGAACCCTCGCGCCGAAGCCCTTCGTATCAAGGTATTCAAGCGCAAAAAGGATCAACTGGAAGCCACCGGCGCGCATACCCTGGTCACCGCCTGCGCCAATTGCCGCATCGTGATCGAGGAGGGGCTTGAAGCCTACGACATGGATGTCAAGGTCATCGGCCTCACCGAACTGGTGGCCGAGTATCTGAAAAAGGATGAAAAACCTTCGTTAGCCACAGAGAACACAGAGATCACAGAGTAAAAGCAATATGTTATCGGTTTGTTTCTGGCTACCCGGCTGGTGTGGCGACAATTGGCTGAAAACCCTTGCACTCTCTGTGTTCTCTGTGTTCTCTGTGGCTTGAACTGCTTTTTATAGGATAAACCAGCATGAGCCAGCGCATCGTCGTCGACCCCGTCACCCGCATCGAGGGCCACCTGCGCATCGAGGCGGAAACCGACGACCAGGGCGTAATCACCCGCGCCTCCAGCGCCGGCACCATGGTGCGCGGCATCGAGATCATTCTCAGGGGCCGCGACCCGCGCGACGCCTGGGCCTTCGCGCAGCGCATCTGCGGTGTGTGCACGCTGGTTCATGGCATCGCCTCGGTGCGCGCGGTGGAAAACGCGCTCGATTATAAAATCCCGCCCAACGCCCAACTGATCCGCAACCTGATGATCGCGGCCCAGTACGTGCACGACCACGTGATGCACTTCTACCATCTGCACGCGCTCGACTGGGTGGACGTGGTTTCCGCGCTTCAGGCCGATCCGAAGCGAACTTCCGAACTGGCGCAGAGCCTGTCGAACTATGCCAAATCCTCGCCGGGCTATTTCGCCGATACGCAAAAGAAGCTCAAGGTCTTCGTGGAATCCGGCCAACTGGGGATTTTCAGCAATGGCTACTGGGGCCACCCGGCCTACAAGCTGCCGCCGGAAGCCAACCTGATGGCGGTCGCGCACTATTTCGAAGCGCTGGTCTGGCAGCGCGATGTGGCGCAACTGCACACCATTTTCGGCGGCAAGAACCCCCATCCCAATTTCGTCGTCGGCGGCGTGCCCTGCGCCATCAGCGTCCACCCCGGGCATCAGGGTCATGGCAAGGGCCCGCATTATCGCGGCGGCGCGGGTGCGACCGCGCTCAACATGGTGGGGCTGGAAAAAGTCAAAAACCTCATTGTCCAGATGCGCGACTTCGTGGACCAGGTGTATGTGCCGGACACGCTGGCCATCGCCGGTTTCTACAAGGAGTGGTTCACTCAGGGCGAAGGTATCGGCAATTTCATGACCTATGGCGATTTCCCGGAAAAGGGCATGGACGACCCGGCCAGCTTCCTGATCCCGTCCGGGGTGATCCTCGACCGCGACCTGTCACGCATCCACCCGGTGGACCTCAATGCCGGCGACCAGATCCAGGAATTCGTCGCCCATTCCTGGTACGACTACAGTGCCGGCAAGGACAAGGGTCTGCACCCCTACCAGGGCGAAACCACGCTCAACTACAGCGGACCCAAGCCGCCCTACCAGCACCTCGATACCGACGCTTCCTACTCCTGGCTCAAATCGCCGCGCTGGAACGGCAAGGCGGTCGAAGTCGGCCCGCTGGCGCGGGTACTGATGCTGTACGCCAAGGGCCATGCCCAGACAAAAGAGCTGGTCGGCATGGCGCTGAACAAGCTCGATCTGCCAGTCAGCGCGCTGTATTCCACCCTTGGCCGCACCGCCGCGCGCACCCTGGAAACCAAGATCATCGTCGACGCCATGCAGGGCTGGTACGACCAGCTGCTGGCCAACATCAAGGCCGGGGACGTGCGCACCTTCAACGAAACCCTGTGGGAACCTTCCTCCTGGCCCAGGGAGGCAAAAGGCGTGGGCTACACCGAGGCGCCGCGCGGCGCGCTGGCGCACTGGATCGTCATCAAGGACCAGATCATCGACAACTACCAGGCGGTGGTGCCCTCCACCTGGAATGCCGGGCCGCGCGATGCCGCAGGCCAGGACGGCCCTTACGAGGCGGCGCTCAAGGGACACAAGCTGCACGACCCGAAACAGCCGATCGAAATCCTGCGTACCATCCACAGCTTCGACCCGTGCATCGCCTGCGCCGTGCACGTGGTGGACCCGCAGGGGGAAGAATTGGTGCAGGTTAAGGTAATATAGATTTCATGGAACATCTCCCTGCCAATCTGCCCGCCTTGCTGACCCTGGTTTTCGTGCTGGGCCTGAGGCATGGCCTCGACCCTGACCATCTCGCCACCATCGACGGGCTGACCCGTTTCAATGCCGCCGCCAATCGTCGCGTGGCGCGCTGGTGTGGTTTGCTGTTTTCCCTCGGACACGGCGCCATCGTCATGGTAGTGGCATTGAGCGTGGGCCTGCTGGCGCACCAATGGGCCGTACCCGGTTGGCTGGAAGACATCGGCGCGTGGATTTCAATTCTCTTTCTCAGCCTGCTGGGCTTGCTCAACCTGGCTGCGGTATGGCAAACCGCCCCCGGCGAGGTGGTGCGGCCACTTGGCTTGAAAGGCCATTTTTTCGGCCGCCTTCAGCACACCAGCCATCCCGCGCTGGTTGCCCTGGTGGGCGCCCTGTTCGCCTTGTCCTTCGACACCATGAGCCAGACCGCCCTGTTCTCCATGACCGCCGCCGGTTTGGGTGGGTGGGAATACTCCCTGTTGATGGGGGCAACGTTCATGACCGGCATGATGGCGACAGATGGCATCAACGGCCTGTGGATTGCGCGCCTCATCCGCCGCAGCGATCAACTCGCCTGCTACGCTTCGCGTGTCATGAGCCTGACTGTCGCCTTGCTCAGCCTGCTGGTGGCGGGCTTTGGCGTCGCCAGGTATTTCTCTCCCGGCGTGGCAGCCTGGAGCGAAGGCCGGGAGATGGTATTGGGCTTGTCCGTGATAGCCGTGGTGGCGAGCAGCTTCCTGCTTGCCAAGCTACTGGCGCATCGAGATAGCCATGCATGAAATGTCACTCGCCGAGGGTATGCTGCAAATCATCGAGGACCACGCGAAGAGCGGCGGCTACGCGCGGGTGAAAACCGTCTGGCTCGAAATCGGCCAACTGGCCGGAGTGGAAGTGGATGCCATCAAATTCTGCTTCGACGCCGTGACCCGCAATAGCCTGGCCGAAGGGGCGCGACTGGAAATCATCACCCGCGAAGGCGAGGGACGCTGTCCGGTTTGCAATAAAACAGTGAAGCTGGCGGAACGCTATGACCCCTGTCCGGAATGCGGCGCCTGCCCGGTGGAAGTGACCGGCGGCACGGAAATGCGGAT
>JAUYFW010000032.1 GCA_030690835.1 Sulfurimicrobium sp. | reverse complement strand
TCATTGCCAGGTACCCCACCGTCAGGTAATCCGCCAGTCGCGCTCCGCCCGGCAATTCATTCTTGATTCTCGCCATGTCATCTTCTCCACTGGTAACATGGATTGTATAGCGGCAGGAAATGGATAAACTAAACAGTATTGGGGTTAAAACTATAAACCCAGATTATCCGTTAGAGATTTGACATGAAGGAAATCAACAGCTTGTAGGTCGGGCTTCAGCCCGAAATTTCGGGCTGAAGCCCGACCTACAATATAATGGATTATTTGGGTTTATGCGGCTTTGGGGGATCACCATGAGCACGAAGTCGAACCAGCAGGATTCGCTACGTTCCCGGGCCGAGACACAGCTTGATCTCGATGCACCGGTGCTGCCGGCGCTGCTTCGTCCCGCCGATGAACTGCTGCACGAACTCCAGGTGCACCAGATCGAACTGGAAATACAGAACGAGGAACTGCGCCATGCCCAGGCCGCCATGGAAGAGTCGCGCGACCGCTTCGTCGACCTCTATGACTTCGCGCCCATCGGCTATCTCACCCTCACGGCCAATGCCCTGATCTCGGAAATCAACCTCACCGGTGCGGCGATGCTGGGGGAGGAGCGCAAGAAGCTGATCCACCGTCGCTTCGCGCGCTTCGTCGCCACCGAGGACAGCGAGCGCTGGCACCGGAATTTCCTGCGCGTGGCGCTACATGGCGACAATCAGGGTTGTGAAGTAACGCTTCAGCGCGGCGATGGGACCTGCATCGCCGCCCGGCTGGAATGCTTGCGTCTGGTAAAAAAGGGCGGGGAGCCGGTGGTGCGCATCGCGCTCTCCGACATCAGCGCGCGCAAGCAGGCCGAGGAGGAGCAGCGCATCGCCGCCATCGCCTTCGAATCGCAACAGGGGATGATAGTGACCGACCCCCACGGCGTCATCGTGCGGGTCAACCAGGCCTTCACCCGCCTGACCGGTTACAGCGCGCAAGAAGCGCTGGGGCAAACACCGGCGCTGCTCAGTTCCGGGCGCCAGAACCGGACCTTCTACCAGGGCATGTGGGCTGCGCTGAAAGAAAGGAAATACTGGCAGGGCCAGATATGGAACCGGCGCAAGAACGGCAAGATTTACGCCGAGTGGCTGACCATCACCGCTGTCGGCGCGCCCGATGGATGCGTCACCCATTACGTCGGCACTTTTTCCGATATCACGCAGAACCAAGAGGCGGAGGCCGAGATCCACCGCCTGGCCTATTACGACCCGCTCACCCAGTTGCCCAACCGCCGTCTGCTACAGGATAGGCTGGGCCAGGCGCTGGCCGCCACGACCCGCAACGGCCATTGCGGTGCGATCCTGTTCCTGGATATGGACAACTTCAAGACGCTCAACGACACGCGCGGCCACGATATCGGCGACCTGCTGCTGGTCGAGGTGGCGCGGCGCCTGCACGCTTGCGTGCGCGGGGGCGACACGGTGGCGCGGCTGGGCGGCGACGAGTTCGTGATTTTACTGGAAGATCTGAACGGAAATATCGAGGAGGCCGCCGCGCAGGCCAAGCTGGCGGGGGACAAGGTGCAGGAGGCCATCGCCCGGCCCTACCTTCTCAAGGACTGCGAGTACCATTGCACCACCAGCACAGGAATCAGCCTGTTCCATAACAACAATGTGACCGTCGAGGAGCTGCTCAAGCATGCCGATCTCGCCATGTACCAGTCCAAGAACGCCGGGCGCAACACCCTGCGTTTCTTCGACCCCGCCATGCAGACCGCGCTGGAAGAACGCAGCGCGCTGGAGGCCGATCTGCGCCAGGCCCTGAGGCACCAGCAGTTGCGGCTTTACTACCAGCCACAGATGGAAAGCACGCGCGGCATCATCGGCGCCGAGGCCTTGCTGCGCTGGGAGCACCCGGAACGCGGGCTGGTGGCGCCGGGCGACTTCATTCCGCTCGCCGAGGAAACCGGGCTCATCCTGTCCATCGGCCATTGGGTGCTGGAAACGGCCTGCGCCCAGCTCAAGGCCTGGGAGGACAACCCGCACACCCGCGAACTGCGGCTTGCCGTCAATGTCAGCGCGCGCCAGTTCCACCAGCCGGATTTCGCCGCGCAGGTAAAGCAAGTGCTTGCGCAATCCGGCGCCAACCCGACGCGCCTCAAGATCGAACTGACCGAGAGCCTGGTGCTCGACAACGTGAGTGACACCATCACCAGGATGCAGGCGCTCAAGGCCATCGGCGTCGGTTTCTCGATGGATGACTTCGGCACCGGCTATTCGTCCTTGTCCTATCTGACGCGGCTGCCGCTCGACCAGCTCAAGATCGACCAGTCATTCATCCGCGACATCGGCGCTGACCCCAATGGCGCCGCGATCGTGCAGACCATCATCATCATGGGGAAAACGCTGGGGCTGAACGTGATCGCCGAGGGCGTGGAAACCGAAACCCAGCGGGATTTTCTGGAGCAGAACGGCTGCCATGCCTTCCAGGGCTTTCTTTTCAGCCGTCCAGTGCCCCTGGCCGAGTTCGAGCAGTTTCTGAATTCGAATCGGGTTTGACGCCTCCGCCAATG
>JAUYFW010000029.1 GCA_030690835.1 Sulfurimicrobium sp. | reverse complement strand
TGATTCGTGACCCACGCAAACCTGCCTGCGGAATAGTCGATCAGGTGGTGCGCAGCATCGATCTTGCCCCCACTCTGCTGGAATTGGTGGGCGCGAGCCCCGCCGCCAGCATGGAGGGGGTATCACTGGCTGCCTGTTTTGGGCAGCGCCAGCACTGCCCGCAGCTCGACGCTTTCAATGAAACCGGCATGTGGATTGCCGATATTCCCGGCCTGCCGGAGAAACATTTGCGCTATCCCGACTTGCTGGAACTGATGGAAGTGCCGGATCGCGCCAGCGGCACACTGGCGATCAAGCCCCAGTATCAAGATACCATTTTGCGCGCCAAGGACAGGATGATTCGTCGTGGCCGCTGGAAACTGGTGTACCAACCGCTGGAAACGGGTTACCTGCTACGCCTGTTTGACCTGGACACCGACCCTGCCTGCCAGCAGGATGTATCAGGCAGCCATTTGGACGTGAAAGCTGAATTGTGGGAACACTTGCAAGAATATTTGGGTCAAGAATAATTGTGTGTCGAGCGGGTAGGGTTGGACGACTGACCCATCTGGACGGATTAATCCGTACAAAACCGGCAATAGGGATTTTTGGGTGAGCCAATTTTGGGAGCAGCAACGGGCTCTGCTGGCGTTGTTTGAGCAGATGCAGGTGCTGGCTCTGCTTCTGCCTTGCCTTCCGTTTTGACTTTAATCTGCTCGGACAGTGCATCAGCGGTCTGAGCAGTTGCCTCCCCCGAAGGCGGAGCAGTCCCGGCCATCTCGGCAGGCATGGTTTTAGTCGCTGCTTCAGGATAGGGCAACTTGCCTCCCAACTCCGTATAGCGGCGCTTGAGGCCTTTTGAATCCGGGTTGCGCCTCAAACCTTCGGTAACCATTTCCAGAGCCTTGGGTTTGTTGCCCGTTTCCTGTTGATAATCCGCCAGTGCTTGGTAAATGTTGGGAGAATCGGGGGTATAGCGCAGTGCCCTGGTTAATTCAGCCATGGATTCCCCAGGCTTGCCCATCAGCTTCAGAGCACGCGCCTTGCCCACATGCACTTCGCCACGCATGACGTGGTCTTCCTGGGTGTGAGTCAACACATAATCGAAATTATTGATAGATTCACCCAAGTAATGTTTCATATCCTGCTTGTTGCCCATGGCAGCATAGGCGCGATCCATGAATCGCAGTCCATCGCAATAGTGGTGCATATGCGCGACGCTCAGGTTGCGCTCTGCCAAGCGAGAATATACACGCACCTGACACATCGCCTGCTCTGCTGGGGTAGCCCCATAGGGCAGAATGGCCCAAGCCGGCATGGAAGTCAGCAGTAATGCCCCAATCCAGTATTTCTTCATGTTGTGCCACTCCTTGTCAGTTCTTGGGGTAAGGCAAGCGTTTTTTCCGCCACATTTCCCAGGCAAATTCCACTTGGGTGCGAGGCTCGGCCATGGTGTTGCATTATTTCAGCTTACCCCAGGTCGCTCACTATGGATAATTTGTTTATCATCATTTTATCTTTCCAAATTGGTAAATTTTTCCGTCGGGTTCTTCGATAAGCGCTGCCAATACGGCTTCTGCCACCAACTTGTGGCCAGCCGAACCCCAGTGCGTATCGTTCGGTAAATACACATCCTTCATCCCTGATGCAATAGCCTGTCCAAGCTGCAGATCAAGTGGCGCTTCACCAAGATTAAGTCCTTGGCTCACCTCGCGTATGCGGCTCACCGCAACCTGATTCGGCTCCACGAGCCAAGGCCGATATGCGCTACTCTTGTCAGGGGCAATTGCGAGCACGAACTGCTGAACACCTGCCGCCCTAAAACGACTTTCTATGTCAATCATACCGCACCGAATTCGCGCGATCATGTTCGTATCCCACGCAGCCTTACGAGCGTCAACGCGATAAACAAGGACCTCACCAGTACTGCGCGATGAAAAAAGATCATGCCTGTTCAGAAATAATTTCCTCGCCTCTGTCGTATCTATACCCAGGACACGCCGTAACAATAAATTCCAAAGGTAGCCTCGTACGAAACCAGGGTTGATATCGGCCCAATCTATCCTGCCGGTCCGCTCTACCTTATGGGGTACGACTCCAAGCGAGCGCATGGGTAGCTTTGCCATGCCGGGCTGGCCTGTATTATGTGCGTGGCACTGCGCCGAGCTTGATGCAAACTCGTCTAAATCCCGCTCGACCACATTAAGAACAACTATGCTCGGTGGAGACTGGCGAAACACCTGCATCGCTAGCAATTCCGCGATAGGCGTCTTGTGCACATCGAGCGTCAGAATTGACCAGCCAGTCCTGTTTGCGACAAAATTTTGCCATTGTGCTCCACCGCCAACATTCGCAAACGAGTCGCCAATGACCACCATGTCGTAATAATGATCGTACGCTCCGAAATGATGCAGTAGCGGCTCAAACCATTCTTGCTCAAGATTCCAACCAAAGTCACGCTCGGCATAGCTGCCGATGCGGGTGAGGCCAGCGGTCGAGGAATGGCGTCCGGAAATAGGCTCTAGCCGCCAGGCGAATTCATAGGTTGCCGCGATCAGCGCCAGAGACACAAAAAGGGTAGTCAAAAAATAGCGTTTGGCCATCAGAACTGAAAATAAAGAAATTCGCTGACTGTCGCGCCACGCGTCAGCGCTGCTACAAGAAGAAATACCGTGAACCCCACCCATACGGCATGCGGCCGGAAACTGTACCAAGCAGCACGAACATCCTTGGAAATAAAATCCAATGCAGGCCTGTAGCGCGCCATCAATGTCTGGGTATTGGGCATTGTGAGCGCAACCACGAGGCAAGCAAGAATCTTAAACCATCCCATCAGGTCAGGAACGTGGGTGCCGGCTTGGCCAAGGCCAATACCAAAGGCCTTAAACACTGCGTTAATACGCCAATGCATGGCAGCACTCCACTCACCGGGTATTGCAACCCCATTAACCCCCGCCATCGCAACGAGCATACTCCATGCGGCATCCAAGCTATTGGCACGGAAAAAAACCCAAGCCACGATCACAGCAAGAAATGTAATGCTCCAGGCCAACGCTCGCGTCCACAGGCAATCGGAGGGCAAATCAAATTGTCCCTTGAGTCCATGCCAAGCGTGGTTGATCGCCAGATACACGCCATGTAGCCCGCCCCAGATCACGAAAGTCCAGCCAGCCCCATGCCAAAGCCCACCGAGCAGCATAGTTGCCATGAGATTGACGTAGCGTCGCGCATTACCCTTGCGATTGCCCCCAAGGGGAAAGTATAGGTAATCGCGCAAAAATCTGGACAGAGTCATATGCCAGCGCCGCCAAAATTCGATGATATTGAGAGACTTGTATGGCGAATTAAAATTAAGCGGCAGGGTCACACCGAACATGCGTGAGAGTCCGATTGCCATGTCGGAATAACCAGAAAAATCAAAATACAACTGTAGCGTATAGGCGAGTGCACCGCCCCATGCTTCGAGAAATCCAAGTGTCACACCATGTCCAGCCGACTCGAATACCGGCGTGGCGTAAACCGCCAAGCTATCCGCCAGCACTACCTTCTTGAACAAGCCAATCGCAAAAATCGTTAGGCCGACAGACAGATTTTCCCAACTCATTCGGTAGGTCTCGGCTCGCGCGAACTGAGGCATCATCTCTTTATGATGCAAGACCGGACCGGCAATCAGGTGCGGAAAGTAGGTGACGAACAAACCGTAGTGAATAAAATTGAACTCGCGTGCAATGCCGCGCCAGGAATCGACCAGGAATGCAATCTGTGTGAAGGTGAAAAATGAAATACCGAGGGGCAGAATAATCTCGATTGTAGACCAATGCGTCGCGAGCAAACTATTCGCGCTGCCCAAGAAAAAATTTGCATACTTGAAATACCCAAGTAGAAACAAATTTGCGGCAACAGCAATAATGAGCGGCCAGCGGCGGCGAACTTGGGGTGATTTGCTCCCTTCACGGGCAAGAGCTATCCCAGCGCTATAGTTGAAAAAAATGGAGCCGAGCAAAAATCCAACATAGGCTGGATTCCACCACCCATAGAAAAATAGCGATGAAGCCATCAGCCATGCTGCCGCATGCCTGTGCCCAAAACGTGCGATCCCGAAGAATCCCAAAAGTACGATGGGAACGAAGAGGTAGATGAACTCGGGTGAATTGAATAGCATGGTGCTTAATCAAATATATGGGAGACAAGTCATAGCTGCAGCGTACGTGCCGCAACAGCTTCCCAACTGAAGTCCCGTTGGGCGCGTTCGCAGCCGGCCCGACCGAAACGCTCAGCCAGCATTTGGTCGCGCAGCGCCGCAGCCAGCGCGCCTGCAACCGCTTCAATTGAGTTGCCATCAATCCTCAAACCGGTTTCACCGTCCACCACGGCCGATCCCGTGCCACCGGCCTGTCCAGAGACAACCGGTTTGCCACAAGCTGCCGCCTCGATGAATACCATGCCGAAGCCTTCATTGTCGCCATTGATTTCGCGGTTGGGCATGGCAAACACATCACAGGCATTCATCCATCTGGGTAAGTCCTCGGCGGCAACCGCGCCCAGCATGTGCGCTACACCCCGCAAATTATTCTCCTGTATCAGCCCGTCCAGATAATCGTGATCTTCTCCAATACCCGCCAGCACGTAGCGCACGGGCATCCCTTCCCGGCGCAATTGCGCAATGGCGCGTATGAGCTGATCAAAACCCTTGCGCCGCGACAGTCGCCCTACCGAAAACACCAGTTTTTCTTTTGGGTCGATTCCCAGGCTTTCACGCAACCCGGTTGTATCAAGCCCGGGCCGGAACACCGCCACATCCACGCCGGGGTAGATGAGGGTGATTCTGTTTTCCGACACCCCCATCTCCAGCAGGCTGTCGCGGGTGTGTTCGCTATTGGCTATGACCCGGTCAGCGCGTTGCAATGCAAACCGCATGGCTTGGTACTTGCTGCCGCGCCCCCAGGTGGTGAGTTCCTCGCCGTGAGCATAAATGACCACGGGCCGAAAAGTCAGGCGGGCCACGGCCCAAGCCACCAGGCCTTCTGGCAAGGAACGAAAGGCGTGGATGGCGTCGAAGCGATGGGTTAGCGCCAGCCACAGGGATATGAAGAAGAACCGTGCATACATCATCAACGATTCAGGTCTGAGCCAGGGCACACGCTTGAGGTCAAGCCGGTGAATGCTGTTAGGGTGAACGGCATCGATTTCGGCGGCGCCTGGCACATCAGCGGTGACAATATGAATTTCCTTGCCGCCAAGGCGTTTGTACACCTCCGTCGCCCATACGGCAGTGCCGCCCTTTGTGGGCAGAAAGAGTTCGGTGAGGACGAGCAGTCGGTTCATGATAATTTTATTTCCTTACACAAAGTCCGCAGAGGAACCTCCACCATTCCTGCTACACCCTCAGATGTCCATTGGAATGCTCGTGCATGTAGGAGCGCCGCCCCCGGCGCGAATGCGGGCGAAAATCGCGGCGAGGGCGCCGCTCCCACAGCGGTATTTTGGCTCTAATGGATAATCTGGG
>JAUYFW010000021.1 GCA_030690835.1 Sulfurimicrobium sp. | reverse complement strand
CCGGGGTGAAGGCGGGCACCGAGAACTTGCTGTAGGTGTTGAGGATGCCGCCCGCCAGCGACACCAGCGAGATGAAGAAGATGTAGGGGAAGATGTAGCGCAGCAGTTGCACCGTGAGGTCGAACTTTTCCGTGTCGGCGGTGAAGCCCGGCGCGCTGATGTAGATCACCACCGGCGCGGCGAGTATGCCGATCAGGCTGACGCCCAGCAGTATCAGCGCCAGCAGGGTGGCGACATGATCCACCAGGTCGCGCGTGGCGTCGTGACCGTGACGGGTCTTGTATTCCGCCAGGATGGGGACGAAAGCCTGGGAGAACGCTCCCTCGGCGAACAGTCGGCGCAGCAGGTTGGGCAGCTTGAAGGCGACGAAGAAGGCGTCGGTATACAAACCCGCGCCGAAGGCCCGGGCAATGATGGTGTCGCGCAGGAAACCCAGAACACGCGAGAGCAGGGTCATGCTGCCGATCGCGGCGAGGGCTTTTAGCAGATTCAAGCGGGAAAGACGCCAGTGGAGAGGTAGCGGTCCCCCCGGTCGCAGACGATGGAAACAATGACGGCATTTTCCACTTGGGCTGAAACTTCGAGTGCCGCCACCAGCGCGCCACCGGAGGAGATGCCGGCGAAGATGCCTTCTTCCCGTGCCAGGCGGCGGGTCATTTCTTCCGCCTCGCCCTGCGTGACTTCGACAATCCGGTCGACGCGGCTGAAGTCGCAAATTTTGGGCAGATATTCAAGCGGCCATTTGCGGATGCCGGGGATCTGCGAGCCGTCGCAAGGCTGGGCGCCGATGACCTGGACGTCAGGGTTCTGCTCCTTGAGGTAGCGGGAGCAGCCCATGATGGTGCCGGTGGTGCCCATGCTGCTGACGAAATGGGTGATGGCGCCTTGCGTGTCGCGCCAGATTTCCGGCCCCGTGCCCTGGTAATGCGAGAGCGGGTTATCGGGGCTGGAGAACTGGTCGAGGATGATGCCCCGGCCTTCGTCCCTCATTCGCTTGGCGGTGTCGATGGCCGCCTCCATGCTGCCTTCGCGGGGCGTGAGGACGATGTCCGCGCCGAAGGCACGCATTACCTGGCGACGCTCCATGCTCATGTGTTCCGGCATCACCAGCACCATCTTGTAGCCGCGCATCGCCGCCGCCATGGCCAGGGCGATGCCGGTGTTGCCGCTGGTGGCCTCGATCAGGGTGTCGCCGGGCTTGATTTCGCCGCGCGCCTCGGCATGTATGATCATGGACAAGGCCGGGCGGTCTTTCACCGAGCCGGCGGGATTATTGCCCTCCAGCTTGACCAGCACGGTGTTGGAGGTGTTGCCGGGAATGCGCTTGAGTTGGACCAGTGGCGTATTGCCGACGAAATCTTCGATGGTTTTATACATGGGGTTCCTGAACGAAACTCTGGTAGAGGTGATCGCACTCGGCGATCACGCCCGCCATGGCGATGCAGTTTTTGCCGTGAGCCTTGGCGAATTTCACCGCGCGCCCCGCGCGGGCGTAGTAGGCATCGCGTATTTCTTCCGGTTGCAGCAGGGCGACGCCAAAACTGGCGGTGAGCGGGCGTAGCAGGGGCAATATCAGTTGCCCCTCCAGATCCATGCGTAGCCGCTCGGCCACGATCATGGCGCCCATTTCGTTGGTTTCCGGCAGCAGCACCGCGAATTCCTGTCCGCCGTAGCGTGCCACCAGATCAAGCGTGCGCGTCGCGCCGTTAAGAATGGTGGCGACATGCTGCAGCAACTCGTCACCCACTTCGCGGCTGAATTCGTCGTTGATCTTGCCGAAGCCATCCAGGTCCAGCAGCACCAGGGCCAGGGGGCGGCGGTAACGTTCCCAGCGCTGAATTTCCTCGCTGACACGGGCGTCCAGCAATTTCAGGTTAGCCAGGCCGGTGAGACCGTCGTTGCGCTTGAGCGTCTCGATCTCCTCCTGCAGTTTTTGCAGGGTGTGGTTGCGCTTGGAGAGCTGTTTCCGGGTTTCGTCCAGCTCCTGATTGAGGCGCTCGTTGTCGCTGCTGAGCGACTCGAAGGCGGAGATGTCCAGTTCGGCCGCGAGCAGGAACAACTGGTTGCGGCGGTAAACCGTGCCGGCGAAAGCGCGCGTAACGCCGAGGCCGACATTGAGGTTGATCAGTCCGCTGTAAACCAGGCCCGTTTCATCCGGTCGCATCTTCACCAGCGCCGCAAAAGACGGTTCGAATATGCGTTGCGCCACGTTGTAGCCTGCCTCCGGATTCAGGGTAAAACGGAACCCTTCGTTGGCCTCGATCAAATCGCCATTGCTGTCGAACATGGCAACAGCCACCGCGCGTAGCGGGTCAAGCCAGGGTGGAATGAAAGCAAAACGGGCAGTGTTCAAGCGGGAGCATTCCTCGAAATGAAAGTCGCAGACTGGATATTATGCACGTTTTTTTTCGGCATAAATAGAAAAGCCCCGCCATGGGCGGGGCTTGGCAAGAGTGGATGAAACCTACTTGCCGCTTTTCTTGGTGTCAACTTTTACGTCGGCTGCCTTAATGCCTGCGTCTTTTGCATCCGAGGCCTTGACGTCGGCGGCTTTTGCGCCGCCCACCGTGACTTCGGAGCGCAATTTGCCGACGCTGGCCTTGCCAAAACCAGTCACTTTCTGGAGGTCATCCACGCTCTTGAAAGGGCCGTTCTTGGTGCGATACTCGATGACCGCCTTGGCCTTGACCGGGCCAATGCCTGTCACTGATTCCAGTTGCGCCTGGTTGGCGCTATTCAGATCCACCGGGGTGGCGGCAAACGCCAGACCCATGAAGGAAAACCAGGCAAACACCACAAGCAGAAATTTTTTCATCACTCTCTCCATAAAGTAGGTAAGGATATCGCTTACGCCGGGGCGCTATGGGAATAACGCGGCGCTGGCCAGGTCGTTGACTTATTTCTGCAGCAGCAGGTGATCGACATAGCGTTCCACACCCTGTTCGACGGTGTAGAGCGGCGTATCGTAGCCGGCCCCGCGCAGCGCCGAGATGTCGGCCTGGGTGAAACTCTGATATTTGCCTTTCAGAGCTTCAGGGAAGGCAACGTATTCGATAATGCCCTGCTGATGCAGTTGCTCCAACGTCAGAGCCGCTTCTCCCTTGGCCTTGCGGCAAGCGTTGACGGCAGCTACCGCGACATCGTTGAAAGCCTGGCTGCGGCCGGTGCCGAGGTTGAAAATGCCGGACTGGTCGGGGTGGTCGAGAAACCACATGTTGATCTTGACGACGTCTTCCACCGACACGAAATCGCGCCGCTGCTCGCCATGGGCGTAGCCTTCGCAGCCTTCGAACAACTTGACCTTGCCTTCGGCCTGGTACTGGTTGAAGAAGTGGAAGGCCACCGAAGCCATGCGCCCCTTGTGCTGCTCGCGCGGACCATACACGTTGAAGTAGCGGAAGCCGACGATCTGGCCGGTTTTTTCCGCCCACATGCGGCGCACGTACTGGTCGAAGAGAAATTTGGAGTAACCGTAAACGTTGAGCGGGCCTTCGTGCTCGCGCGACTCCTGGAAGATGCTGCCGGCGCCGTACACGCTGGCGGAGGAGGCATAGAGGAAGGGAACTTCCTCGTTCTGGCAGTGTTCGAGCAGGGAGACGGTGTAGCGATAGTTGTTCTCCATCATGTAGTGCCCGTCGGTTTCCATGGTGTCGGAACAGGCGCCTTCATGGAACACGGCCTGCATGGAATCGTCGAATGCGCCGTCCAGCATGGCGTCGAGGAAGTCTTCCTTGTCCATGTAATCGGCAATTTCGCAGTCCACCAGGTTCTTGAACTTGTCAGCCTTTTTCAGGTTGTCCACCGCGATGATGTTGGTCTCGCCGCGCTCGTTGAGAGCCTTGACGATATTGGCGCCGATGAATCCCATGGCGCCGGTAACGATGTAGTACATGGTTTTTTCCTTTTTAAAAGCAACCCCCCTCAATCCCCCCTTGTCAGGGGGGAGGCCACCGCTCCTCCCCTGACAAGGGGAGGCCGGGAGGGGTTTATGGCACCGAAAACAATTCCTCGCGACTCACCACCGCCGTACCCAGCTTGCCGACCACGATGCCCGCTGCCTTGTTGGCCATGCGCATGGCTTCGGGCAGGTCGGCGCCGGCGGCGAGCATCACGCCAAGGGTGGCGATCACGGTATCGCCCGCGCCGCTGACGTCGAACACTTCGCGCGCCAGGGCCGGTTCGGTGAGGGCTTCGCCTTCACGATACAGCGTCATGCCTTCCTCGCTGCGCGTAACCAGCAGGGCCTGCAGATCAAGTTGGGTACGCAGTTGCTGCGCCTTGCGCGTCAATTCTTCATCGTTTTTCCAGCTTCCGGCAACCTGCTTGAATTCGCTGCGGTTGGGGGTGAGCAGGGTGGCGTGGCGGTAGCGTTCATAATCCTCGCCCTTGGGGTCCACCAATACCGGCTTTCCCGCCGCGCGCGCCAGTTCGATCATGCGCCGGATGTGCGTCAGGCCACCCTTGCCGTAATCGGAGAGAATCACCACGTCGGTTTCAGCCAGCATGCGTTCGAAGTCCGCCAGCTTGTTTTGCAGCACTTCGTGGCCAGGCCAAGTTTCGAAGTCGATGCGCAGGAGTTGCTGCTGGCGTCCGATGACGCGCAGCTTGATGGTGGTGTCGAGATCCGCGTCGCGGTGCAGCACCACCTGGATGTTTTCGTGTTCCAGCAGGCGGGCCAGGCTATCGCCCGCCTCGTCGGTTCCCGCGACCGAGAGCAGCGCCACCTGGGCGCCCAGCGCCGCGGCATTGCGCGCCACGTTGGCCGCGCCGCCGGGGCGTTCCTCGGTTTTGCCGACATGGACTACCGGTACCGGCGCTTCCGGGGAGATGCGGCTGACCTCGCCGAACCAGTAGCGGTCGAGCATGACGTCGCCGACCACGAGAACGCGCGCCTTATTTAAGTCCTGACTACTTGTCACGGGTCACCTCGTTTTTGGTGAAGGGTGAAGCCGCTTCGCTGTGAAGTGTGATAGGAGGGGTTGCATTTCACATTTCACAACAATGCGAAGCCGAGTGACTTCACGTTTCACAATCTTCCAATCGGGAAATATTCCAGTCCCGCTTCGCGCACCATTTTCGGCTCGTACAGGTTGCGCCCATCGAAAATGACCGGGTTCTTCAGCTTGGACTTGATGACGCTGAAATCAGGGGCGCGGAATTCCTTCCATTCGGTCACGATCGCCAGGGCATCCGCGTCGGCCAGCGCGGCGGTGGGCGAGTCGCACAGGCACAGGCGCTTGTCGTCGCCATAAATGCGATGTGTTTCTTCCATGGCGGCGGGGTCGTAGGCCGCCACCGTCGCGCCCATTTCCCACAGGCCTTCGATCAGCACGCGGCTGGGCGCTTCGCGCATGTCGTCGGTGTTGGGCTTGAATGCCAGGCCCCAGAGCGCGATGCGTTTGCCGGACAGATCGCTGCCGAACTTCTGCGTAATCTTTTTCAGCAGGATATGTTTCTGCTCGTCGTTGGCGTTTTCCACCGCCTTCAATACCTGCAGTTCGACACCGTTTGCACGCGCGGTACGCTGCAGCGCCTGTACGTCCTTGGGGAAACAGGAGCCGCCGTAGCCGCAGCCGGGGTAGAGGAAATGGTAGCCGATACGCGGGTCGGAACCGATGCCGTGGCGCACGTGTTCGATATCGGCACCGAGGATTTCCGCCAGGTTGGCGAGCTCGTTCATGAACGAGATGCGCGTGGCGAGCATGGCGTTGGCGGCGTATTTGGTGAGTTCGGCGGATTTGACGTCCATCACGATAATACGTTCGTGGTTGCGCTGGAACGGCGCGTAGATCGCGCGCATCAGATCGGTCGCCTTGGCGTTGTCGGTACCCACCACGATACGGTCGGGGCGCATGAAGTCTTCCACGGCAGCGCCTTCCTTGAGGAATTCGGGGTTGGACACCACGCTGAATTCGAGTTGGGAACCGCGTTTCTGCAGTTCTTCCTGAACTGCGGCGCGAACCCTGTCCGCAGTGCCGACCGGCACCGTGGATTTGTCCACGATGACCTTGTATTCGTTCATGTGCTGGCCGATGGCGCGTGCCGCTGCGACCACATATTGCAGGTCAGCCGAGCCATCTTCGTCCGGCGGCGTGCCCACCGCGACAAACTGGATCACGCCGTGGGCAGCGCTTTCCGCCACATCGGTGGTGAAGCGCAGGCGTCCGGCGGCCTGGTTGCGTCGCACCATGTCTTCCAGGCCGGGTTCGTAAATGGGTATCTGGCCTTGCTTGAGCATGGCGATCTTGCGCTCGTCCAGATCCAGACAGACCACGTCATTGCCGACTTCAGCCAGGCAGGTGCCGGTCACCAGGCCGACATAGCCGGTTCCAATTATGCTGATTTTCAATTTGATTCTCCGATGGTTGCAATTTCTTGCCGGATCGCCTGCAGCGCTTGCAGGGGATCCGGCGCCTGGGTGATGGGTCGCCCGATCACCAGATAATTTGCGCCCGCGCGCAGCGCTTCGGCCGGGGCCATGATGCGGTTTTGATCGTCCTTGGCGGCGCTGGCCGGGCGGATGCCGGGGGTCACCAGGCAAAATTCCGGCCCCTGCTCCTGGCGCAACATCGCTGCTTCCTGAGCCGAGCAGACCACACCGTCCAGCTTGCAGTTACGCGCCAACCGGGCCAGGCGTCGCACCAACTGATGCGGCGCTTCGGTTATACCGAGGTCGGCCAGATCATTCGCACCCATGCTGGTGAGCACGGTGACGGCGATCAATTTGGGGCGGTTGGGGGTATTGTCTATCGCTTCGCGGGCGGCGGTCATCATGGCGCGCCCCCCCAGGGCATGAACATTGACCATCCACACGCCGAGCGCGGCTGCCGCCTTGCACGCCTGGGCTACGGTGTGCGGAATGTCGTGGAATTTGAGATCGAGGAATACGCCATAGCCCTGTGCGACCAGATGCTCTACCCAAGCCGGGCCGGCGGCGGTGAACAACTCCTTGCCGACTTTCAGTTTGCACAACTGTGGATCGAGCCGGGCAACCAGCGCGGCGGCTGCTTCCGCAGTGGCGTAATCCAGTGCCACAATGATTTTCGGGTCGCTTGTCATGTGAGATCCTGATCTTCGGTTCGTTTCGGGGGAAAGCTTTCCCAGCCGCCACAAGCGGGGCAGTGCCAATGGAATTGCCGTGCCTTGAAGCCGCAGTTCTCGCAGCGGTAGAGCGCGAGGCGCTGGCTGTGCTGGTGGATGAGGTTCTTCACCAAGCCGATATCTTGACGGCGTTCGGCGGGCGCGTCCAGCAGGGCCGCTTCGAGCAGTTTGTCCAGTCCCAGCAGGCTGGGGTTGCGCCGCAGTTCGTCGCGCACCAGTTCATAGGCGGCGCGCGGGCCTTCCAGTTCCAGTGCGGCCTGGAACGCGGTGCTTAACAGATCGATGGAAGGCGCCTGCGCCAGGTAGGTGCGCAACAGGGCGAGGCCCTCGGCATTTTGTTCCAGCGCTCGATAACTTGTCAGCAGACGTCCCGCAGTCAGGGGAAGGTAGGCCGGATTCTGGGTTTCGATGAGTTTCCAGAACTGGATGGCTGCGGCGTGACGGTTGGCTTGCGCTTCCATGTCCCCCAGCATCAGGTTGGCGCGCGCGCAGGCACGCGCGGTTTGCAAGGCCTGCGCGAGGTGGCTGCGTGCACCATCCAGAGCGGAGCGCGCGATTTCGCTGGCCGCCAGCTCGCAGTAGAACTGGGCGATTTCACGCTGGAACGAGGTGGGCGAAGTGGCGCTCAACTGTTGCGCGATGGCGATGGCGTTTTCCCATTCGCGCTCCTGCTCGTAAATATCGAGCAGAAATTTGAGTGCCTGCTCGCCATAAGTGGTCTTGCTCAAGCCGGTAAAAACCTGCTCCGCGCGATCCAGCAGTCCGGCCTTGAGATAGTCCTGGCCCAGTTCGAATGTGGCTTTCAGCTTCTTGTCCGCGTCCAGGTCGGTGCGCTCCACCAGTGTCTGGTGCATGCGGATGGCGCGCTCCACCTCGCCGCGGCGGCGGAACAGGCTGCCCAGGGCGAAATGCAGTTCCACCGTTTCCGGATCGGCGCGCACCACTTCGATAAACGACTCGATCGCCTTGTCCTGTTGTTCGTTGAGAAGAAAATTCAGCCCCCTGAAATAGGAGTCCGGCAGGCTGCGGGATTCGGACTGGATGTGCTTGATATCAATGCGCGCGGCGAGCCAGCCGAGGCTGAAGAATAGCGGTAGGCTCAGCAACCACCAGTATTCAAATTCCATCGTCAGGCCGCAGTGTGGTGATTGCCGGGGTGTTTGTACCCATGTCTGAGGGTTGTGCTTCCAATGGTTGATGCGGGTTACGCAATTCGCGGCGCAGTTTGGATATTTCACGCCGCTGCTTGAATATGAATCCCAGCGAGGCGGCAATGCCGGCGCCCGCACCAGCGCAAAATACGCTCAGGACGATCACCACCATGGGCGCTTGCCACTGATAGCCGAGGTAATAGTGGAGGGTCACGATTTCACTGTTCTTGATGGCAAAACCTAAAGCCAGCAGGAAAAGCGCAATGCCGAAAACCCAGGATAAATAACGCATGTTTTTAGTGTAAACCTAGTAGCCATTCAACATGAAACACAGGATGTTATAGATACTCAGGCAAGACCGCATCCTGATTGTCATTGCGAGCGTAGCGAAGCAATCTTGCTTTGTTGAACGTAAAGACAAAAACAGATTGCTTCGCTACGCTCGCAATGACAGTTGAAGCACCAACCCGGAGAATCACCGTGGCTGTCTAGAATAAAAAAGCGGCACAATCTTTCGATAATGCCGCCATGTTAACTTACCGGCAAGCCGCGCCAGGTTAATTTTATTCCGGATAATCCACGCGTTCCCGCAATTCCTTGCCTGCCTTGAAATGGGGAACATATTTTTCCGGTACGCTGACTTTGCCGCCGGTTTTAGGGTTGCGGCCGACACGCGGCGGACGGTAGTTCAGGCTGAAACTGCCGAAGCCGCGAATCTCGATGCGTTCGCCCTGGGCCAGGCTTTCCGCCATGGCTTCCAGCACAGTCTTGACCGCGAGCTCCGCATCCTTCGCTACCAGCTGGGGATAGCGTGCCGCCAACTTGTTAATCAGTTCTGACTTGGTCATGAATATTCCCTGCTTGAGTCGGCCGGCCGGGGTGATCTCCGGCCGGCCTCCGCTCGAACCTTACTGGCCGCTGTTTTTGTTGTCCAGCTTGGCTTTCAGCAGGGCGCCCAGATTGGTCGTGCCGGCGCTGGCAGCGCTTTGCTCGCTGGCCATCTTGTGCATCGCGTCGGTCTCGTCCGCCATATCCTTGGCCTTGATGGACAGGCTGATGTTGCGGTTCTTGCGGTCCACGCTGATGATCTTGACTTCGACCTCATCGCCTTCCTTGACGTGGCTGCGAATGTCCTCGACGCGATCGCGTGAAACTTCGGATGCGCGCAGGTAACCTTCCACTTCGCCGTCCAGGGAGATGGTTGCACCCTTGGCGTCAATGGCCTTGACTATGCCCTTGACGATGTCGTTCTTGTCGTGGGTGGAGATGTAGTTGGAGAAGGGGTCGCCATCCATCTGCTTGATGCCCAGGGAGATGCGCTCTTTCTCGGCGTCGATGGCCAATACCACGGCTTCCACATCATCGCCCTTCTTGTAGTTGCGCACCGCTTCCTCGCCGGGCATGTTCCAGGACAGGTCCGAGAGGTGCACCAGGCCGTCGATGCTGCCCGGCAGGCCAATGAAGATGCCGAAGTCGGTGATCGATTTGATCTGGCCGTGCACTTTGTCGCCCTTCTTGTGACCGGCGGCAAATTCGTCCCATGGATTGGGCTTGCACTGTTTCATGCCCAGGGAGATACGACGGCGCTCTTCGTCGATTTCCAGAATCATGACTTCGACTTCGTCGCCCAGGCTGACAACCTTGGCGGGATGAACGTTCTTGTTGGTCCAGTCCATTTCGGACACGTGCACCAGGCCTTCGATACCTTGCTCGATTTCGACGAATGCGCCGTAGTCGGTGAGGTTGGTGACCTTGCCGTACATGCGCGTGCCTTGCGGGTAGCGGCGGGACAGGTTGACCCATGGGTCGTCGCCCAGTTGCTTGATGCCCAGGGAAACACGGTTTTTTTCCTGGTCGAACTTGAGAATCTTGGCTTCCACTTCGTCGCCCACCGTCAGTACCTCGGATGGGTGCTTGACGCGGCGCCAGGCCAGATCGGTGATGTGCAGCAGACCGTCGATGCCACCCAGATCCACGAACGCGCCGTAGTCGGTAATGTTCTTGACGATACCCTTGACCACTGCGCCTTCTCTCAGGGTTTCCATCAGGGCCTGACGCTCTGCGCCCTGGCTCTGTTCCAGCACGGCGCGACGCGAAACCACCACGTTGTTGCGCTTGCGGTCGAGCTTGATGACCTTGAATTCCATCTGCTTGCCCTGGTACGGGGTAGTGTCCTTGACCGGGCGGATGTCCACCAGCGAGCCGGGCAGGAAGGCGCGAATGCCGTTCACCGTCACCGTGAGGCCACCCTTGACCGATCCGCTGATCAGGCCGGTAACCAGGGTGCCTTCTTCCATGGCCTTGTCGAGATCGTTCCAGGCCGCCATGCGCTTGGCTTTTTCGCGCGACAGCTTGGTCGAGCCGTAGCCGTCTTCCATGGCTTCGATGCAAACGCTGACGAAATCGCCGACTTGAACTTCGATTTCGCCCATGTCGTTCTTGAATTCGTTGGCGTCGATCACGCTTTCGGATTTGAGGCCGGCGTTGACGATCACCACGTCGTTGTCCACAGACACGACTTCGGCGGTGATCAGTTCACCCGAGCGCATTTCCTGGCGTAACAGGCTTTCTTCAAACAGGGCGGCAAAACTTTCGGAGGGGGCAAGAGCAGCAGTAGCAGCAGTAGTCATAAAAAAATAAAATCCACTAACCCGTAATGAGCCACGGGGCAAGTTGTTAAATGTCAGAAACTTCAGGTGTTCCGGTAAATGATAAACGGCGCGCTCGAACTGGATTTTGTCCAGTAAAACGCGCCGCCTCAGAATTCCGGAAAACCTAAATTCTTGACGCCTGGAGGACGCTATCCCGGTATCGATCCAGCACCTCGGTCACCGCTGCGGCGATGGTGAGAGTGTCGGTATCGAGCAGGCTTGCGTCCGCGCATTTCTGCAGGGGGGCGACGCTGCGTGCGCTGTCGCGCGCATCGCGTTGCTGGAGATCCTGCAAAATCCGCGAAAGATTAGCATGTATTCCTTTTTCCATCAACTGTTTATAGCGTCGTTCGGCACGTACTTCGGCGCTGGCGGTGAGGAAAATTTTAAGCGTGGCGTCGGGAAATACCACCGAGCCCATGTCGCGGCCGTCCGCAACCAGGCCCGGCGCCTTGCGAAAGCTGCGCTGGAATGCCAGCAGGGCCTGGCGCAGTTCGGGGAGTGCGGCGATTTTGGAGGCGGCGTTGCCTGATTCCTCGGTACGTACCGCTTCCCCGACCTTTTTCCCATCCAGCCAGATTTCGCCATGGTCGAAACTGACGTCCAGTTTGCCGGCAAGTTCGGCCAAGGTGGCCTCGTTATCCAGTGCGATACCAGCGTACTGCGCCGCGAGAGCGGTGACGCGGTAAATCGCGCCGCTGTCGAGGTAATGGAAACCGAGTTCCTTCGCCACCAGGGCGGCGACTGTGCCCTTGCCGGAAGCGGAGGGGCCGTCGATGGCGATCACCGGGATACACGTTTCATTCATGGTGTGAGATGCCATCCATAACTTTGAAATAGTCGGGGAAAGTCTTGGCCACGCACTTCGGGTCGTTGATGCGCAGCGGCACGCCGCCCAATGCTATCAGGCCGAAGCACATCGCCATGCGGTGGTCGTCGTAGGTGTCTATGACGGCATTGGGGGTCAGGGCGGCGGGGGGCGTGACGCGGATGTAATCGGGGCCTTCCTCGACGGTTGCGCCGACCTTGCGCAGTTCGGTTGCCATGGCGGCGATGCGGTCGGTTTCCTTGACGCGCCAGCTGGCGATGTTGCGCAGGGTGGTGGTGCCGTCGGCGAACAGTGCGGCCACGGCCAGGGTCATGGCGGCATCGGGGATGTGGTTGCAGTCAAGGTCGATGGCCTTGAGTTTGCCGCTGCCACTGGATTCGATCCAGTTATCGCCCATGGTGATGTTCGCGCCCATGCTTGCCAGCGCTTCGGCGAAGCGCACGTCGCCCTGAATGCTGGATTTCCCCACGCCTTCCACGCGCACCGGGCCCTTGCCGATGGCGCCTGCTGCGAGGAAATACGAAGCGCTGGAGGCGTCGCCCTCGACATGGATTTCGCCGGGGCTGCGATATTTTTGTCCGGCGCGGATGGTGAAAACCTGCCAGTCCTGGCGCTCCACCTCGACGCCGAAGCGGCGCATGAGGTTGAGGGTGATCTCGATGTAGGGCTTGGAAATCAGCTCGCCCACCACCTCGATGTTCACGTCCTGGCCTGCCAGAGGTGCTGCCATCAGCAGTGCCGTGAGGAACTGGCTGGAAACGTTGCCGCGCACTTTGATCCGGCTTGCGGCATGGATGGCTGCTGGCTTGATCGCCAGCGGCGGAAATCCTTCATTGCCGAGATAAGTGATGTCGGCGCCGAGTTGGCGCAGGGCATCCACCAAGTCGCCGATGGGGCGCTCGTGCATGCGCGC
>JAUYFW010000017.1 GCA_030690835.1 Sulfurimicrobium sp. | reverse complement strand
GAATTGTCGGTGCCGTTGCGTACCACCAGTTGCGGCTTGTTTTGCTGACGGGAAACCACACCGCCGAGGCCGGTGGCGACCATGGTGACGCGCAGGGTGTCGCCCATGTTTTCGTCGATGACGGTGCCGACAATCACGGTGGCATCCTCGGCGGTGAAATCCTTGATGGTCTCCATGACTTCGTAGTATTCCTTCATCTTGAGGGACATGCTGGCGGTGATGTTGACCAGCACGCCGCGGGCACCCTTGAGGTCGATGTCTTCCAGCAGCGGGCTGGCTACGGCGCGTTCCGCGGCGAGGCGGGCACGGTCCACACCGGAGGCGGTGGCGGAACCCATCATCGCCATGCCGTTTTCCGACATGACGGTTTTGACGTCGGCAAAGTCGACGTTGACCAGGCCGGGGCAGTTGATCACTTCGGCGATGCCGGACACCGCGCCGTGCAGCACGTCGTTGGCGGCCTTGAAGGCATCCTGGAAGCTGACATCCTCGCCCAGCACCTGCATCAGCTTGTCGTTCGGCACCACGATCAATGAATCGACGTGTTGCGACAGGATTTCCATGCCCAGTTGGGCTATTTTGGCGCGCTTGCCTTCGAAGGCGAATGGCTTGGTCACCACGGCCACGGTCAGAATGCCCAGTTCCTTGGCCACTTCGGCCACGATTGGCGCAGCCCCGGTGCCGGTGCCGCCGCCCATGCCGGCAGTGATGAACAGCATGTTGGCGCCCTGAATTATTTCGGCGATGCGTTCGCGGTCTTCCATGGCGGAGGCGCGGCCGATTTCCGGGTTGGCGCCGGCGCCCAGCCCCTTGGTTATATGTGCGCCCAGTTGCAGCTGGGTTCTGGCCTGGCTGCGTTTAAGCGCCTGGGCGTCGGTGTTGGCGCAGATGAATTCCACGCCTTCCAGTCCGCTCACGATCATGTGATCCACCGCGTTGCCGCCGCAGCCGCCCACGCCGATTACCTTGATCACTGCTTCCTGCATTGGTGCTTCCATGATTTCAAACATCGCTCTCTCTCCTTGTTTGCTGTTATTCCAGAACCGACCTAAAACTTCAAAACCAACTCAATCTAAAAACTTGTCTAAAATCCAGATAATCCATTACAGCCAAAACACCGCTGTGGGAGCGGCGCCCTCGCCGCGATTTGCGGTCGCATTCGCGCCGAGGGCGGCGCTCCTACATGTATGTGCATTCCAATGGGCAATCCGGGTTAAAAATTTCCTTGAAACCAGCTCTTCATCTTGTCGAAAACCTGTTGCAGCGAAGTGCTCCCCATGGTGGCGATCTGATGCCGCTGATGCTGCTCCTGGGCGGACATCAACAGGCCCAGGCCGGTGGCGAAGCGCGGGTTGCGCACCACTTCCGTCAGGCCGCCGCTGTATTGCGGCACGCCGAGCCGCACCGGCATGTGGAACACTTCCTCGCCCAGTTCCACCATGCCCTGCATCACCGAGCTGCCGCCGGTGATGACGATGCCCGATGACATCAGATCCTCGAAGCCGCTGCGGCGCAGTTCCGCCTGCACCAGCGAATAGAGCTCTTCCACGCGCGGCTCAATCACTTCCGCCAGCGTCTGGCGCGAGAGCTGGCGTGTTTCGCGTTCGCCCACGCCCGGCACTTCCACCATTTGGCTTGCGTCGGCCAGTTGGCGCAGGGCGCAGCCGTAAGTGCGCTTGATGTCTTCCGCTTCCTTGGTGGGGGTGCGCAGCGCCATGGCGATGTCGTTGGTGATCTGGTCGCCGGCGATGGGGATCACCGCGGTATGGCGGATGGCGCCGTCGGTGAAGACGGCGATGTCGGTGGTGCCGCCGCCGATGTCCACCAGGCACACGCCGAGGTCTTTTTCGTCCTCGGCCAGCACCGCCATGCTCGATGCCAGCGGTTGCAGGATCAGGTCGCGCACTTCCAGGCCGCAGCGCTTGATGCACTTGATGATGTTTTGCGCCGCCGACACCGCGCCGGTGACGATGTGCACCTTCACTTCCAGGCGGATGCCGCTCATGCCGAGCGGTTCGCGCACGTCTTCCTGGCCGTCGATAATGAATTCCTGCGTCAGGATGTGGAGAATCTGCTGGTCGGTCGGGATGTTGACCGCCTTGGCGGTCTCGATCACCCGGTCGACGTCCATCTGCGTCACTTCCTTGTCCTTGATCGCCACCATGCCGTGCGAGTTGAAGCTCTTGATGTGGCTGCCGGCGATGCCGGTATAGACCTCGCGAATCTTGCAGTCCGCCATCAGTTCGGCCTCTTCCAGCGCTCTCTGGATGGCGTTGACGGTGGACTCGATGTTCACCACCACGCCTTTTTTCAGCCCGCGCGATGGGTGCTGGCCGATGCCGATGATCTCCATCCGGCCGTCGGGCAGGACTTCCGCCACCATGGCGACGATTTTCGAGGTGCCGATATCCAGCCCGACGATCAGTGTTTTCTGTTCCTTGGTTCTGCTCATTTCACTCCCCTTACGCACCTTCGGGTTTTGCTGCCGCCGCGCCCTCAAGGCGCAGCGCGAAACCGTTGGGATAGCGCAGATCCACATAATTAACCGTCCGGTTCAGACGACCCAGCGTGCGGTCGTAAACCTTGACGAATTTCTCCAGTCGCGCTTCCACTTTTTCTCGTCCCAGTTCCACCACCAGGCCGTCATCCAGCTTGAGCTGCCAGGCGCGGCGCGGGGTCAGGCTGACCATCGCCGGCTGGCGCTTGATGGCTTCCAGTTGCTGCTTGAACGTTTGGTACTGGCTGGTCACTTCCACAACGCCGTCCGCGGGCCCGTTGAATACCGGCAAAACCTGGTCGGACGCGGCTTCGAACAGCTCGCCGTGGGTGTTGACCAATGCCGCGTTGCCCCAGCGCGCCAGCACCTGATGCTCTTCCAGCGTGACTTCCAGCCGGTCCGGCCAGCGCCGCCGCACGTTTACACTGCGTACCCAGGGCAGCTTCTCGAAGGTGCGGCGCGTCTTGTTCAGGTCCAGGGTGAAGAAATTGCCCTTCAGCGCCCGGGTGACGATGAACTGCACCTGCTCCCGCGTCACATGCTTCAATTCGCCGTTGACCTTCACTTCCCGCAACGGAAACAGCGGCAGGTGAACCACCAGGAACAGCACGGCGTACAGCAGCAATATCGCCGCGATTGCATACAGCAGATTCGCCAGCCACAGCATGAGGGCCGGCTTATCCCACATGGGCCAGTTCCAGTACCCGCACCACCAGCTGCTCGAAGGAAATCCCCGCCTGCCGCGCCGCCATCGGCACCAGGCTGTGATCGGTCATGCCGGGCGAGGTGTTGAGTTCGAGCAGATAAGGCTTGCCGGCTTCGTCCACGAGGAAGTCCACGCGTCCCCAGCCTTGGCCGCCCACCACCGCGAAACCCTGTTGCGCGAGGCGCTGCATTTCCTCTTCCCGCGCCGCCGGCAGGCCGCAGGGAATGAGATATTGCGTGTCGTCGCGGAAATACTTGGCTTCGTAGTCGTAGAACTCGGTTGCCGGCACGATCCGGATGACCGGCAGGGCCTTGCCGCCGAGCATGGCGGCGGTGTATTCGCCGCCGCCGATGAATTGTTCGGCGAGCACCAGCGTGTCGTATTGCGCCGCCAGTTCGTAGGCCGGGCGCAGTTCTTCCAGCGTCTTGACCTTGCTGATGCCGACGCTGGAACCCTCGTTGGCCGGTTTGACGAACAGCGGGAGTCCCAGGCGCTGCGCCACGGCGGCGAAGTCGCTCCCGGCCGTGAGCAGTTCGAATTCCGGAATCGGCAGCCCCGCCGCGCGCCACACCAGCTTGGTGCGCCACTTGTCCATGGCCAGCGCGGAAGCCAGCACGCCGCTGCCGGTGTAGGGGATGCCCATCAGTTCCAGCGCGCCCTGGACCGTGCCGTCCTCGCCGAAACGGCCATGCAGCGCGATGAATGCCCTGGCGTAGCCCTCGTCCTTGAGGTGGTGCAGGTCGCGCTCGGCCGGGTCAAACGCATGTGCGTCGACGCCTTGCGATTGCAGCGCGCGCAGCACCGCAGCGCCGCTCTTGAGCGACACCTCGCGCTCGGCGGACTTGCCGCCGAACAGCACTGCTACTTTTCCGAATTTAGTTGTTTGCATAGTGTTCATTCTGTTTAAGCCAGATTATCCATTAGAGCCAAAACACCGCTGTGGGAGCGGCGCCCCCGGCGCGATTTGTGCCCGCATTCGCGCCGGGGGCGGCGCTCCTACATGCACGTACATTCCAGTGGATTAATCTGGGTTAGTCATTCATGTCTCCAATAATTCGCACTTCCCTAACCAGTTCCACCCCGTGCGTCTCCTTAACCTTTTCTTGTACCGTTTCGATCAGGTTTTCAATGTCCGCCGCGCTGGCGTTGCCGAGATTGACGATGAAGTTGGCGTGCTTTTCAGATACCTGCGCACCACCGATCGTCAGCCCTTTCAACCCGCTTGCCTCGATCAGGCGCGCCGCATAATCGCCCGGCGGGTTGCGGAACACCGAACCGGCGTTGGGCTGGGTCAGCGGCTGGGTCGCCATGCGTTTCGCCAGCCATTCCTTGGCTTTCTGCTTCGCTGCCTTGCCTTCGCCAGGGGTGAAGCTGAACCAGGCGGCGACGAACCATTCTTCTGGGTGAAGGGTGAAGAGTGAAGGGTGAAGCGTGACGTGCCGATAGCCGATCTCGTAATCTTCAGGGCTGCGTTCGCGCAACGTGCCCCGACCATCAATGGTGAGCACCTTGCGCACGCATTGCCAGGTTTCCTTGCCGTAGCAGCCGGCGTTCATGGCCAGGGCGCCGCCTACCGTGCCGGGTATGCCCGAAAGAAACTCCGCGCCTTCCAGGTCGTGGCGCGCGGCGAAGCTTGCCAGCTTGGGGCTGCTCACGCCCGCTTCGGCGTAGATCAGGCCTTGCGGTGTGAGCTTGATCTGGCTCAGCGCGCCGTGCAGCAGGATCACCGTGCCGCGCAGGCCGCCATCGCGCACCAGCAGATTGCTGCCCAGGCCGACGAAGTACACCGCCCCGTCGCAAGTCTTGAGGAACTGCTCCAGGTCGGCCAGGTCGGCCGGCACGTAGCAGCGCTGCGCCACGCCGCCGGCGCGCCAGCTGACGTGGGCGGACATCGGCTCGTTCAGTCGCAGGGTGCCGCGTAAAGGCGCATGCAGATGGGCTTGCGTCATATCCATCACCCTTCACCCATGGCCAGTTTTGCCGCCACCTGGCCGATCGAGCCGGCACCCATCACCAGCACGACGTCGCCGTCCCGTGCGGTGTCGAGGATGGCCTGGGGCAGTTCCGCCACATTCTCGACAAAAA
The DNA here is from genome assembly GCA_030690835.1 of Sulfurimicrobium sp. Taxonomy (GTDB): domain Bacteria; phylum Pseudomonadota; class Gammaproteobacteria; order Burkholderiales; family Sulfuricellaceae; genus Sulfurimicrobium. Next base: position 1,725 of record JAUYFW010000017.1, on the reverse strand, counting down.
TCGGTTCGACCTTGCCCGCCACCCGCACCGCACGTGCCAGCGCACGCCCGTCGGCGGCCACGATGGGCGCTTCGCCGGCGGCGTAGACTTCGGTGAGGAGCAGGGCGTCCACGCCGGAAAGAATTTTGGCGAAATCCTCGAACAAATCGCGGGTACGGGTGTAGCGGTGGGGCTGGAACGCCAGTACCAGGCGCCGCTGCGGGAAGGCGCCGCGCGCGGCGGCGATGGTGGCCGCCAATTCCACCGGGTGGTGGCCGTAATCGTCGATCAGGGTGAAATTGCCGCCGTTGGGCAGCGCAATCTCGCCAAAGCGCTGGAAGCGCCGTCCCACGCCCTTGAATTCGGCCAGGGCCTTGACGATGGCGGCATCGGATGCGCCCACCTCGGTGGCGATGGCAATCGCCGCCAGCGCGTTGAGCACGTAATGAATGCCCGGCAGGTTGAGCGTGATCTTGAGTTTGCTGGTCTTGCCGTTGACCCGGAGCACGGTGAACTTCATCTGCCCGTTGCTGGCTTCGATGTCCACCGCGCGCACCTTGGCGTCTTCGGACAGGCCGTAGGTCCATACCGGCTTGGTGATGCGCGGCAGGATTTCGCGCACCACCGGGTCGTCCACGCACACCACCGCCATGCCGTAGAAAGGCAGGCGCTGGGTGAAATCAACGAAGGCCTGCTTGAGGCGGTTGAAATCGTGGCCGTAGGTTTCCATGTGGTCGGCGTCGATATTGGTGATCACCGCCAGCACCGGGGTCAGCAGCAGGAACGAGGCGTCGGACTCATCCGCCTCGGCGACGAGAAATTCGCCCGAACCCAGCCGTGCGTTGGTGCCCGCTGCTTCCAGGCGTCCGCCGATGACGAAGGTGGGGTCCATGCCGGCTTCCGCCAGAATGCTGGCGATCAGGCTGGTGGTGGTGGTCTTGCCGTGGGTGCCGGCCACCGCGATGCCCTGCTTGAAGCGCATCAGTTCGGCCAGCATCAGCGCGCGTGGCACGACCGGGATATTGCGCTCGCGCGCCGCTATCACTTCCGGGTTGTCGTCCTTGACCGCGGTGGAGGTCACCACGACATCCACGTCGGCCAAATGTTCTGCGGCATGGCCCTTGAAAACCTTGGCGCCGAGCTTCTTCAGGTGCCTGGTCATGGCGCTTTCCACCATGTCCGAACCACTGATGCGGTAGTCGAGGTTCAGCAATACCTCGGCGATGCCGCTCATGCCCGAGCCACCGATGCCGACGAAGTGGATGCGTTTGACTTTGTGTTTCATTTGGTCAAAACCCTTTTTTCACCACGGAGATCACGGAGAGCACGGAGAAAAAACCGGATTGCTCCGTGTCCTCCGTGATCTCCGTGGTTAATAGCTTTCATCATTTCGCCAGCTCCTTGCAGATTTCGGCGACCTGCCGTGTCGCATCGGGTTTTGCCAGTGCTCGCGCGGCCTGCGCCATGGCGAGCAGCTTGTCGCGGGTGATGTTCCGCAGCAGTGCCGCCAGGCTTTCCGGGGTGAGTTCCGTTTGCTGCAGCAGCACTGCCGCGCCGCTGTCGCTCAGGAAGCGTGCGTTGGTGGTCTGGTGGTCGTCCACCGCGTGGGGATAGGGCACCAGCACGCTGGCCACGCCCGCCGCCGCGAGTTCCGCCACGGTGAGCGCGCCGGAGCGGCACACCACCAGGTCGGCCCAGGCGTATTGTTCCGCCATGTTTTCGATGAAAGGCTTGATTTCCGCGTCC
>JAUYFW010000002.1 GCA_030690835.1 Sulfurimicrobium sp. | reverse complement strand
GGCTCAAGGCACGTAGCCGTCCTTCCGACTCCATAAACAGCCCAGGTTTCCGAACCTGGGCGCGCAGCCTGTGCTCCAGCAAAGTGTTTGTATACATACCCCCGTTTCCGGCGTTGCCTAAGCTTGACCTGTCACTCCCTGCCCCATTTTCTCCAGGGCGATCTCGCGCATGCGGAATTTCTGCAGCTTGCCGGTGACGGTGGTGGGAAACTCTTCCACGAACCAGATCCAGCGGGGTATCTTGAAATGGGCGATGTTGCCTCGGCAGAATTCCCGCAGCTCCTCCTCGCTGGCGCGCTGGCCCGCCCGCAACTGGACCCAGGCCATGATTTCCTCGCCGTAGAATTCGTCGGGCAGGCCGAACACCGCCACCTGCGCCACCTTGGGATGGGTGAAGAGAAATTCCTCGATCTCGCGCGGATAGATGTTCTCGCCGCCGCGGATGATCATTTCCTTAAGACGCCCGGTGATGCGCGCGTAGCCGTCTTCGTCCATGGTGCCGAGGTCGCCCGAGTGCAGCCAGCCGTTGGCGTCGATGGTTTTGTGGGTGGCATCGGGGTCGCCGTAGTAGCCTTTCATGACGTGGTGGCCGCGAAAACAGATTTCCCCCACTTCGCCCGTCGCCACGGTGCCGCCGTTATCCAGGCGAACCACCTTCACTTCCTGGTGGGGGAGATTGGTGCCCACGGTCTCGATGCGGCGTTCGAAGCTGTCGTCGCGCGAAGTCAGGTGGGTCAGGGGGGATGCTTCGGTTTCGCCGTAGCCGATGAGTATTTCGGCGCAATGCATTTCCCCGATCACGCGCCGCATCAGGGACGGCGGACAAGGCGCGCCGGCCATGATGCCGGTGCGCAGGCTGGTGAGGTCGAATTCCGCGAAGCGGGGATGCTCCAGTTCGGCGATGAACATGGTGGGCACGCCGTGTATGGCGGTGCAGCGCTCCTGCTCGACCGCCTGCAACACCGCCAGCGGGTCGAAATGATCGCTGGGGATCACCTCGCAGGCGCCAACGGACAGGCACAGCAGGTTCGCCAGCACCATGCCGAAGCAGTGGTAGAACGGCACCGGGACGCAGAGGCGGTCGTCTGCCGTGAAATGCATGGCCTGGGCGGCGAACCAGGCGTTGTTGAGGATGTTGTGGTGGGTGAGCAGCACCGCCTTGGGGAAGCCGGTGGTGCCGGAGGTGTACTGGATGTTGATGGGGTCGTCGATATCCAGGGAGGCGCCAATTTCGTCCAGTATTTCCGGCCGAATGCCGTAGGCCGCCGCCAGCACTTCCTGCCACACGGTGAATCCGGCGTGGGGCCGCGCGGTCTCGCCGGGCCGGGCCGGATCGTATAGCACCACGCGCCGCAGTTGGGGGAATTCGGCGCATGCCAGGCCGTCTCCGGCGTCCCGGTCAAGCTCCGGCATCAGCTCCAGCAGCATGGCCACATAATCGCTGCCGCGAAACGAGGGGATCGCGAACAGGCACTGCACTTCCGAGCGCTTCAGGGCATAGGCCAGTTCCCGCGCCCGGTAGGCGGGGTTGATGTTCACCAGGATAGCGCCGATGCGGGCGGTCGCCATTTGCAGCAGCAACCACTCGATGTTGTTGGTGGACCAGACGCCGATACGATCCCCCTTGCCGAAACCCAGGCCGAGCAGGCCGCACGCCAGCCGGTCCAGCGCCTGGCTCAGGCTGGCGTAAGTGAGACGCCGGCCTTGGGTCAGGGAGACCACTGCCTCGCGCTGCGCGAAGCGCTGCGCCACGGCCGCGAAATGTTCGGGGATGGTCGCGCCCAGCAAGGGAATTTCGCCGCCCCGGTGGCAATAACTTTTAGCCATGATCCGCCTCCACTTCCGCCCAATAGCCGTCCACCCCGGCCTGGATTTCGGCCAGCATTGCCTCGTTGCGTGCAGGTTTGAACAGGTGAGCGTAGCGCCCCTGCTTCACGAGATACTCCTCCACCGGCGCGCGCCTGGATGGCAGCTTGGTATGGGTCACCTTGCCGTTCTCGTATTCCTTCAGTGGCCAGATCCCGGTCTTGACCGCCAGGCGCCCGATTTCCACCGTTTCCCGGGGGTCGAAATCCCAGCCCGTGGGACACGGGGAAAGGGCGATGATGAGGCGCGGCCCCTTGAGGCCCTTCGCCTTTTCGATCTTGCGCGCGAGATCGACGGGCTCGGTGCCGATCACCGTGGCGACGTAGGCCGGGCGATGGGCCGCCCAGATGGCGAAAAGATCCTTCTTGTGGCCGCCGAAGCCCCGAGGGCCGGTGCTGGTGGATGTCCTCGCCCCGTGAGGGGTGGCGGGCGAGGACTGCTGGCCGGTGTTGGCATAGCCCTCGTTGTCGTAGCACAGGTAGATGAAATCCAAGTCCTGCTCGATGGCGTTCGAGGTGGACGACAAGCCCATGCCGTAGGCGGCCCCGTCCCCCGACAGCACCACCACCTGCAAGTCTTCATCGGGCTTGATCCGCCCCCTGGCAAGCTGCACGTCGAGGGCGTCGCGCACCCCCTGCGCCCCGGCGGGCGCGGATGCCATGGAGGTATACAGCCAGGAGCCGCGGAACGGGGTGTGGGGATAAACCGCGAGCAGGGTCATGCAGCCCGCCGCGTTCACCAACACGGTTTTCTCCCCCAGGATGTCATATATCTGGTGGATCGCCAGCAGACCGCCGCAGCCGGCGCACATCGGCGTGCCCGTCCCCAGCAGGCGGCTGGAGGGCAGGTCCTTCATGTGCTTGTACATGGTTTCGTCGCTCATTTCTTGCCCTCCATGCGCTCGGCGTGGGCCACCGTTTGCAGTTTGCGCATCTGGCGCAGTTCATCCGCGGTGTAAAGCAGCCGGGGCGGCGGCGTGCTGCCTTCCTGGCAGGCGCGGCGGGTGACCGCGACCATTTCGTAAAACTCTTCCGCCGCGATGTCGCGCCCCCCCAGCCCACCGATGAAGCTGGCGAGCACGGGCGGCATGCCGGCCTGCCCGTATAGCGCCCCGGCAAGCTCCCCATGCAGCACGCCGCCCATGCCCATGGAAAGATTCTGGTCGATCACCGCCACCCCTTTCTTGCCCGCCAGCGCCCGGCGCAGGGCTTGTGCCGGGTACGGGCGCAGCAGGCGCGGGCGCACCAGGCCGACCGCCTGTCCCGCCTCCCGCAGCCGGTCCACGGCGTCCTTGGCCTTGGTGGAAAAGGAGCCGATCATGAAGAACACGATTTCCGCGTCCTCGCTGCGGTAGGTCTCCACGGCGTCGTAGCGGCGGCCGAACTGCTGCGCGAACTCGGCGGCAACCTCGTCGTAGACTTCCAGCGCCCGTTGCGCCGCCAGGTGCTGCTGGTAGCGAAAATAGGAATAGTAGGCCCCGCCCAGCACCACCACGCCCTGGCTCACCGGCTCGCCGGCGTGGAAGCGGGTGGTCTCGGGATCGTAGGGCGGCAGGAATCTCCCCACCGCTGCCTGGTCGGGAATCTCCACCGGTTCGCGGGTGAAGGAAAGATAAAACCCATCCAGATTCACCAGAGCCGGCAGCCGCACCCTATGGTCTTCCGCCAGCCGGTAGGCGATGAGGGTGCTGTCCAGCACTTCCTGACAGGTGGCGCAGTGGAGTTGCAGGAAGCCGCTGTCGCGGGCGGCCAGAATGTCGTTGTGGTCCGGCTCCAGGGTCACCGGGGTCTGGATGCCGCGCGACACGTTCACCAGCACGAAAGGCGCGCGGTAGCCGGGCGCGGCGTAGACCATCTCCATGGCGTAGAGCAGCCCCTGGCTGGAGGTGGCGCTGAACACCCTGACTCCGGTGCTGGCCGCCGCACTCGCCGCCGTGAGCATGGAATGCTCCGATTCCAGGGTGACCAGGCGGCAGTCCATCTCCCCGGCATCGATCCAGCTGGCCAGGGTTTCGATGATTTCGGTCTGGGGCGTGATGGGGAAGGCCGGCACATACTCCGCCCCGGCCAGGCGTGCGCCCCAGGCTGCGGCAGCGTTTCCGGTGATCAAGGCGCGCGTCATGGTTGGGCCTCACTGGATTCCGGAATAGAGGAAATGGCGTGGGTAGGGCATTGGGCCACGCAGATCAGGCAACCCTTGCAATGCTCGTAGTCGATCTCGGGATAATGCTCGGCGTTGACCCGGATGGCGCTGTCCGGGCAGAATTCGCTGCACACCCACCAGCAGCGGTTGCAGCGCGGGTAGTCGATCACCGGGCGCAGGGTGCGCCACAGGCCGGTACGCACCTCGACGCTGGTGGCCCCGGCATGGATTGCCGCAGCAGCCATATCTGCCTCGTCCAGCGGCAGTTCCACCCAGTCCGGGCGCGGGCAGGCGTCCGCCGCCAACGCTTCGCACTCTCTCACCAGCCCGGCCTGGGGCGCCATCCGTTCATAGCCCGCCAGGGCCTGGTCCAGATTGGCGGCAAGCGCTTCCGCGCCCAGCCCGGTTAGCTCCTGCCTCACCGCTTGTTCCAGCGCCGAGGCGGTGATCACGCCCACCAGTCGCGCCGCCGCCCCGGCCAGGGCGGTGCCGGCAAAATGCTGCTCGGCCTCCACCGGCAGGGTCAGGAGCGGCCCGGCGATATTCAGCCGGTGACGCCAGGTTTCAGGCGTTTCCGCGCTGTGGATGAGGAGCACGGTGCGGGCGGCGATCCCCTGTAGGACACCTGCCGCCGGCATGGGCAGCAGACTGTCGTCCGCCACGATGACCAGATCGGGCTCCAGGATGATGCCGCGCTCCTGGATGGTTTGCCGGGCGGCCCGCACGTAGGCGAAAATCGGCGCTCCGCGCCGTTCCGCGCCATAGCGCGGCGCGTCCTGCACCTCGTAGCCCTGCAGGAAGAAGGCCGATCCGAGTATGCGGCTCGCGGTTTTCATGCCCTGACCGCCACGTCCATGGAAGCGTATACGATACATCCGCGTCCTCCCTTGATCCGCGCTTCGCGGGAATTAAAAGATTCCCCAGCGCCGGTAAGCCATCGCTTTCCTGAGCCTGGAAACGGCCAGTTCCATGGCCGCGTCGCGCGGGAGCATGCCATGCTTCGCCACCTTCTCCAGCACTTCCTCGCTATTCTGCCGCAGCTTCTCCGCGATGGTGTCGAAGGCCGCAGCCTGGCTGGCGCCCTGGTATTCCATCGCGGCGCAGATCACGCCGCCGGCATTGGCGATGAAATCCGGCATGCACAACACCCCGCGCTCATGCAGCGCCTTTTCGGCGCCATGGGTGAAAGGGATATTGGCGCCCTGGATCACCAGCCTGGTTTTGAGGCGGTTGACATTGTCCTCGTGAATGACGTCCGGCCGGGCGGCGGGAATCCAGATGTCGCAGTCGATATCGATCACCGCGTCGCGGTCGAGTTTCTCGCCCTTGGGGAAATCGACAACGCTCTTGCCGGAGTCTTTCAGCTCGCTCAGCAGCGCGACATCCAGGCCTGCGGGATCGTGGAGGGTGCCCTGGGAATCGGCTGCGGCCACGAGAATTGCGCCCTTTTCCGTCAGGAATCGGGCGGCATGCCTGCCCACCGCGCCGAAGCCCTGAATCACGACGCGAGCCCCGGCAAGGGGAAAATCGCAATAGCGCAGGGCCACATCCGCCACGTGGCTGATGCCCCAACCGGTGGCGCCGATCTTGTCCAGGGGAATGCCGCCCAGTTCGCGCGGCAGGCCCACCGCGCGGCCGATCTCGTCCTTGACCCAGGCCATGCACTCCTCGTCGGTGCCCATGTCGGGGCCGAAGATGTATTCGTGGACGTCCCGCAAGGCGCAGGCCAAGCCCCTGACCAGGCGCTCCTTGTCCGCCCTGGGCATTTTTGGGTCCCCATAAAGCACCGCCTTGCCGCCGCCGTGGGACAGTCCGGCAGCAGCGTTTTTCAGGGTCATGGCGCGGGCGAGGCGAAAGCACTCTTCCGTGCTCACGTCGGGCGCCATGCGCACCCCGCCGATGGACGGCCCGGTGGCCACGTTATCCACCACCAATACCGCTTTCAGGCCGATGGAAGGTTCATGAATGTGTATGATTTTGGCCGGGCCAAATTCGTCCGCAAAGCGAAACATGTCATCCATTGCATGCGCCTCCTTAAGGCTGATTCTATGCCTATTGATGCGGAATATCACGATGAATCGGCAAGCTTTTTTCCATCAAAATGAACCTTGGCGTGACTTCCCAATCAAATTTCGCTTTACAGGGGAAGAGCAAATGTACCTCGACAAAATTCATTCATTCCAAACCGGCATCAGCCTCGAAATCTCCACGTCGGCGATTCAAGCTTTAATTGCGGACGCCACGGAGGGGGAGCGTTTACTTGAGCTTGTCCGGATTAAACAGCCGGAGGATATCTATCCCTTCCTGACCGTGACCATTCACCGGGGTGCGGACGCCCTGATGAAGAGGCGAAGCCGCTGGGCGCGCGAAATCAGGAACGACATCCTTGCCGGCAAGGCGGTTCCCTACGAGCGCTTCACCACGCTGTTCTGGCGCGACATCGACGAGGAAGACCCGGACGGCGACGAGTGGCACCTTCATTTCGCCGGCGCAGGCTTTGCCGGCGAAATCACCGGCTTGCTAGACAAGGTCCGATCCGCCCAAAGAGTTTTGCAACGAAGCAACGATGTCCTGATCCGGATGAACCGGGATTTTTTGAGCGGGGCTATAATCCCCAGGGATCAGCCGGCATTTTAGCCAAGCGCAGCCTGGCAGGCTGAATGCCCGCTTCTGGCGCCTTGCGGACATGCCCTAACTGTCATGGCGAATCGCGGCGAGGGCGCCGCTCCAGCGGTGTTTTAGCCCTAATGGATAATCCGGGTTTAAGCCAATACTGTTCATTTAAGAAAATTTCCGTTCGCCCTGAGCTTGTCGAAGGGTTCAGAATAAGTGGCTGGTGGTTCGACAAGCTCAGGGCGAACGGTTAAGTGAACAGTATTGGGGTTTAAGCGGAGTATCTACATGGGCTGGTTGCTTAATTAAACAGTATTGGGGTTAACTGTTTTTGATCAACTCGAAGTGACCGACCAGTTCTTTCAGGTTCTTCGCCGTTTGGGCCAGTTCCCCGGTGGCCTTCCATGCCTGCTGAGCGGAGTTGGTGTTCTGCTCGATGAGGGTGGAAACCTGTTCCACGTTGCTGGCCACCAGCTCGCTGGCAATGGCCTGCTCCCTGGCCGCATCGGCAATGTGCCGCGCCATGCTGGTCACTTCGCCGCTGGAAGCGCTGATGCGGCCGAGGCTGGACAGGGATTCCCGCATCATGCCGGTGCCTTCATCCACTTTATGTACGGCTTGTTCCATGGAGCCGACTGCCTGGCGGGTAACACTCTGGATCTCGCTCACCATGGCGGTAATGTCGGTCGTGCTGGTGGTGGTGCGCTCGGCCAGTTTCCTTACCTCGTCCGCCACCACCGCGAAGCCGCGCCCCATTTCCCCAGCCCTGGCCGCTTCGATGGCGGCATTGAGGGCCAGGAGGTTGGTCTGGTCGGCGATTTCCTTGATGGATTTGGTGATGGTACCGATTTTCTCGATGGATTGGTTGAGTTGGGCGATGGTGGCGCTGGAGGTCTGTACCGCTTCCACGACCCGTCCCGTGGCCTCCATGCTGCGCGTCATGCTGGCGTTGCTCTCTTCTACCCGATTCTGGGAATCGACAGCGGAACGGGCCGCGCTTTCGGCGCTTTCCGCCACTTCCACCACCGACTGGCTGAATTCCTCGGTCGCCGTAGCCACGGCCTGCACACGGCTATGCTGTTCCTCTGACTGGTCCACGACCTGCATCATCTCGGCATTGAGGCGGCTACACTTGGTCTCGATGGCGCGCGATGCCACGGTAATTTCGTCCAGCATCACCTTGACATGCACCTGCATGGCGGCCAAGCCGCCGAGCAGTTGGCCGGTTTCGTTGCGGCCGGAAATGTCGATGTCGTCGGTCAGGTTGCCTTGGGCGATATGGTCGAAATGGCGGATGGCGTTGTGCACCTGCCCCATCACCGAGTGGGCCAGCAGGGCAAATGCGCCGAACGACAGCACGAGCCACATAAAAGCGAATGCGCCGATTTCCGCGATGGCCCCCCACGTCAGTCCCAGAGCGGCCTGGCTTGCCAACAGACTGATGCCCATGAGGACAATGAGCGCCCCCAGGATGCCGCTCATGCGCGCCTTGACGGAAAGCCGCTGCCACCAACTGCCGCTGGTATCCAGCCTGGCCTTGGTGCTGTTGAGCTGCTTGTAAAGCTGTTCCGCTTCCTGTATCTGCTGGCGGCTGGGCGCGGAGCGCACCGACATGTAGCCGAGGGTCTGGTCGTTTTTGCGCACCGGCACCACGAAGGCGTCCACCCAGTAATGGTCTCCACTCTTCGCCCGGTTCTTGACGATGCCGCGCCATGGGCGCCCCTCTTTCACCGTCTTCCACAAATCCTCGAACGCCTGAGGCGGCATGTCAGGATGGCGCACGAGGTTGTGGTTCTTGCCGATCAGCTCCTCGCTGCTAAAGCCGGAAAGCTTGATGAAGGCTTCATTGGCGTAAGTGATAACACCCTTCAGGTCGGTCTTGGATACGAGGTACTTGCCTTTGGGGTAGGGCTTTTCGGCTTGCGTGACGGGAAGGTTGATTTTCATGGCTCGGGTCAATAATGGTTTCCCCTAATTATCATATAGGGGAAAATACCTATAAGGTCTAAATATTAACGAAGTTACGTCTGTATGACAATACTCAACTTTCAAAGAAAATTGTTATCGCTTGTCACATGCCGGCCTGAAATGCTACTGAATCTGTAAATAGAGCCTTTCGCGTCAGGCAGGCTGTTTTGATCTTGGATTTTCCGCCGTCAGGTATTTGCAGCGGTTCGTATTCCAGTGCCGCGATAACGGCAAGGATGGTTTCTATTTGATGTTCGCGCCTGCCTGGTGGTGGTTCACCCCAGATTATCCATTAGGGCCAAAACACCGCTGTAGGAGCGGCGCCCTCGCCGCGATTCGCGGCGTGGGCGCCGCTCCTTACGCGTGCATTCCAATGGATAATCCGGGTTCATCTGCGCTCGTTGGTGTTGCTATGTCATTGACTGAATCTTGACCAGTAAGAAAACCACTCTCCACCGCAACAGGCTCCCAGTCTGGGTTAATTCCCTTCGATTTTCCCCATTGAACGAAATATGAAAGAGGTGTGCATTCGGGGGGGTTACCGGAGTTCCAGTATTCAAGCAATATCTGATAACTTCTAACAAAAAATCTCAAACGCTTCTTGGATTTTTCAAGGAAATGTTCCTGCTCCTCCTCTGTCCAGTATTCACTATCCGGGACTTCTTCATCTTCTGATTTTGGAAAAGCGGTTATTTCGTCACCATTAATCAGGTCAATGCCAAACAAAAGATTACCTTTGATAGCGTCCCCGTCTGGCCAAACATCAACGCATTCTTGAAACAAAACGCTAGGTTTTATTCCAATCAGCAAGGCAATACCCTGCTCAGGTCTAAGATGGTCAAATCTGAACCAATGCCGGAGCTGTATTTTTAGCCCCCCTATATCTGGTTCAAATCTCTTCGCGATTAAATTCATACTCACGCCCCTTTAACGCCCCCTGAATCAGAAGCCACGCCAGCCGGGCAAGGGCTTCCCGGTTTTCGCCCTCGGGGATCAGCCTCGGGCTAGGCGCAGCAAAATCGTTACGTGCTTGCGTTCTGTTCGCGGGCTGCGGCATGGTTTCCCGCCAGCAGGTAAAGCACATACTGATTGAGGCTCACGCCCTCGCGCTTGGCCGCTCTCGATAGATCGGCGTGCAGCCGCTTGGGTATGCGCATCAGAAACTTGCCGCTGGCGCTTCCCGGTATGGTCGGGGCGGGGATAGGGTTGCCTGCTTTCTTCGCAGCTTCCAGCCAAGCATCTACTGCATGGTGAATTTCCCCCAGCGATTCAGCTTCGGTTTCACCCCATGCGGAACAGCCCGGCAGATCGGGGGCGATGGCGATATAGCCCTCGTCCTCATCGCTCCAGAAAACCTCCAGCGGGTATTTAGGCGTCTTTTTCATCTTGGTATTTGTCCATCATCTCGATCAGTTGCCGCGCCTGATAGGGTGCTACCAGGCCGTTGCGGTTCTGGAAATTGAGCAAGGTCGCTTCACCACTACGGGCAAACGCCCGGTGCGAGCCTTGGCCGCCCTTGTGGGTGAAACCCAGTATTTCCGCTGCCCTGCAAGCGTCATCAAAGCGCACACCCTTGGGGTTATCGCGTATGGAGGCCAACAGTTTTTCGTGTTTTTTCATTATACCGCCAATAGTATCATGTTGTGCAATGGTGGGCGAACTGGCTGAGGCTGGAACAGTCAGGCGGTCTTTTTCTTCCTTCGCATGGGGATCACGTTCCAGTCCTTCCCGGCCTCGCAGGCTTCCAGAAACCCCGCCCACTTCACCAGCGCATCGCTACGTTCCGCGAAATAATCATGTTGGTTATAGATGCCCTCCACGCCCTCGATCTTGTGATTCAGGCAGCGCTCGGCAACATGCGAACTCACGCCCAGCGCGGCAAGGTGCGTTCTGGCTGTGCGCCGGAAATCGTGAATACAGAAGTTCTCCATGTCGCCCAGCATCGGCTTGACCTTGGACATGGCGACATTCAATGTATTTTCGTGAATGTGGGGAAGCATTCTTTCTTGCCTCTTCCGCGCCGGTAACAGGTAGTCGCTGGAACATCCCAACTCGATCAGCTTGCGCAAACATTCCACGGCAGGCTTGGACAAGGGAATATCAATCGGCGCACTGGTTTTTGTGCGCTCCGCCGGCAGATACCAGACGGCTTTGTCCAGATCGAATTCCGCCGTTTTCGCTGCCGTCAATTCCTGCTTGCGCACTGCCAGCAACAGCAGCAGCTTGACCGCCAGGGCGTTCTCCACGGTGAAGCCCTTGGCGGTGCGCATGGCTTCGAATAGTTGCACCAACTCATCCCGATTCAGCCAGCGCTTGCGTGCCTCTTCCTTGCCGCCTGCATCAGCCAGATTGAATGCCGCCGCCGGGTTATATTCCACCATGTGCCGCTTAACCGCGAAGTCAAACATGCGCCGCACCCAGCGCAGCACGTCATTAGCCATGGTCGGTGCCCCACGCTTGACGATCACTTGCAACATGTCATCAATATGCTTGGGCTTCACGTCCCCCACAGCCAGCTTGCCGATGTTGGGCTTGATGTCCTTTTCGATCCTGCTCCGCACGATGTTGGGGTGCTTCCAATGTCCGAGAATCATCCGCGCAAAGTATTCATCCGCAAGCTGCCCCACGGTTATGGCGTTCTGCTCGGCTTCGATCTTTTCGACGGCTTCCTGTTTGCGCTCTTGTTTCTCGCCAGCCACATCATGCCCCATGGCTACTTGCGCCCGCAGCCCCTTGGCGGTCTTTCTAGCATCGGCCAGTGATAGGGCCGCATAACTCCCAAGATTCATAATCCGCTGCTTCCCGGCGAAGCGGTAGCGGAAGCGCCAAATTGGAATGGTGTCTATTTCACGATAGCGAAGATATAAACCCTCACCATCGCCGCGCATGTCGAAGTGTTCCCCGGACTTGATCCAATTGCGGATTTGAATGTCAGATAGCTTGCTCATGCCGCGCTCCTATTGTGAGTACCCAATAATGACGCGACTAATTGCATTGGGTGCGCGATTGGGTACTCACAAATTATGCGCTTCCGTGATATGACATGCAACGGCAAGATGCAAGAAAGCCGCATGGTTAGCGGCTTTCGTTGGGTTTTTGCTATGTCACGATATGGGGTGAAGGGTCATTCAATGTTTTGTATCTGCTCCCGCATCTGTTCGATCAGAACTTTCAGTTCCATCGACAGCCGTGAGGTTTCCGTGGCAACGGATTTCGATCCGAGGGTATTCGCTTCGCGGTTCAGTTCCTGCATCATGAAGTCCAGCCGCTTGCCCGCCGTGCCGTCCTGATTCAATATCCGCCGCACTTCCTGTAAATGGGCCTGGAGACGGGAGATTTCCTCGTCTATGTCGATTTTCTGGGCAAACAGCGCCAATTCCTGGCGGATACGATCTTCATCCAGGCTGGCGGCGGCTTCCCGGAAGCGTGCCAGCAGTTTTTCCTGATAAGCGGCGCGCAGACGGGGCAGGTGGGGGGCGGCTTCGGCGACCAGCGCTTCCATTTGCGTGGCGCGTTCGAGGATCATTGCCTTGAGCTTTTCCCCTTCGCGGCCGCGCGTGGCGGCGAATTCGCCCAAGGCTTCCCGCAGCAGCGCGACAGCCGCTTCCTGCAGCGCTTCCTGGGGTACACCTTCGGCTTCCATGATCCCCGGCCAGCGCAGGATATCCGCCACGCTGAGCGGCGCGCTTTGTGGCGAGAGCTCCTGCACTACCTGGCCGAGTTGGACCAGTTGTTGCGCCAGCGTGTCGTTGATCGCCAGCGGTTTATGGCTGCCCGCGCTGGGTGTGAAATTGAGTCGACATTCCACCTTGCCGCGGTTGAGTTGTTTGGCGATGGACTCGCGCATGGCCGATTCCGCCGGACGGAAAACTTCGTCCATGCGGAAGGCGACTTCCAGGTAGCGGTGATTGACGGCGCGCAGCTCCAGGTGCAGCGCGCCCTGAGGCAGTTCCCGATTAACGGCGGCGAAGCCAGTCATGCTATAAATCATGGGTGCTCCAAAATATGCATTACTTTATCTAAACGATTGTAAAATGGGCCAAAGATTAGCATAGTAAGCAGAATGAGCTCCCAACAAATCAACCAGGCCCTGCCCGAGGGCACCCAGCTTCTCAATTACCGTATCGCCAAGCAGCTCTCCGGCGGTGGTTTCAGCATCGTTTACCTGGCTTACGACGATACCGGCACCCCGGTGGCGATCAAGGAATACCTGCCCAGCGGACTGGCGCTACGCGATGTCGGGGAAATGGTGCAGGCCACTTCGGTGGATAACCTCAATACGTTCCGCTACGGTATGAAGTGCTTTTTCGAGGAAGGGCGGGCGCTGGCCAAGATTTCCCATCCCAACGTGGTGCGCGTGACCAACTTCTTCCGCGCCAACGAAACCGTGTACATGGTGATGCAGTATGAGCGCGGCAAGACCCTGCAGGAGCACATCCAGCAGAACAAGGGCACGGTCAGGGAAAGTTTCATCCGCCGCGTGTTTGTGCAGATGCTCAACGGCCTGCGCGAGGTGCATACCCACAAGATTCTGCATCTCGACATCAAGCCCGCCAATATTTATCTGCGCATGGATGGCTCCCCGGTGCTGCTGGATTTCGGTGCCGCGCGTCAGACCCTGAGCAGCGAGAAGAACAAGCTGTCGCCCATGTACACCCCGGGCTTCGCTGCGCCAGAGCAGTACAAGAACCGCGAACGCCTTGGTCCCTGGACCGATATCTACAGCGTGGGTGCCAGCATGTTTTCCTGCATGGCCGGCTTTGCGCCCCAGGCCGCCGATGCACGCATGGAAGACGACAAGATGACGTCCGCCACCAAGCTTTGGCCGGGACAATATTCCGAGCAATTGCTGCAACTCATCGACCAGTGTCTCGAACTGGATTACATGAAGCGGCCACAAAGCGTGTTCGCCCTGCAGAAGGAGTTGGTCAGGGAAGTGCCCGATATTCCGCGCAAGAAAACATTGATGAGCAGCATACGCGCAACGCTCAACAAGGATCTATTCTGACCCATCATGAAATTCTCCATCTATCAGTCTAGCCGCCAGGGCGGGCGTAAATACAACCAGGATCGGGTCGCTTATTCCTATAGCAAGGAAGCGCTGCTGATGGTGGTGGCGGACGGCATGGGCGGCCATTTTCATGGCGAAATTGCGGCCCAGATGACGGTGCAACTGGTGGCGGAAATGTTCCAGAAGCAGGCGCGCCCGATTCTCCGCGATCCGCTGTTTTTTCTCGACGAGGCCATGCACGCGGCGCATGAAGCCATCAGCGACTATTCGGCCGAGAACGAATTGCTGGAGAGTCCCCGCACGACCTGCGTGGCGGCGGTGATTCAACGCGACATGGCCTATTGGGCGCATGTCGGCGATTCGCGTCTGTATTTTTTCCGTCAGGGCCGTCTCCTGACCCGCTCCCAGGACCATTCCCGGGTGCAACAGTTGTTCGAACAGGGGCGCATCACCGAGGCCCAGATGACCACTCATCCCGAACGCAACAAGATTTACAACTGTCTGGGGGGCATGATTCCGCCCGAGGTCGATCTGTCCAAGCGCACCCCGATCGAGGCCGGGGACATCCTGATGCTGTGCTCGGATGGTTTGTGGAGCACGCTCAGCGCCAACGAAATCGGCTCCATCCTGAACGCATACCCGCTGGAGCAGGCGATTCCGGAACTGATGGACCACTCTGAACTGCGCGGCGGGCAGGATGGCGACAATCTTTCCGCCATCGCCATGACCTGGGGCGGGACTGGTGTCGGCGCAGGTTCCAAGGGCGGGACGGGCGTATCCACCGAGGCCATGCCTCTGGACAGTTTTACCACCCGGCTCGATGCCTTGCATGCACCTCGTCCGGCAGCCGGCGAAGCGCCTGTGACCGACGACGATATCGAAAAGGCGATTGCTGAAATTCAGCTCGCCATCCAGAAATACTCAAAATAAACAGGAAGTAAATATGCGTCCCAGCCAGAGAAGCGCGGACCAGCTGCGCGCCATTACCATTACCCGCAACTACACCAAGCACGCCGAGGGCTCGGTACTGATCGAGTGCGGCGACACCAAGGTTATCTGCACCGCCAGCATCGACGAGAAAGTACCGCCTTTCCTGCGCGGCAAGGGGCAGGGCTGGATCACGGCGGAATACGGCATGCTGCCGCGCTCGACCGGCAGCCGGATGGATCGCGAGGCGGCGCGCGGCAAGCAATCCGGGCGCACCCAGGAAATCCAGCGCCTGATCGGCCGTTCCCTGCGCTCGGTGGTGGACCTGAAAAAGCTTGGCGAGCGCACCATCCAGATCGATTGCGACGTGATCCAGGCCGACGGCGGCACGCGCACCGCGAGTATCACCGGCGCTTTCGTCGCGCTGCACGATGCGGTTTCCCTGCTGCAGAAAAAACAGCGGCTAAGCGCTTCGCCGCTCAATGATTTCGTGGCCGCGATTTCGGTCGGCGTCTATCGCGGCGTGCCGGTGCTGGATCTGGATTATGCCGAGGATTCCGATTGCGACACCGACATGAACGTGGTGATGACCGGTAGCGGCGGTTTCGTCGAGGTGCAGGGTACGGCGGAGGGCGCGCCGTTCAGTCGCGGCGAGATGGATGCGCTGCTCGACCTGGCGCAAAACGGCATCGGTCAGCTGGTGGCGCGGCAAAAAGCGGCGCTGGGGATATAGCCATGAAAAAAATCGTCATCGCATCTAACAACGCCGGCAAGCTGCGCGAAATCAACGCCATTCTCGCTCCGCTGGAATTCGAAATCCTGCCGCAGTCGGCGTTCAACATTACCGAGGCCGAAGAGCCTTATTGCACCTTCATCGAGAACTGTCTCACCAAGGCACGTCACGCCTCGGCCCATTCCGGGCTGCCGGCCCTGGCGGACGATTCCGGGATCTGCGTTGATGCGCTGAACGGCGCGCCGGGCGTGTATTCCGCGCGTTTTGCCGGCGAGCCCAAATCCGACCAGCGCAACAACGAAAAACTGATCGAATTGCTGCAGGGGCACGCCAACCGCAAGGCGCATTACTACTGCGTGATAGTGCTGGTGCGCTGGCCCGAGGACCCGCAGCCGATCATTGCCGAAGGGGCGATGTATGGCGAGATCATCGACACGCCACGCGGTGATGGGGGCTTCGGCTACGATCCCTATTTTCTCCTCCCGGAGTTCGGCCAGACCGGCGCGGAAATCCCGATGGACGTGAAGAACCGCATCAGCCACCGCGGCAAGGCGCTGGCGGTGCTGGTGGAAAAATTGAGGGCAACCCTATGAACGAACAAATTCCCGTCCACGATGGCGATGCCCTGCTCGTCGTCGATGTGCAGAACGATTTTTTGACGGGCGGCAGCCTGGCCGTGCCTGGGGGCGAAGAGGTTATCCCGCCGCTGAGTCGCTGCATCGACATTTTCCAGCAGCACGGCCAGCCTATTTACGCCACGCGCGACTGGCATCCGGAGCATCATTGCTCTTTCCGCGAGCACGGCGGGTCATGGCCTGCCCACTGTGTGGCAGGCACAGCGGGCGCTGATTTTGCACCCGGCCTGGGATTGCCGGCGTTCAGCATGTTCGTTTCCAAGGCGACGGCGCCGGACCAGGACACCCATTCCAGCTTCGAGGGTACGCCTTTGCATGGACAACTCATGATGTACGGCGTGAAACGCTTGTTTATCGGCGGACTTTCCGTCGATGACTGTGTGCTCAATACTGTGCGTGATGCGCTGAAACTGGGCTATCAGGTTTTTCTGCTGAGCGACGCAGTGCGCGCAGTTAACGTCAATCCTGGAGACGAGGAACGGGCCATCGCCGCAATGATCGCGCTAGGCGCGCATTCCATCGCCAGCGCAGACCTCATCTAGTGTCATGCCAGCAGTAGGCGCACCGCCGCCCCTCAGCCTGTACATCCATATTCCATGGTGCGTGCGTAAATGCCCTTATTGCGATTTCAATTCCCACGAAGCACGTAGCGGCGTGCCGGAAGCGGAATACGTCGCGGCCCTGGTAAAGGATCTGGAAGTCGCGCTGCCGCTGGTATGGGGGCGCAAAGTGGTGTCGGTGTTTTTCGGCGGCGGGACGCCCAGCCTGTTATCCGCCCGTGCCGTGGACGATATCCTTACCGCCGTGCGCACCTTGCTGCCGCTTGAACCGCTCTCCGAGATCACGCTGGAAGCCAATCCCGGCACGGCGGAAGCGCAGAAATTCGCCGATTTCCGCAGCGCAGGGGTGAATCGCCTGTCTCTTGGAATCCAGAGCTTCAACCCGCGCCACCTCAAGCTGCTCGGTCGCATCCACGACGATGTAGAGGCGCGTCGCGCGGTGGAACTGGCGCAGCGCCATTTCGACAACATCAACCTCGATCTCATGTATGCCCTGCCCGAGCAGAGCATGGCGGAAATGCTGGCCGACCTGCGCGCCGCCATCGGCTTCGCGCCGCAGCACCTCTCCGCCTATCACCTCACCCTCGAACCCAATACGCAGTTTTACCTGGCCCCGCCCAGCTTGCCCGACGACGATGCGGCGGCGGAAATGCAACTGGCGGTGGAAGCCGAACTGGCCGGGGCGGGCTACGAGCATTACGAAACCTCCGGTTTCGCGCAAAAGGGACGGCGCTGCCAGCACAATCTCAACTACTGGCTGTTCGGCGATTATCTGGGCATCGGCGCCGGGGCGCACGGCAAGCTGACCCAGCATGACCGGGTGTTACGCCAGATGCGCTACAAGCAGCCCAAGGCCTACCTGGAGAACGCTGCAAGGGGCGCTCCGGTTCAGGAGGAACGGGTGGTCGGGGCAGAGGATTTGGGGTTTGAATTCATGATGAACGCCCTGCGCCTGACGGACGGGTTTCCGCTCGGCCTGTTTGAGGAGCGCACCGGGTTGCCGCTGGCTAGCGTGCTAGGCGCTCTGGATGAGGCAGAAAAGCGTGGGCTGGTAACGAGGGATTTCGTTCAGGTCAGACCGACGGAGCTGGGGCGGCGGTTTTTGAATGAGTTGTTGCAGGGGTTCTTGCCAGAGGGAGAGTAAGCGGATCGGCTGCGCTCAAATTTCACTTGACACATACATACCGGTCGGTATGTAATGCATATTATGGATTCCAAACAACCCGACCTCACCCGCGACAAGTTGCTGCAAGCTGCTTTCTGCGAAATCCACCGCAAGGGCTTCCAGGCGGCGAGTATCGCCAATATTCTTGCCGATACCGGCCTCACCAAGGGGGCCTTGTACCATTATTTCCCCACCAAGCAGGCGCTGGGCCTGGCGGTGATCGACGAGGTCATCAGGGAGCGGTTGGATGGACTGTTTTTTAAATCCCTGCGCGAAAGCGACCGGCCGGTGGAAACCCTGCTGGAAATCATCGCTACCATAGATGAGTGGCGCCCGGCCAACTTCATCGATCTGGGCTGCCCACTCAACAACTTGATGCAGGAGATGAGTCCGCTTGATGAGGCATTCAAGGACCGCCTCAACGCGGTGCTGATGGTCTGGAAGGATGCCGTGGAGAACGCGCTGCTGCGCGGCAGGGAGCAGCGCGTGATACGCGCCGATGTCGATTGCCAGGCGGTGGCGCTGTTCGTGGTTTCGGCGTGGGAGGGGTGTATCGGCGTTGCCAAGAATTTGCAGTCGGTCGACGCCTTCAGCCTGTGCATGAAGCAGTTGCACGGCTACGTGCTGAGCTTGTTGGTGCCCCCTGGGTAAGTGTTTTTTTTCGTGCAACAGCATACCGAATGGTCGGTATGCAGATGAGAGGAGAGCATCATGGATATCAGCGACATAATGATCCACATCGACCAGGCTTTGAGCGAGGAAGATAAACGCGCGCTGGAGGAGAAAATGCGCGCAATTCCGGGCGTGATAGCGCCGCGTTTCAATGCGGGGCGCGACCATCTGCTGCTGGTCGCCTTCGACCCGGAGCGTGTTAAAACGGCCGCCATGCTGGACAGCGTGCGTGCCGATGGCTACCAGGCGCAACTGATCGGGGCTTGAGGCCGCCAGGCAATTCGTGGAACAAACTGGTTTTCTCGTCCGAGGCGGGGGGCGAATATATGTTTTTCTGAGAAAGAAATAGGGAGGCATCATGGAAGTATCCAAGGCAATCGAGCTGCGCCGATCGGTCAAGGCGTATGATCCAAACCATCGCATGAGCGAGGCGGAGAAGGAAAAGCTTTTATCCCTCGCCATGCTTTCGCCCACCGCATTCAATATCCAGAACTGGCGTTTCGTGGTGGTGCAGAACCCCGATCTGCGCAGGCAGATTCGCGCAGCCGCCTGGGACCAGGCGCAGGTGACCGACGCCTCGCTGCTGGTCGTGCTCGCCGCCGACCTCAAGGCGTGGGAGAAGGAGCCGGGACGCTATTGGAAAAATGCTCCACAGCCGGTGCAGGAATTCATCGTACCCGCAATCGGCCAGTACTACGCCGGGCGCGAACAGGTGCAACGGGACGAGGCCATGCGTTCCTGCGGCATCGCCGCCATGAACCTGATGCTGGTGGCGAAGGAAATGGACTATGACTCCTGTCCCATGGATGGCTTCGATTTCGACGCGGTGGGCAAACTCATCAACCTGCCGCCCGATCACGTGATCGCCATGTTCGTGGCGATCGGCAAGGGTACTGAGGAACCTTTCCCGCGCGGCGGGCAGCTACCCATGGGCGAGGTGGTGATCACCGACCGGTTTTGACATCCGGCTGGCGTGCGTGATAAAAGTGGAGCCATCCATTTCACGAGCGCCACGCCATGTCCGATTGCTGCGATCACGATAGTTTTGCCTTTCCGCCTCAGGGCGGTATCGGCATCCCGCGCACCGGACAGTTCGATGGCGAAGCATTCGAAAAGGCGGTGAGCGATCTGCTGCTGGCGTGTGGCGTAACGCCGGATTCGGCGCATACCGGCAAGACCGCCAGGCGCGTGCGCGAGTTGTGGGAAAAGCGCTTGCTGGGCGGCTATGATCTTGACCCCGCGACGGTACTGGGCGAGGGCTTCGAGGATGCCCGTGAAGACATGGTG
>JAUYFW010000369.1 GCA_030690835.1 Sulfurimicrobium sp. | reverse complement strand
CGGGAGGGGTTAGGGGCTCAGCCCCCTTTTTTTACGCCGCGCAAACCAGAGCGAATAGACGGCCGCATTCAGGATCACCACGCCAAGCCCGAGAAAGAACTGGAGCTGGCGCGTCAAATCGGCAGGGTAAATCAGGGGAAGGATGTAGTATTCGATGAAGCCGCTGGTGTAACCTGGCGCGCCGCCCGCCTGCCGCAGCAGATTTTCCAGCGGCGTGAGCGGGCAGATCCAGCCGGTGAATTCGATCAGCGCTCCCCAGATGGCTGCCGGCACATGCAGCCAGGCCAGTTTGCGCCATTTCAGCGCGAAAAATCCGCCCACAACCACGAACAGGATGAATGCGAAGTGGAGCAGGACGACTAAATCGGCGGCGATTTCATGCAAGCCCGACAGGCCCCTGGGTTGACACGCCCAGTTCCGCGCACAGCCTGGCCACCAGCGCCTTCAACTCGCCAACCTCGGCTTCGAGCCTGGCCACATTGGCCTTCAGCGCGGCAATCTCGCCGAGCGAAATATCGTTTGCCATTGCGGGCGTGAATGGCGTCACTTGCGCGAGTTCGACATGGGTCGGAACTCCGCTCAACAGGTGCGCCCAGCGGTTCTCACGCGCGCCGGGTTGGCGCGGCAATTCGACCACCAGCGCCCCGGCTGGACGCTCGGCCAGTTCATGCAGGAACGCCTCGACCGCCGAGATGTCGGAGAATTTATGCAGTCGCTCGCAATTGAGGCGCAGTTCACCCGCCGTTTGCGGGCCGCGCAGCATCAGCGTGACCAGCAGGGCCACCGATTGCGAAGGCACCTGCAACACCCGTTCGAGATTGTGGGCATAGCGCTGTACTCGCCCTCCGCTCGACTCCACCACCAGGGTCTGCGTTCTGAGACTGTCGATTGTCGTCAGCACATCCGCCTCGCTCGCCTCAATGACCGGGTCGCGGCTGGTCTTCTGGTTGCAGCCTGCAACCAGGGCATTCAGCGTCAACGGGTAGGTGTCGGGAACGGTGTGCTGCTTCTCGGCGAGAACGCCGAGAACGCGCGTTTCAAGAAGGGAAAAAACGGGCAGGCTGGAGGTCGACATGATTACCGATGCGTAAGGAGGGCTATTTCAGCCACTGATTGACTTGCTGCAGATCGTCCTCGGCCAGGCTGCCGGCGGCCGATTTCAATTTCAGGCGGCTCAGCAGATAGCTGTAGCGTGCTTTGTACAGGTCGCGCTTGGCGGAAAAAAGCTGTTGCTGGGCATTCAGTACGTCGACGTTGGTGCGGACCCCTACTTCCAGTCCCAGCTTGGTGGAATCCAGCGAGCTCTGGGTGGATATCAGGGCTTGTTCCAGCGCGTTGACCTGGGCGATGCCGCTGGTGACGCCGAAATAGGCTTCGCGCGTCGACAGGGCCGTCTGGCGTACCGCCTGTTCCAGGTCATGGCGCGATTTTTCCTGATTGGCCACGGCCTCCCGCACCCGCGAGCTGGTGGCGCCGCCCTGATACAGCGGCAGGTTGAGTTGCAGGCCGATCGCCGCGGCCTTGGTGTCGTTGCCGACGCCGAAGCTGCTGCCAGTGGCGCCGGTGTCGCTGTAACTCGCAACCAGGTCAAGCGTGGGGTGATGCCCGCCGCGATTGCGCGCCACCTCCTGGTTGGCGATTTCCACGGCTGCGCGCTGGATTTGCACCTGCAAGTTGTTCTGTTCCGCTGCCTCGACCCACTTCGTCATATCGCCGGGTTCCGGTCCTTGCAGCGGCATGCTGGTTGACAGGGCGGCGAGGGATTGCGGCAGTTTGCCGATGATTTTTTCCAGCGCCCGCTGTTTCATTTCGAGGTCGTTGAGGGCGGCAATCTCGCTGGCGTTGGCCAGGTCGAAGCGGGCCTGGGCTTCGTGGCTGTCGGTAATGGTGGCGGTGCCGACCTCGAAATTCATTTTCGCTTGCGCCAATTGTTCCGAGATCGCCTGTTTTTGCGCGCCCGCCAGCGCTGCTGCGTCTTGTGCCAGCAGCGCGTCGAAATAGGCTTGCGCCACGCGCAATATGAGTTCTTGCTGGGCGGAGGCATACTGCATTTCGGCCTGAGCCGCGAGCAGCTTTCCCTGTTCATATTGCGCCCAATTCTGGCGCCGGTAGAGGGGCTGGCTCAGGGACAGGGTGGCGCCGTTGGAATTGTAGTCGCGCTGCCCGCCGGGAAAGGAACTGGGGCCGCGATACTGGATGTCCATCTGGTTCCAGGTGCTGTTTGCGCTCAGGTTAACGCTGGGCAACAATAGCGCCCGGCCCTGCGGCAGTTTTTCCTGCCCTGCCTGGTAGGCGGCTTTCGCGGATGCCAGCGCGGCATCGCTGGTCAGCGCTTCGCGGTAAATGTCCATCAGGTTGGCTGCGTCGGCCGAGGCGGCGAAAGTTGCGCTGATCAATAAGGCTAGAGTGAATCGTTTCATTGTGAATATCCAGTTTAATCCTAGAAACCTCAGTTCAAGCCACAGAGATCACAGAGGACACAGAGATGACGCGGGTTTCGCATTGTTATCAGGTTCACCCGGTGGGTGATGCTCATATTCACGATAAACCATTGTTTCTCTCTGTGAGCTCTGTGTTCT
>JAUYFW010000345.1 GCA_030690835.1 Sulfurimicrobium sp. | reverse complement strand
ATCAGCGCATTGATCACCTTCTGCGACTGGTGGGAGCCTTTACGCGTGATGGCCTCCAGATCCTCCCTTTCATCCGTCTGCAGCGTCACTTTGTAAAGCTTCATTGGAAAGCCCTCGCCGTCTTGAAAAAGATGACGGAAGACTAGCACAATATATACGACATGTTATGCGTGACGTGACACTAGCGCCGGTGATGGATGCCTTTCTCTCCAGTATTACCATCCTCCCCTTCGAAGATGCCGACGCCAAGGCGGCGGGGGCGATTCGTGCCGCGCTGCAGAAGCAGGGGCAGCCCGTTGGAGCATACGATGTCTTGATCGCGGGCTGTGCGCTGGCGCGTGGCATGGTGGTGGTGACGTCAAACCTGGGCGAGTTCCAGCGCATTGGTGGCCTTCAGGTGGAGAACTGGCGATGAGTCTTAACGGTAAACAACTTCGATTCGTTGATGAATACTGCATCAGGGTGAAATAGGCGAACAAGAGTGAACCTCTTGAAAAATTGGCGAAATATGCCTAATTTTTGTGCAAATACCTGCCGGAATCGGTGGGTTGTCGTGGTGCGGGTTTTAAGTCCGACAAGCTGCTAGAGGCGCCTACTTTTGGTTCATGATTCTGGGCGGCAATTTGTCATGCCCGTTAGAGCCTTTTCCAGGATTCGCGTAGTCGGCCGGTTTTCTCCACGTATTCTGCTTATAGCGTGGAATTTAGTGCGAACATGCGCCCTGGCCCGGTTAAAATGAAAAACATGACTAAAATTCACGGCGATACCCAGTTGCGCGCCCGCGTAAAACTGTTCGGCAACCTGCTCGGCAACGTGCTGCGTCCCCTGCGGGACGGCCGCGTGCTGGAGGCGGTGGAAGCCCTGCGCAAGGGCTACATCCGCCTGCACAAGAAAGATTCGCCCACCGGCCGGCGCCGCCTGGAGAAGATCATCGAATCCCTGGATGCGGAGACGCTCACCCATGTGGTGCGCGCCTTCAGCATTTACTTCAGCCTGGTCAACCTGGCCGAGGAATCCTTCCAGCACCAGACCCGTCGCGCCCAGGTGTATCGCGGCGGCCCCTTGTGGAAGGGATCTTTCGACGCCACCCTGCGGGAATTCCACGACCAGGGCATTACTGCCGCCGAGCTCCAGACCCTGTTCGACCAGGCGGCCTACATTCCGGTGTTCACCGCCCACCCGACGGAATCCAAGCGCCGCACCATCATGGAACACCTGCGCCATATCTTCCTCACCGCCGAGCGCCTGGACGACCCGCGCACCGGCAAGGAACGGCGCCTGGAACTGGTCAGCCAGATCGAGGGGCAGATCCAGACCTTGTGGAAAACCGATGAGGTGCGCTCCAGCAAGCCGCAGGTCCGCGACGAGATCAAGAACGGGCTGTTCTATTTCCGCGAAAGCCTGTTCAAGGCCGTGCCCGAAACCTACCGCTACCTGGAAAAAGCCATCGACCGCGTCTACGGGCCGGAACTGGCGCAAGGCCAGCGCATCCGGGTGCCGAATATTTTGCGCTTCGGTTCCTGGATCGGCGGCGACCGCGACGGCAATCCCTTCGTCACCCCCGACACCACCGTCCTCGCCCTGCGCCTGCAGAAGCGGGAAGTGCTGCGCCATTACCTGCGCGAAGCCGTCAACCTCAGCCATGTGCTGACCCATTCAAAACGCCTGTGCACGATCAGCGCCCCAATGGCCGCCAGCCTGGCGCAGGACGAACAGCGCTTTGCCGCGGTGTTCGGCGATTATCCCCAGCATTTCGGCCAGGAACCCTACCGCCGCAAGCTTTACCTGATGCGGCACCGTCTGCAACACAACCTGGATGCCGTGGATGCGCTGATCGAGGGCCGCAGCGGGAACGCCTTTGCCGACAGCTACCCGTCGGAAGACGAGTTTCTGGCCGACCTCACCCTGATGCGCGATTCGCTCGTCAGCCACGGCGACCACGCAGCCGCCCACGGCGAGCTGCAGGACCTGATCCGCAACGCGGAAACCTTCGGCTTTTACCTGGTTCACCTCGACATCCGCCAGGAATCGGCCCGCCACACCGAAGCCGTTGCCGAGTTGCTTGCCCAGCAGCCGGGCCTGCCGGACTATGGCACCCTGAGCGAAGCCGGGCGGCTGGAATTGCTGGGAGAACTGATCGCCCACGCGCTGAGTCTCCCGATCAGCCGGGAAACGCTCAGCGATGCCAGCCGCGAAACTTTCGCGGTATTTGAAGTGATGGCGAACATGCGCCATGAAATCAGCCCACAGGCATTCGGCTCCTATGTCATCTCGATGACCCATGCCGCCAGCCACGTCATGGAAGTCATGTTCCTCGCCAGCCTGGCGGGGCTGGCCGGCCGCAAAGAAGACGGCTGGTTCTGCCATATCGGCATCTCGCCCCTGTTCGAAACCATCGTCGACCTGGAGCACATCCAGCCGGTGATGACGGCGCTGCTCGACAACCCGGCCTATGCGGCGCTGCTCCGCTGCTCCGGCAATTTGCAGGAAGTCATGATCGGCTATTCCGATTCCGCCAAGGACGGCGGCATTCTCGCCTCGGCCTGGTCGCTCTACGAGGCGCAGACCAAAATCACCGCGCTGGCCCAGGCACGCGGCATAACATGCCGTTTGTTCCATGGCCGTGGCGGCACCGTCGGTCGCGGCGGCGGCCCCACCCACGAGGCCATCCTGTCGCAGCCGGAAGGCACCGTGCGCGGACAGATCAAGTTCACCGAGCAGGGCGAGGTGCTGTCGTTCAAATACAGCAATGCCGAAACCGCCTCCTACGAATTGTCGATGGGCATGACCGGCCTGCTCAAGGCCAGCACCAGCCTGATCCGTGTGCAGAAGCAGGAGCGCGGCGACTTCCTCGGTATCATGGACAAGCTGGCCGAAGACGGCGAGGCCGCCTTCCGCGGTCTGACCGACCGCACTCCGGGCTTCATCGACTATTTCTACGAAGCCACGCCGCTCAACGAAATCGGCCTGCTCAACATCGGCTCGCGCCCCTCCCACCGCAACAAGGGCGACCGCTCCAAAGCCTCTGTGCGCGCCATCGCCTGGGTGTTCGGCTGGGCCCAGTCGCGCCACACCCTGCCCGCCTGGTTCGGCATCGGCACCGCGCTGCACAACTGGCGCGGCAACGATCCGCAGCGCCTGGCCAAGCTGCAGCGCATGTACCGGGAATGGCCGTTTTTCCGGGCACTGCTCAGCAACACCCAGATGGCCCTGTTCAAGGCCGACATGAGCATTGCCGCCCGCTACGCCAGGCTGGCGGAAAACCGGGAAAGCGCCGACGCCATCTACCGGACGATACGCGATGAGCACATACGCACCGTCACCGCCGTGCTGGAAATCGCCGGTGCCAGCAGCCTGATGCAGGAAACGCCGCAGTTGGCGCTGTCAGTTGCACGCCGCAACCCTTACCTGGACCCGCTGAACCACATTCAGGTGCTGCTGCTGCAACGCTGCCGCGACGAAAGCCTGCCGCAGGCCCAGCGCGAAGCCTGGCTCAGCCCCCTGTTGCGCTCGATCAACGCCATCGCTGCCGGATTGCGCAACACCGGCTGATGGGCTCAAGGCCGCCTCGGCGCTGGATAGGGCGATCGTCTGGCAGGCTTTCGCGTGGCGACATCCTGCGCGCGGTCATCGCCGACCCGCCCCTGAGCTTGTGGGCGTGACTGAGTATATTCAACCTGGAGAAAAAAATGTCGATCAAGGCCATTCCCATATGTCCGCCCACGCTTTGCCTCCAACCCGAGGACAAGCTGATGGATGCGCTCAAACTCATGCTGGACAAGCACATCAACCATGTGCCCTTGTGCGACGGCAGCGGCGGCTTCGCCGGCGTGGTCAGCACCAACGCCGTGCTGCGCGCGCTGATCCCGGCCAGCGCGCGGGTGGAAGGTGGGCTGTCCGACCTGCGCTTCGCCGGCGACGCCGAGCGCATGCTGACCAGCCGGCTGCATGATCTGGAGCGCCTGACGGTGGGGGAATTCGCCACCAGGGACATTCCGCTGCTGGACGAGGATTGCCCGCTGCTGGAAGCCGCGCTGCTGCTCACCAACAGCACCGCGCCGCTGCCGGTGGTGGGCGCGGACGGCAAGCTGCGCGGCATGTTGAGCCGCCGTGCGCTGCTCGCCCATCTCGCGCAACAGGCGGGGATCTGACATGCACGGCGCCGCTGCCACCGCCACGCAGGTATTGTTCGGCCTGAGCCCGCTGCTGGTCTCGCTCGCCATTTTCGTTATCACCTATGCCGTCATCGTCACCGAGAGAATCAACCGCGCCATCGTCGCCCTGCTTGGCGCGGGGCTGATGATCTTCTCCGGCGTGCTGCACCAGAGCGAGGCCTTCGCCGGCATCGACCTCAACACCATCGGGCTGCTGACCGGCATGATGGTGATCGTCGCCATCACCCAGAAAAGCGGCGTGTTCCAGTATGTGGCGGTGGTCGCCGCCAAGGCGGTCAAGGCCGACCCGTGGGGGCTGATGGTGATGCTGTCGGTGGTGACGGCGCTGTTTTCCGCCCTGCTCGACAACGTCACCACGGTGCTGCTGGTCGCCCCGGTGACGCTGCTCATCACCGACGCCCTCAAGCTCAAGCCCTATCCTTACCTGTTCGCCCTGATCTTCGCTTCCAACATCGGCGGCAGCGCCACCCTGATCGGCGACCCGCCCAACATCATGATCGGCTCCGCGACCGGGCTCGGCTTCAACGATTTCTTCCTCAACCTCGCGCCGCTGGCGCTGGTGGTTTTCATCCTGAC
>JAUYFW010000343.1 GCA_030690835.1 Sulfurimicrobium sp. | reverse complement strand
GAAAGATCAAACCCGATGACGCCGATCAGTTCGCGCCGCTCAATTGCACCCAGCCGAGCAGGGGTAAATCGCAAGCGATTCAACATAACAGCGCATTACCCAAAGTAGGCCAGTCGCTGCGCAGGGCTTCGCTTGGTGGCCCACCGCTGGCGCGCCCTGCGGGTTCGGGTAATGGTCGGTTATGTCTTGCGCCCCGGCCCGGACAACAGCTATTTCGGTTCGCGTTGCTCAGGCTGTTTATTCGGGCGCTGTGCGCAAGGTGGTGTTGATCCCCGCCCGCCCAGCCGGTCTGCCTGCGGCGGCTCGCACTGCGTTGCTCGTTTCCGCCTCAGCAGCCCAGCTTCCCGTCCGCCCCGGCGTGGCTCCCCAAGAGCAAGGCAACACCGTATCACCAGCACCAACTCGCTGTTGATTACGCCGCGCCACGAATCGGCTTGACCACCGCATCGGTCGGCACCGTCGCGCAATACACGGCCCACTCAGCCATCAATGCGGCACGCTTGGCGAACTGCGAACCGCGCTGATAGGCACGCTCGACTGCATCCGGCAACTGGTGCGCCAGCGCGTGCTCGGCAACCTCGCGCGGGTAATTGGTGGTCTCCGCCGCCCACATACGGAAGCTGCTGCGAAAGCCATGAACCGTGACGCCGTCACCGCTGGCATCGGCCCAGACGGGCTTGTCGTCGCCGTTCATGCGCCGGATCACGGCGGTCAGCGACATATCCGACAAGGGTTGGCCTTTCGTACCGGCGAACACCACATCATCGTCACTATCCTTCGGCATCGATTCCAGCAAGGCCAGCGCTGCATCGCTCAATGGCACCTGATGTTCACGTTTGGCTTTCATCCGCTCGGCAGGAATCGTCCAGACCTTGCCCGCCGTATCAAACTCAGCCCATTGAGCGCCGCGCACTTCACCCGACCGACAGGCGGTGAGGATGGCGAACTCGACCGCTCGGGCGGATACACCTTCACGCACGCGCAGGGCCGACATGAACGCGCCGATGCGCGGCCACGGTAGCGATGGATGATTCTTCGTCCGGCTGGTCTTGCTGATGGTGGCCAGCAAGTTTTCGAGGTGGCCTTTCCAGCGGGCAGGATTCTCGCCAGTGCGGTAGCCGCTGGTGGTCGCCCAGCCCAGCACGGATTCAATACGACCGCGCACGCGACTGGCCGTTTCGGTCTTGCTCTCCCATATCGGCGCAAGACATTTCACCACCAGGCCGGTGTCGATCTCGGCCACCGGCAAATGGCCGAACACAGGGCTGGCGTAGGTGTTGAGCGTGTTCGTCCATTGGTCGCCATGCTTGGCGTTTTTCCAGCCGGCCTTGTGCGCCAGGATGTACGCCTCGGCACACTGATCGAAGCTCATCATCTTGGCGACGGCCAGCGCGGCGGCGATCTGGTTTTGCTTCTTGGCCGCCAAAGGATTGATGCCGTCGATAAGCAGCTTCCGCGCATCCAGCGCCTTCTGCCGCGCCTCGGCCAAGCTGACGGTGTGCGTCGGCCCTAGCCCCATCCCGAACGGCTTGCCCGCCACCATGTAACGCAACAGCCAGGACTTCGCGCCGGTGGCTGTGATCTGGAGCGTCAAACCGCCCCCGTCGCCATACAGCCCCGGCTTGGTGAGCTTGGTGACTTACAGTGCAGAAAGTCGTTGCTGTTGGCGTGCCATGCTATCCGCTCCACTATCAAAATGACTATCAAACTATAGCCGGATTTGACGGGATTGTATAGGATTATCTTGGACGTTTATATTGCGTATCTTGTTGTTATGCATGTTACTTTATGAACTCTGCGGGATTCTGCTGGACTACTATCAGGCGGACGCCCTCTCCGCCAGTAACAACAAGCAATGGCGCCACTTTTTGGGCGTTTGTTTCGCACTCCCAATCCGCCCCCAGTTTTGCCTCATGGCTGTGCCAAGAGGTTATTCCATGCCCGCTGATATGCGCCGTGAAGCATGGCTTTCCTTACTTGGCGCCCATCCAGAATTCATGATTCATTCCGAGAAACTCGTCGTAGGGTATGTAATGCGAACCATCGCAGGAGAAAGTCAGGCCGACGATGCCATTGAATATGTTTAGCGTGGCGGAGCGGAGGTAGAACATTTCATCCATCAGACGCAATGCCCGGAATGAATCCAGCACGGCGCGGATTTGCTCGGCGGGCATTAGCGCTTCGTTGGAGTAGGGCGTGCGCGGATAGGCGAGGCAGATATCCGGGTGAATCAGTTCCTTGATGTCCAGCAGGCGGTAGCGGTAGGGGTCCTCCATCACCCAGATGACGGCGCGGCTGCTGGAGAAGTGCAGCATGACGTGGAACACGCCGTGGTAAAGCATCAACTCAGCCACCACACCCATGACGGTATCGATGTGCCTATCCATTTCGCTATCGGAACGGGTCTGGTGAAAAACCGTGCCGCGAATCGAAGGGTCGCCCTTGATCTGGCGCCAGTATCTCGGTTCCTCGTAAAGTTTGCGCGTCAGCGGCAGATCGCGCAGGCCGAAATAGGCGCCGATATAGCCCAGGGCATTGCCAGCCGTGTCGCGCACGATCTGCAGGGCGGTGAGGGAAGGGCGCCGTTCGCGCAAGCTGATGTAGGCATCGGACAGCTGCAGAACGTCGCCTGGAACGATATCTCCCAGGTAGGGGCGGTTGGAGCGATCCCGTCCAAAGCCATCCTGTAGTCCTTCGTGGCTGACGTTGTCGCTGATTTGCACGGCGTGGGCGTCCAGCGCGTAGAGGTGTTTGCAGTAAGGCAGGTTTTTCAGCGCGTCTCTCAGCAGTTCATTGAGCCTGTTTCGATCCCCCCATTCCCGGCTACAGTTGGCAGCCAACTGCTGCATGGGTTGCTGCAACAGGGCAATGAGTGCCTCGCGTTGATGGGCGATGCTTTCCTGCAGGTTTTCCTTGGGCGGATTCATGGATTCCTCAGTTCAATAGCCATACTCGGTTTAGCCGATATCGTATCAAAAAGGCGGCTTTTCAAGAATGGCCGGGCTTTTCTGGTAAAATTCATCCCCATGAGTTATCAAGTCCTGGCACGCAAATGGCGGCCTAAATCCTTTGCCGATCTGGTTGGGCAAGAGCATGTGGTGAGGGCGCTTTCCAACGCGCTCGACCAGCAACGCCTGCATCACGCCTATCTGCTCACCGGCACGCGCGGCGTGGGCAAGACCACCGTGGCGCGTATTCTGGCCAAGTCGCTCAACTGCGAAAGCGGCATCACTTCAACCCCCTGCGGCACTTGCAACACCTGCCGCGAAATCGATGCCGGCCGCTTCATCGACCTGCTGGAACTGGATGCGGCGTCCAACACCGGCATCGACAACATGCGCGAGGTGCTGGACAACGCGCAGTATGCGCCGACGGCAGGGCGCTTCAAGGTCTATCTGATCGACGAAGTGCACATGCTGTCCAAGGCCGCGTTCAACTCCATGCTGAAGACTCTGGAAGAGCCGCCGGAGCACGTCAAATTCATTCTTGCCACCACCGATCCGCAAAAGATTCCGGTCACCGTGCTGTCGCGCTGCCTGCAATTCAACCTCAAGCAGATGACGCCGGCTTCCATCGTCGGGCATTTGCAGCAAGTGCTGGAGCGCGAGGGCCTGAGCTTTGAATTACCCGCCTTGCAGTTGCTGGCGCGGGCCGCGCAGGGCAGCATGCGCGATGCGCTCTCCCTGCTTGACCAGTCCATCGCCTATGGCGGCGGCAAGG
Source organism: Sulfurimicrobium sp. (assembly GCA_030690835.1). Taxonomy (GTDB): domain Bacteria; phylum Pseudomonadota; class Gammaproteobacteria; order Burkholderiales; family Sulfuricellaceae; genus Sulfurimicrobium. Next base: position 5,027 of record JAUYFW010000343.1, on the reverse strand, counting down.
TGGAAGAGGCCCAGGTGCGTGCCATGCTCGGCGCGATCGACCAGAGCTATTTGTTTACCCTGCTGGAGCGTCTGGCGGAAGGCGATGGCGCGGGGCTGATCGCGTTGGCGCATCAAATGGAGGAGCGCAGCCTGTCGTTCGATGCGGCGTTGCAGGATTTGGGCGCGCTGCTGCACCAGGTGGCACTGGCTCAGACCGTGCCCCAGGCGCTGAGCGAGGACTTGCCGGAGCGCCAGCGGATTCTCGATCTGGCGCAACGTTTCAGCGCGGAGGACGTGCAACTGCATTACCAGATCGCGCTGCATGGCCGCAAGGATTTGGGCCTGGCGCCGGACGAGTTCGCCGGCTTTACCATGGCTTTGCTGCGCATGCTGGCTTTTACCCTGGAAGCGACACCCGGCGAGGCGCCTGCCGTGAAGCGTGCCGTCGCGACGGAAAAACGCGATGTCGCCCCTGCAGCGGTATCGCACCAGGAAGTTCGTCCCGCTCTTAAAGTTCAGGAACCTGTCCCCGTAGCACTGTCCCAGCCAGCCGGAAATAGCCGGGCCAAGGCCTTCGACGGCGACTGGCCGGCACTGGTTACACAGCTCGGACTCGGCGGGATGGCCAAGATGCTGGCGCAGCATTGCGAGCTGAAAAGCCATGAAGGCCGACGCATCGAACTGTGCGTACTGGAGGAACACAAGCATCTGATGGAAAAAAGCTATCAGGAAAAGCTCAAGATGGCGCTGGAGAGTTTCCTGGGTGGCCCTGTTTTCATGAATATATCCATTTGCAGCGTGACCGGCGTTACCCCGGCGAAACTGGTGCAGGATGAGAAGAATGCGCGTCAGGCGGAGGCGATTGCCGCTATCGAACAGGACCCATTCGTGCGTGAACTGATTGAAGATTTCGATGCGCAGGTCATCGAATCCACTATTAAACCCAATAATTAAGCGGAGAGCGGCATCATGATGAAAGGTGGTTTGGGCGGTCTGATGAAACAGGCCCAGCAAATGCAGGACAACATGAAAAAGATGCAGGAGCAGTTGGCCACGGTGGAAGTCGAAGGCCAGGCCGGTGCCGGCATGGTCAAGGTCACCATGACCTGCCGCCACGACGTCAAGCGCGTCAGCATCGACGACAGCCTGATGAGCGAAGACAAGGAAATGCTGGAAGATCTGCTGGCCGCGGCGGTGAACGATGCCGTGCGGCGCGTGGAACAGACCACCCAGGAAAAAATGTCCGGCTTTACCGGCGGCCTGAATTTGCCGCCGGGATTTAAAATGCCGTTTTAGTGAAGCGTGAAGCGTGAAGCGTGAAGCGTGAAGTAGCCTTTACCCTTCACAGCGCGGCGCAGCCGAGCGGCTTCACATTCCCTCCCAAAATGAAAACCCCTTCCAGCCTCGATAATCTCATCGAAGCCCTGCGCTGCCTGCCGGGCGTCGGCCCAAAATCCGCGCAGCGCATGGCTTATCACCTGTTGCAGCGCGATCAGCGCGGCGCGGAGCGACTGGCTCACGCGCTGTCCCATGCCCTGGAAACCATCCGCCACTGCGAGAAGTGCAACAGTTTCACCGAAGTCGAGGTGTGCGATTTGTGCCTTTCGCCCAAGCGCGATGCGCATTTGCTGTGCGTGGTGGAAACGCCGGCGGACCTGATGATGATGGAACAGGCGCATTGCTACCGGGGCCTGTATTTCGTGCTCATGGGACGACTTTCCCCTCTCGACGGCATCGGCCCCCGGGAAATTCACCTCGACCGCCTGGTGCGCCGTGCGACCGACGGCATCGTGCAGGAAGTGATTCTCGCCACCAATTTCACCGTGGAAGGCGAGGCGACTGCCCATTACATCAGCGAACTGCTGACCCCGCGCGGCATCAAGGTCACTCGTATCGCCCGCGGCTTGCCCGTGGGCGGCGAACTGGAGCACGTGGATAGCGGTACCTTGGCACAGGCCGTACTGGAACGTCGCAACGTCGCATAGAATCGGCGCCAGTTTGGCGCACTAGAAAAAATTCTCGCCCGTTTTTGGTGCGTCCATGTGGCTCTGACTTCCGAGCCTTCGCTCTCTTTTCCCTGATTCTCATCAGGATCAATCAGTTGCCTGCCATGGTATGAGAATTGCGTTAATGGCAGGTTATGAAAACTCACGCCAATCCATCTGAATCCTCGCTTCGTGTCTTGCTGGTGGACGAAACCTTCGAACGAGCGGCCTTGCTGAAGCATGCGCTGGAGCAAGCCGGCTGCAAGATTGCTGCCCATGTCTCCGCCAGCGCCGATCTGCCTGGGCTGGTGGCTGAATTGAAACCGGATCTGATCATTCTCGATACCGAATCTCCGGATCGCGATACGCTGGAAAATCTTTGCGTGATCCGGCGCGACCATCCGAGGCCGATCGTGATGTTTACCCACGATGGCGACAGTGACAAGATCGCGGCCGCCATCCGGGCGGGCGTCAGCGCTTATGTGGTCGATGGCCTCAAGAGCGAGCGGCTGCGCCCCATCATGGATGTGGCGATTGCGCGTTTCAACGAATTTCAGGCCATGCGCGTGGACCTGGAAAAGGCCGAGAATCAACTGGCTGAACGCAAGGATGTGGAACGGGCGAAGGGTTTTCTCATGAAACAGCGTGGCTGGTCCGAGGAGGAGGCTTATCAGGCCCTGCGCAAAACGGCCATGGACAGGGGTGTGCGCCTGGCGGAAGTGGCGCGCCAGTTGATTGAGGTGGCGGGGTTGTTCGAATAGAACGAGTCCTGGCACGAGATTTGCTTTAGTAAAAATCAAAATCATGGACCCAACGGCGGGCCTCATGAAGTGACAACTGAATCGGCCAACGGCGGCCGGTTCATGCAAGGACAAAGGCGTCCATTCGCGGGAGTAATCCCTTTCGCGGATGTGACGCCTTTTTTATTTTGTTTTGTTTTTTATCCAGGAGAAAGCCATGAGTGAAGATTTCAAAAGCAGCCGCAGGGATTTCATGAAGAAGGGCGCGACTTTATTGGGCGCCGGGGCCTTGATGGCCATGGTCGATCCGGCGATCCGCAGCGGGGCGTGGGCGGCAGGTTCCGATGCGCCGGAAAAAACCGAGGTGAAAATCGGCTTCATTCCCCTGACCGATTGCGCCTCGGTGGTCATCGCTTCGGTAATGGGCTTCGACAAGAAATACGGTATCAAGATCGTGCCCAGCAAGGAAGCTTCCTGGGCCGGCGTGCGCGACAAGCTGGTGAACGGCGAGCTGGATGCCGCCCACGTGCTGTATGGCCTGATGTATGGCGTGCAGATGGGCATCGGCGGTCCGAAGAAAGACATGGCGGTGCTCATGAATCTCAACCATAACGGCCAGGGCATCACGCTTTCCAACCAGCTCAAGGCCAAGGGCGCGGTTGACGGCACATCGCTGGCCAAGCTGATCAAGGCCGAGCCGCGCGAATATACCTTCGCCCAGACTTTCCCCACCGGTACCCATGCCATGTGGCTGTATTACTGGCTGGCGAGCTATGGCGTAAATCCTTTTAGCGAAGTTAAAGTCATAACCGTGCCGCCACCGCAGATGATCGCCAACATGCGCGTCGGCAACATGGACGGCTACTGCGTGGGCGAGCCGTGGCATGCGCGCGCCATCCGGGACAATGTGGGTTTTACGGCGGTCACGACGCAGGAAATCTGGAAGGATCACCCGGAAAAAGTGCTCGGCACCACCGCAGAATGGGTAGCGAAATACCCCAACACCGCGCGCGCCATGATCATGGCCATTCTCGATGCGTCCAAGTATATCGACGACATGAAAAACCGCTCCGGCGTGGCCAAAATCATTGCCGAGAAATCCTACGTCAACACCGATTTCGACTCGATCGAGGATCGCATGCTGGGCCAGTACGACAACGGCAACGGCAAGAAGTGGCAGGACGCCAACTACATGAAATTCTACGAGGAAGGTACGGTGAACTTCCCCTACCTCTCCGACGGCATGTGGTTCCTCACCCAGCACAAGCGCTGGGGCCTGCTCAAGGAAGATCCGGACTATCTGGCCGTGGCGAAAAAGGTCAACCAGATCGAACTTTACAAACAGGCGGCGACACAGACCAAGACACCGATTCCCAAGGATGTCATGCGCAGCAGCAAGATGATCGACGGCACGGTGTGGGACGGCAAGGACCCGAAAGCCTACGCTGCCGGGTTCAAGGTAAAGGCCTGATAAGTGGGCTGTAGGTCGGGCTTTCTCGCCGGAACGAGATGCGAAGCATCCATTCCCGGCGGGGATGCCCTTCACGTGTGTTGTTCCGCTTCAGCGGAATACAACCACGGGGAAGGCCCCTGCGGTCTTAACGGGTACAGCCCGATATGTCGGGATAAATCCCGACCTACACCGCGACAAGCAAGGAGAGAAGAATGAGTGCCATCCAGATTACAAATGAAAGTTTGGAAGAAATCATGTCAGATTCGGAGACCGTTGTGACAAGCAAACCGCTCGCAGCAGTTGCGTCTGTTGGGAAAGCCGAGCCTGGCGAAAGCAAGCCAGGCAGGATTGGGCAAATGGCTGGGGACGTTATCAAGGGGCTGCTCCCGCCGGTGCTGGGTCTGGCGCTGTTCATCGGCATCTGGGCGCTGATCTCCCAGACCAGCCCGCAACTGCCCGGCCCGCTCAAGACCTGGGCCTCGGCGGTGGAGTTGTTCAGCGACCCGTTTTACAACAAAGGCCCAAATGATCAGGGTATCGGCTGGAACATCCTGGCCTCGCTACAGCGCGTGGCCATCGGCTTCGGCATGGCGGCTGCAATCGGCATTCCGCTCGGTTTCATGATCGGGCGCTTCCAGTTCCTCAGCGCCATGATGTCGCCCATCATCAGCCTGCTGCGCCCGGTTTCTCCCCTGGCATGGCTGCCGATCGGCCTGCTGGTGTTCAAGGCGGCCAACCCGGCGGCGATCTGGGTGATTTTCATCTCAGCCATCTGGCCGATGATCATCAACACCGCCGTGGGCGTAAACCGCATTCCGCAGGACTACATGAACGTGGCCAAGGTGCTGAATCTGTCCGAATGGAAGAT
>JAUYFW010000341.1 GCA_030690835.1 Sulfurimicrobium sp. | reverse complement strand
CGGGCGAGGGAGCGAACGAATCGCTACGCGAATTTCCCGCTAACGAAATCTTCAAGGCCTATGACATACGCGGCATCGTCGGCAAGACGCTGACGCCTGGAGTGGTGGAGGCCATCGGCCATGCGATCGGCTCGGAAGCCGTGGCGCGCGGACAGCGCACGATTGCGATCGGACGCGACGGAAGATTGTCCGGCCCGGAGCTGATCGCAGCCCTGGCGCGCGGCATCCAGAAAAGCGGCATCAACGTGATCGACGTTGGACTTGTCGCGACGCCGATGGTATATTTCGCCGCCTACCAGTTGCAGACCAATTGCGCGGTGATGCTCACCGGCAGCCACAACCCGCCGGATTACAACGGCCTGAAAATGGTGCTGGCCGGAGAAACGCTGTCCGGCGAAACGATACAGAAGCTGCGCTTGCGCATCGAGCAAAACGACCTCGCGCATGGCTCCGGCAGTTATGTTCAACGCGACACCAGCGCGGACTACATTGCACGCATCGTCTCCGACATCAGGCTGGCGCGCCCGATGAAGATTACCGTGGATTGCGGCAACGGCGTGGCCGGAGCTTACGTTGCCAATCTGTATCGCCAACTCGGTTGTGAGGTGGAAGAAATGTACTGCGAGGTGGACGGACATTTCCCCAACCACCACCCCGACCCATCCGACCCGCACAACCTCGAAGACCTTATCGCCGCATTGCGCGATAACGACAGCGAACTGGGGCTGGCATTCGACGGCGACGGTGACCGGCTCGGCGTGGTCACCAAGGACGGAAAAATCATTTACCCGGATCGCCAGTTGATGCTGTTCGCCGCCGATGTGCTGAGCCGCAATCCCGGCGCGGAAATCATTTTCGACGTCAAATCCACGCGCAACCTGTTCGACTGGATACGCTCGCACGGCGGCAAGCCGACGCTATGGAAGACCGGGCATTCGCTGGTCAAGGCCAAGATGCGCGAAACCGGCGCGCTGTTGGCCGGCGAAATGAGCGGTCATATGTTCTTCAAGGAACGCTGGTACGGCTTCGACGACGGCCTGTACACGGGCGCTCGCCTGCTCGAAATTCTCTCCCGCTCGG
>JAUYFW010000335.1 GCA_030690835.1 Sulfurimicrobium sp. | reverse complement strand
TCGGTGGCGTTTTAAGATCGTCAATACATGTTGCAAGGTCAATATATTCGAGTCTGCGTATAGCTCTTCTGAGAAGATCCGGTTTAAACCTTCTCGATTTCCCCGTTTCAAAAAGATCCTTTGTATGTTTATCCGAAAAGGTCTTTATCATGTGTTTATGATAACGCGTCACGTGACAATTGTCAAGTTCTATTGTGCTAACATACTTTCACATCTTGTCAGCAATTTCGTATGGATTATAATCTGAATTTGAAGAGAAGTGGATTACGTTTTCACACTTGTGAAAATGATTTATGTCGATAAAAATATAAATGGTTAAGCCGTTGCTCTATGAAACGGGACAAGTGCTCAGAAAAGAAGTTCATGCGCCAGTTTTCTTGTCTGCACGGGATAGAGATCTGCCATCAGGTCAAGCTTTCGTCTGTCCAAAATATCAAGATTCAATTCATCCCGGAAGGGAATCGCTTTACGAAGATAGATAGTATCGAGAAGGGCTTTTTCCGGCAGGGCCAGATTGAATCCGGCCCGGGTTTCGAATCCGGTAAAAAGCCGGGTGGCGATATGGGAAAATTCAATAGTAATTCCGCCGTATCCGAGGTTTCGTGACAAACCGACTGCTGTGCTGAGTGTCAGCACGGTGCAGACCATCGGGGATTGCAGGATAAGACCATGACGATTCAGAGCCCACTCGCACGAGATATATGACGGAGTGCGGAGAAAGCAGGCAACCTCCTCGATATCAGGCTTGTTTTTCAGGAATTCGTTGACATACACGCCTTTTGTGATACGCCCGACCAGCCCTCTTTTCAGCGCCCGGGTTAGAAATACATTGGCATTGCCTGTGTATTTCTCCACATCGGCATAGCGGAAGAGTTGAGGAAGCTGCTGGAGAATTTTAACCGATGTCACGGCAGCTTCACCTCCGCTTTAAGCAGCTCTTCAAACAATTCCCGAAGCGCGGTGAGGAAAGAGGCGAAACCTTCCGACTGATTGACAGCTAAAACTTCAGGAGGAAGAAACCGGGAAAGATCTTCCCTGATTGCCCTGATCATTTCATCTCTCGTACCGGGTAAAGAGTTCGCAAAGAAATCAAGATCGCGTGAGGCATGAAATGGCCACGTGTACATCCTGAATTTTCTTTCGATCACATCCTTGTCGGCGGCTGCGTTCAATGCAGTCCGCAGATACCAGATGTCGAAAATATCGCGACCCTTGAGGTAACGGCGTTCCAGGAGAGCGCGGATCTTGTCGGATAGAATCTCCGGAAGGGTTTCAGCCACCAGCACTGTGTTTGGGCGCGGAATGCGGAAATCGCCTGCCGCAATCAGGTAGGAAACGGATGGAAGCGCCGACAGAATGTGGTTCTGTGTTTCCGGAATTGTGTCTTTACGGAGACCTTCGAATTCGAGTTTGACGGAAATCTTCTCCCGGGACGACACCGGACGGTAATCCACGTAAAGCTTCAGAGTATCTTTCCGGGTAGTTTTCTCGGATGCGGTCAAAGCGCCTGGGCCGAAATGGGGAACCATCACCCTTTCCACCGCCTTCAGCATTCTATTCAGCTTTGTCCGCACAATATCCATGTCAAGGGGGGTAACAAAATCGAGATCTTCGGAAAACCGGCTCCCTCCGTAGCACCACCTGAGCGCCGTCCCTCCCTGAAAGATAAGCGCCCGGCTCCCCGGCAGGGAGTAAAGTTGATTCAAAAGAATAAGTTGGGCGATTTCTGCCTTACGAACGTATGTCTCACGGTAATTTTTCATAATGGTTTACATTATAATACATTTCGGTATTATTTTGTAAACAAATATTTTTATCAGATTTATATAAAGGGCACAGAGATAGACGGTGCTTTATTTATTGCCAGATGTATCTGATTTCCGGGCTTTCCTGATTTTATCAATACTGATCTTATCCCGTGGCCTTAAGCTCACTTCTTTTGCCGTGATCAGTTCGATGCGGGAAATAAATCATCAGACAATATCGAAAAGTCGTACGCAATTCAGCTCACCCAGCGTACAAACATCTCGACTGGATCGCGTTTTCTTTCAAAGTTGTTT
>JAUYFW010000281.1 GCA_030690835.1 Sulfurimicrobium sp. | reverse complement strand
CGCGGCCAAGCCATGACGCGTCAGGCCTTCTGGTATCTCATCAAGCGCTACGCGGCCCGCGCCGGTTTGACCAATACCCTCTCGCCCCATACCCTGCGCCACGCTTTCGCCACCCACTTGCTCAATCATGGCGCCGATCTGAGGGTGGTGCAGATGCTGCTGGGGCATTCCGATATTTCCACCACGCAGATTTACACCCACGTAGCGCGGGAACGCTTGAAGCGGCTGCATGCAGCGCATCATCCGCGCGGGTGATGCAAAACGCTGGCATTCAAAACCTGAAATCAGGTATTCTTCAAACCTCTTAAGTCACAGCCACAGATAAATGACTGCCATCGAGACCATGATTCAAGCCACTCTGGCGCAGCATCCCGAGATTCGGCTGGCCATTCTTTTCGGCTCGTTGGCTACAGGCGATGGGCATCATGAAAGCGATGTCGACTTGGCAATTGATGCGGGACTGCCGCTTGAAATGCAAGCAAAAATGTCATTGATGGCGGAAATTGCAGAATCCACCGGTCGTCCTGTTGACCTCATTGATCTTCGAACCATTGGCGAGCCCCTGCTCGGGCAGATTCTCAAGCACGGGAAACGCCTCTTGGGCGAAAACGCCGCCTATGCCGAGCTTATCAAGCGGCATCTGTTCGATGAGGCAGATTTCATGCCCTACTATCGGGGCATTCTCAGGGAAAGGCGTAGCGCATGGATAGGGAAGTGATCGAGCAGAAACTGGAATCCCTTCGACGTTGCCTCAAGCGCATCGAGGAAAAATGCCCATCATCCGTTGATAACCTTGCCGGTGATTTAGATTTGCAAGACATCATGGCGCTCAATCTGACACGAGCTATCCAACTCTGCGTTGACATTGGGGCACATCTTATCGCTGGCACGGATAGCATGCCTCCGGCCACAATGGGGCAAACCTTTGATGTGCTCGCCGAGCTTGGCTACATCAACATCGAACTGGCCATACGCATGAAAAAAGCCGTGGGTTTTCGCAACGTTGCCGTCCACAATTATGAGGCAATCAACTGGCAAATCGTTCATGCCATCGCAACCCGCCACCTAAGTGATTTCAAGGATTTCGCTCAGGCCATCGTCCAGAAAAGCGGGCTCTAAATTTCAAAGCCGACAAATAGGCTACATACATCAATATAGGCACTTAGAAGGATGATATGGTCAAACTTTTGCTATGACCGTTAGAGCGTTGGGCAACAGATGAAACGAGGTGCGATCGTCATTTTCGAGTCGACCGTTTATCCGGGCGCCGCCGAGGAAGTCCGCATCCCAATGCTTGAACAATCGTCAAGCATGAAGTGGCAGCGGGGTTTCACTGTTGGATATTCTCCCGAGCGTATCAATCCAGGTGACAAAGCACGCACTTTAGTGAATACCATAAAGGTTGTTTCCTGCGACAATCCGGAGACCTTAGACAAGGTTGCGAAACTCTACAAGTCCGTAGTCAAGCCCGGTGTCAATCACTACTACCTTACATACGAGGCGGAAATGCTCGGTTGTCACCTTGGACGTGATTCTGGCCGGACGGCGCATTAACGACAGCATGGGGAAATTCATCGCTGAATAAACGGTCAGACAAATGATCCAGGCCGGAAAACAGATCAACGGGGAAGAAATGAATGTTATGGCTATCACGTTCAAGGAAAATGTGCCTGATTTGAGAAATTCGAAGGTGGTGGGCCTGATTCGTGAGCTGGAATCTTAATGGTGTGGAATTGCAGGACTGGGATGCCTTGCGACAGGCGGCATATCGCGAGAAAGTTGTTGCTGATGGCTGCTTTATCGACGTCAAGTCGCAGTTTGACGTCGCAACGCTCAGAGACTTTGGGCTTAGGATGTGGAAACTATTATGAAAGCAGTTATCCTTGCTGGCGGACTTGGTACACGTATTTCAGAGGAGTCTCACCTTAAACCAAAACCGATGATTGAAATTGGCGGTAAGCCAGTACTTTGGCACATCATGAAGATATATTCCCACTATGGAATCAACGAGTTCGTGATTTGCCTCGGCTACAAGGGGTATGTAATAAAAGAGTATTTTGCTAACTACTTCCTTCATACCTCCAATGTCACATTTGACATGGCTCATAACCAGATGGAAGTGCATGAACAATATGCCGAACCGTGGCGAGTAACATTGATAGACACAGGTCTAAACACACTTACTGCTGGGAGACTGATGCGGGTTCGTGACTATATTGGGGACGAAACATTTTGTTTTACCTATGGAGATGGCGTCACTGACCTAAATATTTCTGAAACAATTGAATTTCATCGTACTCACGGCAAGCTCGCTACCGTCACGGCAATTCAGCCACCTGGTCGCTATGGCGCGTTGGACGTTGTAGGTGGTGCGGTGCGGAGCTTTCAGGAAAAACCGGCTGGTGATGGCGCATGGATCAACGGTGGTTTCTTTGTGTTGGAACCCGGCATATTTGATTACATTAATGGAGACCAAACTAGTTGGGAGACACAGCCTCTCCAGCAAATGGCGGAAGAGGATAATCTGATGGCTTACCAGCACACGGGCTTCTGGCAAGCAATGGATACCTTGCGCGACAAAAACCAGCTTGATGAACTTTGGAGCACAAACCCACCATGGAAAGTCTGGGCATGATGCTGTTTGGCGGACAGTACCTCAATCGTCGCGTTTTGCTGACTGGCCATACAGGCTTTAAGGGCAGTTGGCTTGCCCTCTGGCTGAAAGAAATGGGCGCGGATGTTGTGGGGATTGCATTGCCACCTGAATCGTCACCCAATCACTGGGATTTGTTGAAACTTGACATGCCTGACCATCGCATGGACATTCAGGATAGCCAGGCTCTATCTCGGATTATCATGGAAACCAAGCCCGAGATTGTTTTCCACCTTGCCGCCCAAGCACTGGTTCGTCGTTCTTATCGCGAACCATTGACTACCTGGGCTACCAATGTCATGGGAACAGCCAATCTGCTTGAAGCCTGCCGGCAAACCGAAAGTGTTCGCGCTATTATCGTTGTCACCAGCGACAAATGCTACGAAAACCGGGAATGGCCATGGGGCTACAGGGAAAACGACCGTTTGGGGGGGCATGATCCCTACAGCGCCTCCAAGGCCGCCAGCGAGATTCTCTCTGCCTGCTATAGAAGCGCATATTTCCAGGCGTCCGGCATGCCCCTGCTTGCCACAGCCCGAGCCGGAAATGTAATCGGGGGTGGTGACTGGTCTGAAGATCGTCTGATCCCTGACCTGGTTCGCGCAGTCAGCACCCAATCATCCCTTGAAATTCGCTCTCCACATGCCGCTCGCCCTTGGCAGCACGTCCTCGAATCACTCAGTGGCTACCTTCTCCTTGGGCAGAAGCTTCTCGAAGGGCGCAGAGAATTCGGTGAAGCGTGGAATTTTGGCCCGGAACAGGATAGCAGCACCACTGTTTCTGATGTGCTGGCCGCGCTGACTGCTCAATGGCATGAATTACGCTGGCATGCCACCCAGCAGCCCCAGCCTCACGAAACCACATTTCTTCATCTCGATAGCGCCAAAGCGCGTAGCAGGCTGGGGTGGCGGCCAGTGTGGCGGCTTGAAGAAGCGCTGAGGGAGACTGCAGCCTGGTATAGAGCCATCCTCAATATGGGGCAACTCACCAGTCGCGAACAGCTAGCCGCCTATATTTCAGCAGCACGATCTCTCGAACAGGAATGGGCTGTGCCTTGAAAGTCACCCCGACACCAATTGAGGGCATAATGGTAATAGAAACAAAGCCATTCACAGACCATAGGGGAACCTTTGCGCGATTCTATTGTGCTCGTGAACTGGCTGAAGTGATTGGTGATCGACATATTGTGCAAATCAATCACTCCAGCACAGCCACGATTGGCGCTGTGCGCGGACTTCACTTCCAGCATCCGCCACATGCGGAAATGAAGCTGGTGCGGTGTCTAAAAGGCCGTGTTTGGGATTTGGCCGTGGATCTACGAACTGGCTCTCCTACCTTTCTGCAATGGCATGCCGAGGAACTCACTCCTGGGAATGCACGCATGCTGGTAATTCCGGAAGGTTGCGCGCATGGCTTCCAGGTATTGGAAGCAAATAGTGAATTACTCTACCTTCACACCGCCTTCCACACCCCCGAGGCCGAAGGAGGTGTCCCGTACAATGACACACGCTTGGCGATTAGCTGGCCGTTACCTGTTACCGACCTGTCTCGGCGCGACGCCGGCCACGATGCAATCGCCTCCGATTTTATTGGGCTCGGTCCATGAAATGTCGCCACTGTCACAGTCCGCTTGAACATGTCTTTCTCGATCTCGGTTTTGCGCCGCCATCCAATGCTTATCTGACGGAAGGCGACCTGCATGCCCCCGAAGTCTGGTTCCCTCTCAAACTTTACGTCTGTGACCAGTGCTGGCTGGCGCAGACGGAAGACTACGCCCACGCCGACGAGCTCTTCCGTCATGACTATGCCTACTTCTCATCTACCTCCGTCACCTGGCTGGAACATGCGCGCCAATACGTTGAAACCATGCGCCAGCGTTTCGCGCTCGACAAAAATAGCTTCATCATTGAAGTCGCCTCTAACGACGGCTATCTGCTGAAAAATTTTGTCGCTGCTGGAATTCCGTGTTTGGGCATCGAACCCACGGCCAGTACCGCAGCTGCTGCTGAAGCCCTTGGCATCCCCGTACTGCGGGAGTTCTTCGGAGAACAAAAAGCGCGTGAACTTGCCGCGCAAGGCAAGCAGGCCGACCTGGTCCTCGGCAACAACGTTTATGCCCATGTGCCCGACATCAACGACTTCACCGCTGGCCTTAAGGCCGTTCTCAAGCCCGGCGGTACCATTACCCTCGAATTCCCTCATCTGTTACAGCTAATTCAGGAAACACAGTTTGACACGGTTTATCACGAGCACTTTTCCTATCTCTCGCTCTACACTGTCCAGCGCATTTTCCAAAAAGCAGCTTTGCGTGTGTGGGATGTCGAACAGCTTCCCACCCATGGTGGTAGCCTGCGAGTATTTGGCTGCCATGCCGAAGATGCCCGCCAGACTTCCACCGCCGTCAGTGTAATGCTGGCAGACGAGGAACGATTCGGCCTGCAAACCCTCTCCACATATCAAGACTTTCAGTCCAAGGCAGATCGGGTCAAGGACGATCTCCTGGCTTTTCTGATCGAACAAAAACGCGCAGGCAAGAAAGTGGCCGCCTACGGCGCAGCGGCCAAGGGCAACACCCTGCTTAATTACGCCGGGGTAAAACCTGACTTGCTATCGTTTGTCTGCGACGCGGCTGTCGCCAAGCAAGGCAAATTCATGCCCGGCAGCCACATTCCCATTTTGCATCCGGCTGCGCTGACCGACCATCGGCCCGATTTTCTGGTGATCTTGCCCTGGAATATTGCTGCCGAGGTCAAGCAACAAAACGCCCAATTTTCTGAACTAGGTACAAAATTCGTCACGGCGGTACCGAGGCTGGAGATCGCATGACTGGCACGGTACTGCTCACCGGCGCTACCGGCTTTGTCGGTCGCCAAGTGCTACGAGAGCTCGCAGAACGCGGCGCTCGGGTTCGCGCGGTGGTTCGAAAGCAGTGCAAGCTTGCAACACTGGAGAACGTCGAAAGTGTTGTCACCACGCCGGATATTTTTGCCGAGAATGCCGAGTGGTGGGCAGATATTTGCGAAGGTATCGACACCATCATTCATGTCGCCTGGTATGCCGAGCCTGGTAAATATCTCCAATCCACCAAGAACCTCGATTGTCTGACGGGAACGCTTCAAATGGCGAAAGGTGCAGCCCAGGCCAGAGTAAGGCGCTTCATCGGTATTGGCACCTGCTTCGAGTACGATCTCGCCGGAGGTATGCTATCCGTTCAAACCCCCTTGCGGCCGTTAACGGCATACGCAGGAGCAAAGGCGGCAGCCTTCATGGCGCTCTCGCGATGGCTTTCTGAGCAAGGGGTCGAATTTGCTTGGTGCCGTGTGTTCTATCTTTACGGAGAAGGTGAGGACGCAAGGCGGTTGGTGCCTTACTTGCACACAAAACTGGCCTCTGGCGAGCCTGCCGAACTCACTAGTGGCAACCAGATTCGCGATTTTCTCGATGTCCGCGACGCCGGTCGAATGATCGTGGAGAGCGCACTAAGCAACGAGCAAGGACCGATCAATATCTGCTCAGGCGTACCCATAACGGTGCGACAACTCGCAGAGCAGATCGCCGATAAATATGGTCGTCGCGATTTGCTGAAGTTTGGTGCGCGCCCAAGTAACTTGGTCGACCCACCTTGTGTGGTCGGGGTCAGGCGCGAGATGTCACCATGAACCAGGAATTGAAAATGAAGCTGCTCTATCTGCAAGAGCAATTGCCGATTTTTCAGAACCGAATGTACGACACCGAGGCAGAAGCCAAGGCTTGCCCTAAAGGAGATGTCCGACTGGTGGAAGATCAGCAAACCGGACTCGTTTACAACGCAGCCTTTTGCCCTGAGGTGATGACGTACGACGACCACTATCAGAATGAGCAGGCCATAAGCCCGTTGTTTCGGCAACACTTGGAGTCGGTTTCCCAGATTATCAGCCGTTGCATGGGGCGCGGCTCGCTTGTCGAAGTGGGGTGTGGCAAGGGCTTTTTCCTTGAAATGCTGCTGGCTCAAGATTTCGATGTCACCGGATTCGATCCCACGTATGAGGGGAGCAACCCACGGGTGGTGCGTCATTATTTCGAACCGGGTGTTGGCATCCAGGCAAAGGGTCTGATTCTGCGACATGTACTTGAGCACATCCAAGACCCTGTCACCTTTCTGCTAAAGTTGAAAGTGGCTAATGGGGGTATCGGCAGAGTTTACATCGAAGTCCCGTGCTTCGAGTGGATATGCCGACACCGTGCCTGGTTCGATGTCTTCTACGAGCACGTGAATTATTTCAGGTTATCCGACTTCACTCGCATGTTCGGGACAGTCATCGAAAGTGGGCACCTATTCAACGGTCAGTACCTGTTCGTCGTTGCGGAACTTGCCACACTACGAACACCGAAAATAGATTTGAAGGATTGCGTGATTTTCCCGACGGACTTCACACGTAATCTTATGAGCCGGGCTGAGCCAGGTCAAACCGCAATTTGGGGGGGGGCGTCAAAAGGCGTTATCTTTTCATTACTTAAAGAGCGCGTCGGACAGCCTATCAGCACTGTCATTGATATCAATCCGGCAAAACAGGGCAAATATCTGCCAGGAACTGGGTTATCGGTTCAGCCCCCCTCGGAAGCCTTGGTCATGTTGCCAAAGGGCTCAACGATTTACGTCATGAATTCAAATTATCTGGAAGAGATTAAGAAAATGTCCAATAACGCATTCAATTATATTGAGGTCGATCATGAGTGATTTTCAAATGGAAATGGCAGAGCGAATCGCAGCTATTCCATCCGACAAACTATTGTGCGAAACCGCGGTTGCATTTATGCGCGCTTCGACGATGCCAAAATATTCCTACAACTTCTCTTGGCTGGGCCGCCCCATCATCCAGTATCCACAGGATATGGTAGCCATGCAGGAACTCATCTGGCAGATCAAGCCCGACCTCATCATTGAAACCGGTATTGCCCACGGTGGCTCGCTCATCTTCAGCGCCTCCATGCTCGCGTTGCTTGACATGGCTGAAGCGATTGAAAGCGGTGAAACCATCAACCCCAAGGAGTCCAGGCGCAAGGTGCTCGGCATCGACATCGACATTCGGGCACACAACCGCGCCGCTATTGAGGCGCATCCCATGGCCTCGCGCATTCAGATGATCCAGGGCTCCAGCATTGCTCCGGAAATCATCGGGCAGGTTAAGCAGGCGGCCCAAGGTTACACTCGCATCCTTGTCTGCCTTGACTCCAATCACACCCACGAGCATGTACTGGCCGAACTCGAAGCCTACGCGGCATTCACCAGCGTGGATAGCTACTGCGTCGTCTTCGACACCATCATCGAAGACCTCCCCGCCGACATGTTTCCAGACCGCCCTTGGGGTCCAGGCAACAATCCCAAAACCGCTGTCTGGGAATATCTCAAGACCCACCCTGAATTCATAATTGACAGAGGCATACAGAACAAGCTACTGATTACTGTCGCACCGGATGGATATTTGAAGCGGGTGGGTTAATGTCAAGAAAACTACGTAATGTTGGCGCCGTGTGAAATGAATGAAATAGCTACAAAACTATCCACGCCTATCCAATAGCAGTGTTTTTTTTTGACTCAATTTCACAGCCATTACGCCGAATGTCCATGCAATGACATCGGCAAACAGGACAATTATGCGAAATCCAGCGACTATGCTGACTATTTCGCCAAATGATAAGACACTCCTCAAAACTCCGCCTGCTACTGCTTCAAATACGCCCAAGCCCTGGGGTGCAAAAAACGAAATATAACCTATTCCCCACGAAAACAGATAGGCGCCACCTACTTCAAAAAAGGAGGCCGAGTATATGGCTGTTGGAAAAGAATGGGTGAAGAGGATAAAGGTTGCTGCAGCAACAAACCAGAATATGAGCATTACACTAACGCTCTTTGCATACGACATAATGGAAAACCTTGCCAGTGCGCTATGCCGAAACAAAGTCGGTACCAAAACCAACACTAATGCCGCCGCCAACGCACCCAGAAAAGCAATCTTGCTCCACTCATCCGTTGCCCGGAAATACCAAACACAAGCCCCCCCCAGCATCAGTGTGATAGCCGCAGCAAGCGCGTTCTCAAGTAAAAAGAATGTGGCGAGCTGATTACGCGCAACCCCTTGCCCGTAAAAATCGATTGCACGTCCCACAGAGTGCCAAATGCCGCCGGGCAAATAGCGCGCGGGCAAGTTAAGCACATGAACACGCAATGCGTCCCGATAGCGAATTCGTGCCCCGCATCCATTCAAAGTCGTCACAACAAAGACAGGGGAAATGAGATGAAGCAAGCACCATCCAGCAATGGCCGCGACAAGATAAGATGGGTGAGCATTTTCGATTACAGAAATAACAGTATGGTGGGCTCTCCAAATGAAATATAACAGCCACCCCAACGCCAAAGGCAAAAAAACAAGTTGACCAGTTCTGATCAACTTTTTCCATTTTGTGCTAGTTAGTGTCTGTTTTTGCAATATCTCCTTCATTCACCCCCCCATCTCAACAAACTGGCTGCCGCCGCTCTATGTTTTCTTGTTTCTCGTCTGCTGGTTCCTGGTAACCAGGTATTTAGCGGGCAAAACAGGTGTCAATGAAAGGAGCAACAACAATTTCTCTGATGTCGAGATTTTTGAACGCAATACGCTTCGAACCAGCTCAACAGGTAGGCGAAGCAATGGCAATAGCTTGTCAATGAACGAGCGAGAAAGGGCGTATTCCCGGCTACTGTAGCGGGCCATTCTTTGCTGGTAATTTTCGTCCCCACGAAATTCGCGCCTTAACCACGACGTTTCTGCAGCATGAACAAAGTGCCCTTGTAAAATCAGTTCCGATAACAAGATCAAGTCAGTCCCTGCTGTGTTCAAAAGATCTCTCGTTTTATGCAAAGCTTCCATCCGGATGAGGCCCAATATGGGATGCACGTTTCCCCACAGCAATGAGTGAAACCGTGCGATGCTATCCATGCCACGGGTGTCGGTCCAGCCCGATGTGCGCAGCATCGGGTTACCCAGAGCGTCAATCCAGCTCGAAGAACCGAAAGCGATCACTGCTTCTGGTTCCCGTTCGAGTAGCTTTACACATTCACTCACATAATTGGGTTGCCAAAGATCATGCCCGGATGCCCACATAAAGTATTTGCCGTCTGCCAAATCAAGTGCGTGGCGAAAATTCGCCACGGCGCCCTGATTGCATTCCATGCGACGATATTCAATCCTTCCATCCAGTTGAAGCATTTCTCGGCAGATTCTTTCAGTACCATCTGTCGAGGCATTGTCTGAAACAATAAACTTCAGATTGTTGTAGTCCTGAGCCAGAAGAGACTTGAGGGACTGCGACAAGAATCGCTCTTCGTTGTAGATCGGAATACCGATAGTTACGAGCGGATTGCGGGTTATCGCCCCATCTTTAGGAAAATTACTCAACCCTCGCTATCCTTGAAATTGAGCGCGGTAATCTGCTCCGAGACCAAGCCGATCAAGAATACCAGCACAGACGTGATAAACAGCAATGCGCTCATGTTGGTAAATCGGTGCATGGAAAGAAAGGTGAACAGATAGTAACCAAGCCCTGTAGCAAAAAATGACAGGCTGATCGGCAAGAACAATTTGAGCGGTGAATACAAGGTGCCAATCTTGAATATGATCAGCATAAATCTGAAGCCGTCTCGCACCAGGCGAATGTGGCTTTTCCCAATCCGCTTGGGTGCCTCAATGGGAATATAAGCGACAGCAAATCCAGCCCGGAAGAAACTCATGGTAATCGTGGTTGGGTAGGAAAATCCATTGGGCAGCAAATAAAGAAATTTCCTGAATTTATGCGTATTGACCGCCCTGAATCCAGACGTTAAATCTTCGATTTTCTGTTCCGTCATCCAGCTTGCCAGGCGGTTATAAAACCCGTTTGCCATGGCGCGGTGTGCGCCTGCCTGAGAAGTGCTGCTTCTGGCGCCAACCACCATATCGAATCCTTGCGCCAGCTTTTCCAACAGGCGCGAAATATCCTCCGGTTTGTGCTGCCCATCCGCATCCATGAAGACGAGCGTTTCTCCCCGAGCGGCGCGTGCGCCGGTCTTGATCGCTGCACCGTTGCCCATGCTGTAGGGGTGGGAAATGACTTTTATCTGATGTGCGTTACATACCGCAACGGTATCGTCGGTTGAGCCGTCGTCTACGATGATGATTTCCGCATCTGGCGCCTGCCGCTTCAATTCCGGCAATATATGACGGAGTGCTTCGGATTCGTTTTTCGCCGGTAGGATAATACTGAGCATGCCCATATGATGCTGTCCGCAAATGATCGGTGCGTGATTATAGCTCGCCACGCTCAGGGTTTTCCTCAGCGCGCTCGGGGATTGTTTGCAGTTGCGCAATTTTCGGCGTAATCCCTTGAGCCGGCGGCCAAGCTGACTTCAAACCTCCCACACCCGCACCTCCGGCGCGATGCCCGCGTCACATGCCGCCTTGCAGAAGTCCCGGTCGAAGGTGTGCATGACGGCGGAACCACAAGCGGCCAGATGCAGTGCGTCGGCAAAATCAGCGCCTTGCGCACAGTCGAGAGCATTGCCGACCGCTTCGGAGGTCTCGATCACAGTCGTCCGGCAGCATACAGACTTGCTGACAGGCTCTGTCAGGATAGCTCTACCGCAACCGGCCTTCTATATGGACAGTTCTCTACTCTACCTAATTCTGCAATGGATACTTTGCTAAACATGTTTAGTTGCCATTCTGATTGGGTGCTGTGACGAACTTTTCCAGATCATTGAGGGCCGCAGTATGCACCTGCATTTTGTCGAGTAGCCGGGTATGTTCTATCTGGGTTTTGGCCTCACTTGTTTCTCCCATGTTGATCAGCATCGTGATGAGGGTGAGTTGAAATTCAATCTCCTTCGGAAAAGCGGCAGCCGCCTCATAAGCAGCCTTCGCTGCCGCATCACGATCCTGTTTGATCCTGAACAGGAAGTCGCTCCAGGCGAACAGCACCTGGGTTTTTGCTTTTCCTTGCAGCGTTGGGTTGCGGAGTGCTGCTTGTATCAAGGTTTCCATGATTTCGGGGGAGAGGGCGCAACTCCTCGCGACTATGCATTTTTCAAGGTTGGATAGGGCGTTTCCCGTGCTTGGCGCAAATGGATAGCGTTCTATGCGGCCTGCAAGTGCGTGCGCCCAGGTTTCCTCGATCGGCAGTTGGCGTTTTGAGTTCAGGCTGATTAATCCGAAGAGGCCCAGTGTATCAGCAGGCGAGAGTGAAGCGGCTTTTGCAAAGTGCACATAGGCGCGCTGGTAGTATTCTTCGGCTTGGGCTTGTGAGGATGCAGGCATGGCGGCAAGCAAAGAGCCTATGTCAATATTGGATCTGATTGAGTTGGGGTGGTTAGCAGCAGCCATTTCCTTCATCAAGAAATGATTGCCCCACTGCGTGGCGCGCATGAAGGTGAGTCCGGCAAGCATGAGGATGAAAAGCACTGCCAGACTCTGACGGGCTTTCATGCTTTGCAAGTGACGCAGAGGATAAAGCAGGTAGTAGAGCAAGGGTAACAGCAAGCCGTAAATCGGCAAGTAGTTGCGATGCTCATGCACTAGTTCGAGGGCGAGCACGGAAGATTCGAGGCTGTGACCAATCAGAAAAAACAGGATGCCGAATGCAGCGATGGGCTGTCGTTTTCTGAGCACAAGGGCGAGGGCTACCAATAGCGGGATGCCGATGCACGCAAAAATAGTGCTTGCGGGTTCGAACAGGCTTTTGGAGACAGGGATGTCGTCATGGTACATGCCTAGCTGTGTCAAGTTTGGCGCAACAATGGTCTGCATGTAAAACCACATGATGCGCGCTTCGCTCATCAATCGTTCACCCAGGGTGAAATCGCGTATGGCGTAGCCCCCTGTCAGCCAGGCTGGATTGAGGATTGTGTAAATCATTAGTGCGACGAACGGCAAAAATACGCTGATGCCGAACAAGGCGATCAGCGTGCGCCGGGCGCTTGTTGACGGGGCCTGAAAACGAAAAAATACAAACTCGACCAGCAGCATGAAAACGGGCAGCAGGGCGCCATTTTCCTTGCTGAAAGCCGCAAGCGGGGTGAACAGCGCAAAGCTGGCAAGTATCCATCCCCAACCGGTCTTTCCCGAGGACAGTTGCTGACGGCCATGCAGATAGGAAATCAAACCCAGAAAAGTGAACATGGCCGCCAGGCTGGTCATGCGCTGCACGATATACAGCACGCCAGTGAGGTTGAGCGGGTGCAGCAGCCATGCCGATGCCACGGCAAGGCTGACCCAGCGCGCATAAGTCGGGCTGATTCCAGTCAAGTCGCGCTGACGGCAGGTTTCAAGGGTCAGGATAGTGAGGACATAAACACAGATGCCATTCAACAAGTGGATGACGATATTGGTCAGCTTGAAATGATAGGGGCTCAAGCCGTTGAAATAGTAATTGAGCGCGAAGCTCAGCACGCTTAACGGGCGCCCCAACATGCCGGCATCTCCGGAAAGGGCCGCTTGCTTCAGGGATATAAAATCGAGTGACTGGATTTTGATGCGGGTGTTGTCGACTATATTGATAGTGTCGTCGAACAGAAAATAGCCGGATGAGCCGGGGTAATAAACAAAGAAAGCGAGTGTTAAGCAAGCCAGAAGAAGTGCTGTTGGAAGGTGGCGTTGCATCGCGGGGGAGGTGCAGACAAACAAGGAGGCCTTGCGGCCTCCTTGTTGTACGACAGCCTGCTTCAGTTTAGGTCTTAGGCAGGTATTTGGCAGCAACGGTACCCGTAATAGCCCACGTCATACCACCCGCACCGCAAGTTCCGGTATAAACAATGGTTTGGCCTGCAGTAATGCTAGTTCCGATGGCTTTCATGATGATTGTGACGGTGCCAGCTGTGGCAGAGGTTCCTGCCGCAGTCACGCTGGTCGTGTATTTTCCGGTGATGGAAGCCAGTGCCGGCAAGCCAAGGAAAGTGTTGGTTGCGGATACCAAAGTGCCTTCGCTACAGGCAACGCCCATGGCTGTCATGGCAGGGCTGGCCAAGCTTGGGCCTTCCGTTACTTTGGATTTGACGGTGTAATCCTGATAAGCCGGAATCGCCACAGCCGCCAGAATACCGATAATCGCAACCACGATCATCAGTTCGATCAATGTAAAACCTTGTTGTACGCGTTTCATGGTATTTCTCCTCATGAGTTGGTCTTGCGAAAAAAACACGTAAAGTGTTTGCAAGATACTGAGCATAATGCGTGCCAGCCTTGATTCTCTTGCGTGCGCGGCGTGGATTCGCGCGCTATCCCCTGCGTAATGCGGAAAATAAAATGGATTTGCTGATGCGCATTCATGAATGCGCTCCCCGCCTGGTCAGGATGTGACGTTTTGCGTCACATCGTGTTGGGCTTGACTGACGACCAGACCAAGTTAATCTGGTCAGAATCATAAGGAGCATTCCATGGATGTTGGAATTTACGAAGCCAAAACCAAGCTTGCCAACCTGGTCCATCTGGTTGAGCAGGGGCAAGTCGTGACCATTACCAATCGCGGTCGTCCGGTGGCGGATCTGGTACCGACGCAAGGCTCGGGCAAGTCA
>JAUYFW010000317.1 GCA_030690835.1 Sulfurimicrobium sp. | reverse complement strand
CGCTGGCGGGATGGGTGAAATAAAAGTCACCGGTCAGCGAAGAGGCTTCCCAGGGCATTTGCTGGTCGGCGGTGAGCGCCGCTACCCGGATGCGCACCTGCTTGAACACATCCTCCACCTTGAGTCCCGGCTGGCGGACAGCTCTCAGCAGTTCCGTGGTATAGACGCCGTTGGCGCCCTCGCCGTCGAGCGCGGTCTTGCCGGGCGCCGTGGCGTAGGCGACAAGGGTACCCTTGGGTGCGTCCATTTGCGCCAGCCCGGCTCCGGCAGTGCTGCGGAAACGCCGCTCGAACGGGTTGTTGCGGCAGGCGTCGAGGATGACGATGTTGAGCGGGCTGCCGGCGGACTGGAAATGCTCCAGCAGCGTATCGACATCCACGGCTTCGCTTTTGACGCCGGCTTCCGTGTGGATTTGGGCGTCCACCGGAATCAGATAGTTCTTGCCGCGTACCTGCATGCCGTGGCCGGCGTAATAAAACAGCGCGACGGTATTCGGCGTGAGCTGTTCGCCAAAAAGGGTGATGGCGCGGTTGAATTCCCTCTGCGAAAGATTGGCCAGCGCGGTGACGTGAAATCCTAGTTCTTTCAATGAGACGGCAATGGCGTGGGCATCGTTGACCGGGTTTTCCAGCGGCGAGCCGGGATAGGCCGCGTTGCCCACCACCAGCGCGAGCCGCTTGGGGGAATCGGCAGCCGGGGCGCTTAGCGGCCATGCGGCCAGAATCAGTGCCAGCAGGTAGTAAAGGAAAGGGCGGTAAGGGGTCATTTCGATTCCATCACCCACACCCCGTTCCACGCAGGCACGCGAAATTCACGGCGCAACTCGCCACGCGGCATGGCGTAGAGCGTATGGTAAATCATATCGTGTGACACGTTGTTCTGGCTCGTCTGGGTGCATGTGTTGAAGTGTGCCTGCGATTTGTTCGGGCGACCAATTTTTCTTGAGATACCCGAAAAAAAGCCCCGGCCGAGGCCGGGGCTAAGGAGGGTAATGCCGAGGCTTGTTTAGTGCGCGCTTGCTGCTTCCGCATTGATACCGGTGTTCTGGCGCACGTAGAGCTCGTCCCACATGTCTTCGGCGCGCTTGTCACGCGTCAGCAGGGATCCCAGGATTACCATCAGGAAGCCGAGCGGGATGGAGATCAGGCCAGGATTCTTGAGCTGGAAGAATGGTTTCTCCAGGCCCATCATGCTGGTGGTCTGGCCTGCCATTTTCTTCAGGTCATCCTCGGCCTTCTTGATGGATTTCTCCAGGCCGGCGATGTCCTTCCTGGCTTTTTCCAGGTCCTTGGCATCCGTCAGGGCCGGCAGTTTCTCCTGCAGCTTGGCCAGCTTCTCCGGTGCGCCGGGTTTGGCGGCCTGTTCGGGCTTGGCCGGCTCGGCTTTCTTGCAGCCGGACACGGCAAACAGTTCGCAGATGAAACCACCTTCAGCCGCCTGGGCCAGTTTGGCCGGCTGGGCGGTTTCGCCTTCCAGCACTTTCTTGGCGCCGCTGATCACGGCCTTGGGATAGGTCATGTTGGGGGAGATCATCACCAGCGCGATGGCGGTGATGGCGCCGACCAGCATGCCCATGATGATGCCGGTGGTGTTGCACTTCTTCCAGTACAGGGTGAGGAACACCGCCGGTAAATTGGAGGAAGCCGCCACGGCAAAGGCCAGCGCCACCAGGTGGGCCACGTTCTGGCCCTTGGCGAGGATGCCGACGGTGATCGCCATGATGCCGACGATCACGGAGGACACGCGCGCTGCGGTCACCTGCTCCTGCGGCGTGGCATGTTCGCCACGGATCACGCCAACGTAGATGTCGTGCGCCATCGCGGAAGCGGCTGCCAGCACCAGACCCGCGACCACCGCGACGATGGTGGCGAAGGCCACGGCGGCGACGAAGGCGAGGAAGAGGTTGCCCAGCATGGAGCTTTCGCCGCCGCCCAGAAACTGCGCCAGCAGCGGGCCGGCCATGTTGCCGCCAGCATCGACCGAGGCGATCTTGGCCGGGCCGACCAGCATCGCGGCGCCGGTACCGAGGAACAGGGTCAGCACGTAGAAACCGCCGATGATGCCCATCGCCCAGATCACGGACAGACGTGCGGCCTGTGCCGTCGGCACGGTGAAGAAGCGCATCAGAATGTGCGGCATCCCGGCAGTACCGAGCACCAGCGCCATGCCGAGGGAGATCTGGTCAATCGGGCTCTTGAGGAACAGGCCGGGCTCGAGGAAGCGCTGGCCCAGTTCTTCCGGCGTCATGTTGGCAGCCTTGTCGCCCAGCAGCTTGGCAACCTGACCCTGCACGTCCGGATCGCTCACCACCGCCTGCAGGTAGCCCGGCAGGCTGAAGCCGTAAGGCGCCCACACCAGAGCCACCAGCAGGATGGATGCGACCACCAGCAGTACGGCCTTGATGATTTGTACCCAGGTGGTGGCCTTCATGCCGCCGAACACCACGTAAACCAGCATCAGGACGCCCACGCCAATCACCGAGATTTCATAGTCGATGCCGATCAGGGTCTTGATCAGCACGCCGCCGCCGACCATTTGCGCGGTCAGGTAGAAGGTGGACACGGTGATGGTGGACAGCGCCGCCACGGTCTTGGTTTTCTTCGGATCGTTGCGGAACGCCAGGATGTCGCCCATGGTGTACTTGCCGATGTTGCGGCAGGGCTCGGCGATCACCAGCAGCACGGTGATGTAAGCCACCAGCCAGCCCACCGAATACATGAAGCCGTCGTAGCCGTAGAGCGAGATCAGGCCGGCAATACCGAGGAAGGACGCGGCGGACAGGTAGTCACCGGCAATCGCCCAGCCGTTCTGGATGCCGGACACCGAGCGGCCGGCGGCGTAGAACTCGGAAGTGGTGTGCGTGGTGCGCGCAGCCCAGAAGGTGATCGCCATGGTGATGGCGATGATCACGCCGAACACCGCGAAGGTCATCCATTTGAACTCGTCGGCCACCGCGCCGCCGCCCGCCGCGAAGGCGGAACCGCTGGCCAGCAGGGCAGCGGAGGAAAGGGCGAGCTTGTTATAGCTTGGTCTCATGTCAGGCTCCCATCTTGTGCGCGTCGTTGATGATTTCCTGCGCCATGGTGTCGAATTCGGCGTTGGCCTTCCTCGAATAAACCCAGGCAATGGTCCAGGCCACCACGAACTCCGACAGCGCGAACAGGATGCCGACGTTGACCACGCCCCATACCTTGATCTTGAACAGATCCTGGAAATAGGCCGCGCCGATCGGCAGCATGAAGTAATAGATCACCGAGAAAATCATCAGTCCCCACAGGAATGTGGTCTTCTTGCGGTGCAAAGCCTGGAAGCGCGGATCGGCATCGATCGCGGCCCAGTTCATCTCGCGTTTTGACATTTCTTGTTCCCCAATTAAAATTGTTTTCCAGCAGGTAATGGGCTATAACACGCCACACTCCTCCTTATCCCGAACCCTACCTTCCCGGCCTTACACAAACCTTACAATGCGCATCCTGGTTGCCGAAGACGATGAAGTGCTGGCCGATGGCCTGTGC
Source organism: Sulfurimicrobium sp. (assembly GCA_030690835.1). Taxonomy (GTDB): domain Bacteria; phylum Pseudomonadota; class Gammaproteobacteria; order Burkholderiales; family Sulfuricellaceae; genus Sulfurimicrobium. Next base: position 727 of record JAUYFW010000317.1, on the reverse strand, counting down.
CGCTCCATGCGCCAGGCCGGCTATGCGGTGGATCATGTCGCGGACGGCCTGGACGCCGACCTGATGCTCAAGGGCGAGCAGCCTTTTGACCTCGCCATCCTCGATCTCGGCCTGCCGCGCCTGGACGGGCTCCAGGTGCTGCGCAGCCTGCGCGAGCGCAACCGCCAGGTACCGGTGATCATCCTGACTGCCCGCGATGGCGTGGAAGACCGGGTCAGGGGCCTAGACCTGGGCGCGGATGACTATCTGGTCAAACCCTTCAACCTGCCGGAGCTGGAGGCGCGGGTGCGGGCGCTGCTGCGGCGCGGCCAGTGCGGCGTGAACCCGGTATTTGCTTGCGGCACGCTGGTTTTCGACAGCGTCGGACGGCGCGCGGCCATCAACGGCGAGGTGCTGGAACTCACCCCGCGCGAACTGGGGGTGCTGGAGGCGCTGATGTCGCGCATCGGCTGGGTGGTGAGCAAGGAGCAACTGCTGGAGCGGCTTTACAGCTACTCCGAGGAAGCCAGCGGCAACGCCATCGAGGTCTACATTCACCGCCTGCGCAAGAAAATCGAGCCCGCCGGCGTCACCATCCGCACCATCCGCGGCCTGGGTTACATCATCGACAAAGCTCCTGCATAACGGGCATGGCGAATTGCCGCCCAGAATCATGAACCAAAAGTAGGCGCCTCTAGGCGACAAGTGAAATGTGAAACCGCTTGGGCTACGCCCTTGCTGTGAAGCG
>JAUYFW010000306.1 GCA_030690835.1 Sulfurimicrobium sp. | reverse complement strand
CAAGCTGCATCTGGACATCCTGGCGGATCAGCGCGAGCAAGATGACAACGTGGCATTTGTCTACCAGAAGTCCCTGCTCTACTTCGTTTCCAACGCGCTGGAGGCCGATTTGCGCATGCCCATCCTCGGTCTGGAGAACGTCTACAATTCGCAGTATTCCGGCTGGGATGGCTCGTCAAGCACCGCCGAAGCCCTCACCAACTGGCGCAATGCCGTGGAAATCAGCAAACTGAAGGATCGCCTGACCATTCACAACAAAGAGAAGATCGTCACCCGGCGCGGCAACGGCGCCGATATGCCAGAGAAGACCGCAAGCGCATCGCACGGCGGCTTCGACAACAATGTCGAAATCATCGGCAGAACACTGGAGCGTATCACCGGCGCACCACTCGCATTGCCGGTCGACGATCTGGTCGGGTTCTAGCAGGCTGCTGAAATTCCCAGCACTCAAATGGGCCAGCGGGCGTAGCCCGGATACAATGCAATGGAATCCGGGGAAATTCCGGTAACGCCCACGCTTCTACCCGGCCGAAACGCCCAGTTCCGCGCACAGCCTGCCCATCATCGCCCGCAACTCGCTTACCTCCGCTTCGAGCCTGGCGACTTTGGCCTTGAGCGCGGCGATTTCGCCCACCGTCACATCGCCCGAGGGCGTGGCCGATGCCGCTCTGGCGGCCACACGCTCCTCGATGGCCGGTGCGCCGGAGAGCAGGTGCATCCAGCGGTTTTCGCGCGAACCGGGCTGGCGCGGCAACTCCACCACCAGGCCGCCCGCCGCGCGCTCGGCCAGTTCGACCAGAAAACTCTCGACCGAAGAAATGTCGGCAAACTTGTGCAGCCGCTCACAATTGAGGCGCAACTCCCCCGCCGTCTGCGGGCCGCGCAACATCAGCAGGGCCAGCAACGCGGTGGACTGCGTGGGGATATGCAGCACCCGCTCGATGTTGTGCGCATAACGCGACGCCCTTCCCCCGCTGGTTTCCACGATCAGCGACATCCCGCGCAGGCTATCCAGCGCCACCAGCACCTCCGCTTCGGCAGCCTCGATAACCGGATCGCGGCTGCTCTTCTGGTTGCAGCCGGAGACCAGCGAATTCAGCGTCAACGGATAAGAGTCCGGCACCGTGCGCTGCTTCTCGGCGAGCACGCCGAGGACGCGGGTTTCAAGGAGGGAGAGAACGGGGAGCGTGGTAGCCATTGTTAATCCTGAAAATGTTTTTGTAGGTGCGAATACATTCGCACGCAAATTTTTGTCCTAATGATTTCGCACCTACCAGCGACCTTGCCAACGTAGTAACGTAGGTTGGGCAAAGCGTAGCGTGCACAACATGATGAAA
>JAUYFW010000277.1 GCA_030690835.1 Sulfurimicrobium sp. | reverse complement strand
GAAATCGGTTGCACCCTGGGCCAGGGGTATTTTATCTCCCGCCCGATGCCGGCGGAGAAACTCGAACCGTTGCTGCGCGACCTGATGCTTTAACGTGAAACGGTTTTGTGAGGCGTGAAATGTAAAAACATCCACTGAGCCTGCTCTTGCATTTCACGCTTCACAGCAAGGGCGTAGCCCAAGCGGTTTCACATTTCACTTGTCGCCTAGTGACGCCTACTTTTGGTTCATGATTCTGGGCGGCGATTCGCCATGGCCATCAGGACCAGTCGTCAGATCGGTTCTTCCTTCTTTTCACCCTCATCCCATGGCCGCAGTTCATAGCGCGGCGGCTGGCTCATGAAATACAGCACGATGGCGCAGCTGGCGAAGAATATTATCGTTGCGAGCGCGCTGGCTGTGAGCGGATCGCTAATCCCTTTTTCCCGGAGGAAATAGATAAAAATCAGCAGGCTGGCGGCCATGCCGGCCAGGCTTGTGATGGCGAAGCCGAAGGCGATTTTCTTGCCGGTGGTGCGGTTCATTGAAATTCCTTGTAAGCGCGTCAGATCACCATTATCGGCTAAGCCATCTTATCGCGGTTGTGAATATCGCCGTGGCCTACTCCAGTCACCAGTACCCCAGCACGCCTGATGTCATGATTTGGTAGTATTATGAAATCATAATGAGCACTAAATCACGGTCTGGAGCCGCCTGATGGAACCCTGTGAATTTCCGCATATCGCATCGCAACTGGCACCCATTTTCGCGCGTCATGGGCGCGATGCCACCCGCCTGCTGCAGGTGTTGCGCGAGGTTCAGGACGCGTTTCATTTTATCCCGCCTGAAGCCGTCTCCTGCATTGCCATCTATCTCGATATGCCAAGGGCGAGCGTGGAAGGCGTGGCCGGATTCTATTCCTTTCTTTCTCTCAAGCCCGACGGCGAATATCGCGTGCTGTTTTCCGACAACATCACCGACCATATGCTGGGCAAGCCCGAATTGATGCAATATTTTTGCAACAAGCTGTGGGTCGAGCCGGGCAAGGTGTCGGAAGACAATCTGGTGAGCGTGGACAGCGCTTCCTGCACCGGCATGTGCGACCAGGGGCCGGCGGCGCTGGTGAATGGCTGGCCGCTCACCAATCTGGACAACAACCGGCTCGACCTGATCGCGGAACTGATCCGCTTGCGCAAGCCGGTCGCCGACTGGCCGCCCATGCTGTTCGAAGTGGCGGACAACATCCGGCGCAAGGACGTGCTGCTCGGCGAACCGCTGGAGCCGGGCGCCGCTATCCGGGCAACGCTGGCGCGCGGTGCGCGGCAGACGCTGGCCGAAGTGGAAATAGCCAATTTGCGCGGGCGTGGCGGCGCCGGTTTCAAGACCGCCGCGAAATGGTCGTTCTGCCATGCAGCCCTCGTGGAGGCGGATGGCAGCGAGATCTGCGATGTCGGCGCAACGCTTAAACGGATCATGGTGTGCAACGCCGACGAGGGCGAGCCGGGAACGTTCAAGGATCGCGTGTTGCTCGCTTCCTACGCCGACCTGGTGTTCGAGGGCATGACGGTGGGTGCCCGCGTGGTCGGCGCGAGCAAGGGCTTCCTCTATCTGCGCGGCGAATACCGTTATCTGCTGGACAAGCTGGAAGCCGTTCTGGCGCGGCGTCGCGCGCAGGGATTGCTGGGGTGCGACATCCTGGGCGAAAAGGGCTTCGACTTCGACATCGAAATTCATCTCGGCGCCGGGGCTTATATTTGCGGCGAGGAATCCGCGCTGATCGAGTCGCTCGAAGGCAAGCGCGGGCGTCCGCGCAACCGTCCGCCATTTCCGGTCACGCATGGTTACCTGGGGCTGCCGACGGTGGTGGATAACGTGGAGACCTTCGCCTGCGCGGCCCGCATCGCCGAACGCGGCGGGGCGTGGTTCGCCGCCATGGGGACGCCCCAGTCCACGGGCAGCAAGCTGCTTTCCATTTCCGGCGATGTTTCGCGCCCCGGAATTTACGAATATCCGTTCGGCGTGACGGTGGAGCAGATCCTGCGTGATTGCGGCGGCGTGGACGCGCATGCGGTTCAGGTGAGCGGGCCTTCCGGCACCCTGGTGTCGTGGCAGGAATTCGGCCGCCGCATCGCTTTCGAGGACCTGCCCACGGCGGGCGCTTTCATGGTGTTCCACCGCAAGCGCGAGATGTTTGCCGCGGCCCACAATTTCACCCATTTCTTCGCCCATGAGAGCTGCGGCTTCTGCACCCCGTGCCGGGTGGGGACCCAGTTGCAAAAGAAGATCATGGACAAGATTGCAGGCGGCCACGGCACCGCTTCCGACCTGGAAGAGATGAAAAATCTCGGCCATATTCTCAAAACCATGAGCCACTGCGGACTGGGAAGCAGCGCCGCGAATCCGGTGCTGGATACCCTGAAGAAATTTCCCGGCACTTTCGAGCGCAAACTCAAGGCCCTCGTCTTCGAACCCGCCTTCGACCTCGACGGCGCTTTGGAAACGGCGCGCAAGATCACCGGACGTGACGACGAATGGGCGCACTTATGAATAAATCGATCAGCATCGATGGCCAGACGATTCCCTTCGCGGACGGCCAGACCATCATGGATGCGGCGCTGGCGGCGGGGGTTTACATCCCGCACCTGTGCCACAACCCGGAATTCAAGCCCCACGGCAGTTGCAAGCTCTGCACGGTGAGCGTCAACGGGCGCAACGTGGCGTCCTGCACCATGCCCGCGGGCGAGGGCATGGTGGTGGCAAACAACACGCCGGAACTAAACGGCGAACGCCAGGCCCTGGTGCAGATGCTGTTCGTCGAGGGCAACCATATCTGCCCGGCGTGCGAGAAATCCGGCAATTGCCAGTTGCAGGCGGTGGCCTATCAGCTGGACGTGATGAGCCCGCATTACACGCATTTCTACCCGCCGCGCGAAGTGGATGCTTCTCACCCCGACGTGTTCCTCGACCGCAACCGCTGCATCCTGTGTGAACTGTGCGTGCGCGCCAGCCGCGATGTGGACGGCAAGAACGTGTTCGGTTTGTCCGGGCGCGGCATCGGCTGCCGCCTGGTGGTGAATGCGGACAGCGGCAGGCTGGGCGATACCGACTTTGCCGTGAGCGACAAGGCGGCCCAGGTGTGCCCCACGGGCGCGATTTTGATCAAGCGCCAGGGGTTCAAGGTGCCGATCGGTGAGCGCATCTTCGATCACCGGCACATCAGCGAGGTACAGACGGAGCCCGGCCATGAGTGAGCAAGCCAAAATCCGTGTCGCCACCTGCTCCCTGGCGGGCTGTTTCGGTTGCCACATGTCCCTGCTGGACATCGACGAAAAGCTGCTCGATCTGCTGCAAGTGGTGGAATTCGACCGCACCCCGCTGACCGATATCAAGCACTGCGGCCCTTGCGATGTCGGTATCGTGGAGGGCGGCGTGTGCAACGCGGAAAATGTCCATGTACTCAAGGAATTCCGCAAGAACTGCAAGGTGCTGGTGGCGATCGGCGCCTGCGCCATCACCGGGGGCATCCCCGCCCTGCGCAACAATATCGACCTGTGGGACTGCTTCCAGGAGGTGTACCAGTACGAGGGCGGGCTGGAGGGCGGGCAGGTGCCCAACGATCCCGAGCTGCCCTTGCCGTTCGACAAGGTGCATCCGATTGCCGAAGTGGTCAAGGTCGATTATTTCCTGCCCGGCTGTCCGCCACCGGCGGACGCGATCTGGAAATTCCTCACCGACCTGATCGCCGGGCGGGAGCCGAAACTGGATTACGAGATGCTGCATTATGATTAGGCGCTGTCATGACTTTTGAACTTGAAACCGCCGCTCATCCGGAAAACCTGAAACGCGTGGTGATCGAGCCGGTCACGCGCGTCGAGGGCCACGGCAAGGTCACGCTGCTGCTGGACGAGGATAACCGCGTGCATCAGGCGCGCTTTCACATCGTCGAATTCCGCGGCTTCGAGAAATTCATCCAGGGCCGCCCCTATTGGGAAGTGCCGGTGCTGGTGCAGCGCCTCTGCGGCATTTGCCCGGTGAGCCATAATCTGGCGGCTTCCAAGGCCCTGGACATGATCGTCGGCGCTACGCTCACGCCGGGCGCCGAGAAACTGCGCCGCCTGATGCACCTCGGGCAGATACTGCAATCCCATGCGCTGCATTTCTTTTATCTGGCGTCGCCGGATTTGCTCTTTGGCTTCGATTCGGATGTGGCCAAACGCAATATCGTCGGCGTGGCGGCGGCTTATCCTGAAATCGCCAAACAGGGCGTGGCGCTGCGCAAATACGGGCAGGAGGTCATTCGCCTGACCGCCGGCAAACGGGTGCACGGCACCGGAGCGATTCCCGGCGGTATGAACAAGAATCTGTCGCGCGAGGAGCGCGATTATCTGCGCAAGGATATCGAGCAGATCATTGCCTGGAGCCAGGCTGCCGTGGAGCTGGTGAAGAAGGTCTACAGCGAGCGGCCGGATTTTCATAATGGTTTCGGCTTTTATCGTTCCAGTTTCATGAGTCTGGTGCGGGGCGATGGCGCGCTGGATCTTTACCATGGCGGCTTGCGGGCCAGGGACGAGCACGACCAGACGATCTTCGATCACGTGGATTACAGCCACTACTGGGACTATATCCATGAGGAAGTGAAGCCCTGGTCCTACATGAAATTTCCCTTCATCCGTTCGCGCGGCCGGGAGGAGGGCTGGTACCGGGTCGGGCCGTTGGCGCGGGTCAATAACTGCGATTTCATTCCGACGCCCCTGGCGGATGCGGAAAGAAAAATCTTCAAGGCATTCGGCGGCGGCAGCGCCACGCAGGCCACGCTGGCCTATCACTGGGCGCGCATGATCGAGATGCTGCATGCCGCCGAAGCCATCCAGGAATTGCTGTTCGACGACGATCTGCAGAGCAATGATCTGGTCAATACAGGGGAGCGCGCCTTGCGCGGCGTGGGCGTGATCGAGGCGCCGCGCGGCACGCTCATCCACCACTACCGCATCAACGAGGACGAACAGATCGTGCGCGCCAACCTGATCGTCTCCACCACGCACAACAATCACGCCATGAACGAGGCGATACGCCAGGTGGCTTTGCAATACCTGGACGGCAAGGAACTGAACGAAGGCCTGCTCAACCACATCGAAGTGGCCATCAGAGCCTTCGATCCGTGTCTCTCCTGCGCCACCCACGCGGTCGGCAAGATGCCGCTGGAAGTGGAGCTGGTGGACGTGGAAGGCGCCGTGATCGACCGCCTGACCAAAAACTCCGACGGCCGGTGTGGCGTTTGACAGCGCCGTTACTGGTTTTCGGCTACGGTAACCCGAGCCGTGGCGACGATGCCCTGGGGCCGTTGTTGCTGGAGCAACTGGCGGCGCTAAACTTGCCGCATGTCGAATTGCTTACCGATTTCCAGCTTCAGGTGGAGCACGCGGTTGACCTGCAGGGCCGCGAGCGGGTGCTGTTCATCGATGCCAGCGTTTCCTGT
>JAUYFW010000276.1 GCA_030690835.1 Sulfurimicrobium sp. | reverse complement strand
AAGCTTGTCTTTGTGATTGGGAAGATCGATCTCTTGACCGAAGAGGAGCGGAAAACAGCCGAAACACAACCAGGCACCAGTTGAATGCCGGCGCAAACGCGGAACTGGTTGACGACCTTTTTTTTCTCGACGGTAAAGCCTCGATCAGCCAGCAAAACATTTCCTCGTTTGGACCGCAGACAACTGACAACGTCAATATTACAGGCAACCTCTCCGAGACAAGAACGTATAGCATCAGCCCCTATCTGCGTCAGCGTTTCGATGGCTTTGCCTCATCCGAGTTGCGTTACACCCATGATTCAGTCGAGACGGGCACAGGCGGGCTATTTGCCAGCCAATCAGACCGCATCCTGTTCGGTTTGAACAGTGGGACGGCCTTCAAAACACTGGGCTGGGGCTTGAAATATAATAACCAAAAACTCAACTACAGCAACGCCAATACTGTCGAAATGGAAACCATTTCGGGCAATCTACGCTACCTGATATCGCCGAAATTCAGTCTGACCGCAACCGGTGGTTACGAAAAAAACAACTATCTTTCAATCAGAGGAAAGCCGGAGGGCTCTTTCTGGACAGCCGGTTTTTCCTGGGCACCGGCCGAAAGAACGAAGATTATAGCCAGTGCCGGGAAAAGGTTTTTTGGCTCCACATACTCACTCACGGCCAATCATCGCACGCGTAAAACCGCCTGGAGCCTGGGTTACAGCGAGGACATCACCACCACTCGAGACCAGTTTCTGATTCCCGTCACGATCGACACAGCAGACTTCCTGAACCAACTATGGGTAGCCAGCATTCCCGATCCAGTCATGCGCCAGCAAATTGTAGCCGCTTTCATCCTCGACTCCGGGCTTCCAGCGTCCCTTTCGGAGCCCGTCAATTACTTCACCAACCGATTCTTTCTACAAAAACGCTTGCAGGGGTCCGTGGCATTAAATGGCACGAAAAATACACTCGTTTTCAGTATGTTCAATATGTCGCGCGAGGCACAAACATCACAAGAAATGGACAGCGCCCTGCTTGGAACAAACATCCTGGCACTGAACGACAATACCAGGCAAACCGGCGTAAACGCTTTATGGAACTGGAGATTTTCTCCGCGCACCAGCGCCAACATGAGTGCCGGGTATACCAGAACCAGTTCGCCCGCGACAGACAGGAAGGACGACTTCAAGTCAATCAGGCTCGGCCTGACAAGAAAGTTTCAGCCCAAGCTCAACGGCTCGCTTGATTTTCGACATAATCGGCGGGATTCCAACCAAAGCGGCAGCGATTATAGCGAGAATGCCATCACGGCCTCCCTATTCATGAAATTCTAGCGGGGGCTGACAGATGTATGAACATTACTATGGCCTCAACGCCAAACCGTTTCAACTGAAGCCTGACCCGAACTTCTTCTTCGGCAGCAAAGGCCACAAACGCGCCATGGCCTATCTTGAATACGGCCTGTCACAAGGAGAGGGCTTCATCGTCATCACAGGCGAAGTCGGCGCGGGCAAGACCACTCTGGTGCGCAATCTTTTCCGCAAGCTGGAGTCGGAAAAAATCATTGCGGCGCAAATCGTCAACACCCACCTCGATTCAGACGACACCCTGAGAATGGTGGCCGCGGCTTTCGGACTCCTCTATGAAAACGTCAGCAAAGCCGACCTGCTGATCAGGCTTGAACAGTTTCTGCGATCATGCGACCGGCAAGGGAAGCGCGCGCTCCTGGTGGTGGATGAAGCGCAGAACCTTTCACCCCGCACGGTGGAGGAGTTAAGGATGCTGTCCAACTTCCAAACCGCTGACAAGTCCTTGTTACAAACCTTTCTGCTCGGCCAACCCGAATTCAGGAAAACGCTGCTTAGTGGCGACATGCAACAGTTGCGGCAAAGGGTGATTGCCACCTACCACCTCGGCCCCATGGATGCCACGGAAACCCGCTCCTATATCGAGCATCGGCTGAATACGGTTGGTTGGCGCGGCGATCCTTCCGTGAGCGAGGATGCCTTTGCCGCCATTCACGATTACTCGGGGGGTATCCCCCGGAAAATCAATACGCTTTGCGACCGACTTTTTCTGATGGGTTACCTTGAAGAAATTCACGATTTCAGAAGTTCAGAGGTGAATGAAGTTATTGGCGATATTCAGCAGGAGTTCAATCTTCCGGCCCCGGAAGTCGAAGCCCAGGGCACGTCCAACCTGACCGAAATCGAAAAAGAAACAGCCACGCCGGCCAGCCTGGATAGCATGGACGAAAGGCTTTCCAAAATGGAAAGATCGGTCATCTCCGTGCTGGATCTGCTCAAGCAGATTCTCTCCTTGCCCAGAGTAAACAAAGAGCTTTCGAAAAGAAGATAGTCAATGCATATATCCACATCAGGAGTCCAGACTCCACGCAGCATCCTCTGTGTCGTGGGGGCGCGCCCGAACTTCATGAAAATGGCACCGATCATGGCGGCCCTGGCTGATCTCGGGCCGGAGCTGGCTGTCAGCCTCGTGCACACCGGCCAGCATTACGACGTCGCCATGAATCACCAGTATTTCGAGGCGCTCGGCATCCCGCAGCCCGATATCAATCTTGAGGTGGGTTCCGGAAGCCACGCAGCGCAAACGGCCGAGGTCATGCGCCGTTTCGAGCCGGCCCTGGACGAAAAACAGCCTTCCGCCGTGCTGGTGGTCGGCGATGTAAACTCCACCCTGGCCTGCGCGCTGGTGGCGACGAAAAAAGGGATCCCCGTGATTCATGTCGAGGCCGGCCTGCGCAGCTTCGACCGCGCCATGCCGGAGGAGATCAACCGGATATTGACCGACCAGATCTCCGACCTCCTTTTCACCACCGAACGCAGCGGCCGCGAAAACCTGTTGCGCGAGGGAATTGACGAATCCCGCATCCGCTTTGTCGGCAATGTCATGATCGACACCTTGCGCCGCAACCTGGAAAGAGCCGTTCCGGTCGCTCAAATCCTGAAAGAGGCAGGCAAGGAAACATCTCTGAACGCTCATGACGGATACGCCGTCCTTACCCTGCATCGCCCCTCCAATGTGGACAATCCAGACACCCTGCGCACCTTGCTTGAGACCGTTCTCAAGATCGGCGCCAGACTGCCGGTCATCTTCCCGGTGCATCCGCGCACCCGCGCCATGATCGAAAAATTCGGCTTGAACGAGATGCTGGATGTTCCTGAATTATTGCAGTTGCCCCCCATGGGATACCTGGAAATGCTGGGTCTCATGAAGGATGCGCGGGTCGTGCTGACCGATTCAGGCGGAATCCAGGAAGAAACCACGGCCCTCGGCGTACCGTGCATCACGCTGAGGAACAGCACCGAAAGGCCGATCACGGTGGACGAGGGAACCAATACCATCGCCGGCCAGGACCCGGTAAAGATCCTGGCGGCATTCGACGAGATTATGCGCAGCGGCGGCAAGGTGGGCAGAGTGCCCGAATTCTGGGACGGACAGGCCTCGACACGCATTGCGGCGGCAATTCGCGAATGGCTGGAAAATGGCTTGCGGAACTGACCATGCAGACTTCCGCCGACAGGGATCAGATGGCCCCAGCGCTGATACGCAATGCGATGACCATCGACGTGGAGGATTACTTCCAGGTCTCGGCTTTCGCGCCCCATATTCCGAGAGATAGCTGGCCATCCCTGTCATGCCGGGTGGAAGGAAACATCGATCGCATCCTCGCCCTGCTGGATGAGGGGGGCGTCAAGGCGACCTTTTTCACCCTGGGCTGGATTGCGGAGCGCTACCCGGCCATGGTGCGCGGCATTGTCGAAAACGGCCACGAACTTGCCAGCCACGGCTACGGGCATCTCAGGGCTTCCGACCAGAAGGCCGATGAGTTCCTCGATGACATCACCCGCAGCAAGGCCCTGCTCGAGGACATCGGCGGCCAGAAGGTGCTGGGCTACCGTGCACCGAGCTTTTCCATCGGCAGCAAAAATCTCTGGGCCCTGGACCTGCTTCTTCAGGCCGGCTACCGCTACAGTTCCAGTATTTACCCCATCAAACATGACCATTATGGGATGCCGGATGCGCCCCGCTTCGCCTTTTACCCTACAGGCAAGGATGGGCTGCTGGAATTGCCCGTCACCACCGTGCGCCTCCTGCAGAGGAATCTGCCTGCCGGCGGCGGCGGTTTTTTCCGCTTTTGGCCCTACCCGGTCTCGCGCTGGTTTCTGCAAAGAGTCAACAACCACGATATGCAACCCGGGATATTCTATTTTCACCCCTGGGAACTGGACCCCGGGCAGCCGCGCCAGGACGGCATCGGCATGAAAACGCGTTTCCGCCACTATCTGAATCTGCATCGCATGGAAGGGCGTATCAAGGCTTTGACCCGCGACTTCCGCTGGGATCGCATGGATCGGATTTTCCTGGAGTAAGGCGCATGACTCAAACTGCCGCCCCCACTCCGACCATCCGCCAGATGCAGCCCGCGGATGCGGCAAGATGGGACGAATTCGTCCTGAGCTGCCCGGAGGCCACCTTCTTCCACCGTGCGGGATGGCAAAAGGTAATAGCGCGCGCTTTCGGACACAAAACCTGGTTCCTCTACGCCGAGTCGGAAGGACGGATTCAAGGCGTCCTTCCCCTCGCGGAAATCAACAGCCGGCTTTTCGGCCATTCCCTGATCTCCCTGCCGTTTTGCGTCTACGGCGGCATTGCCGCGCTTTCAGAGCCCGCCATGGAAGCGCTGGACCAGGCCGCGCAGGCGCTGGCAAGGCAGCAAGGGGTCGACCACCTGGAATACCGGAACCTCAAGCCCATGCACCCGGATTGGCCAGGCAAGGACCTCTACGTGACCTTTCGCAAGGAGATAGACCCGGATGTGGAGCAGAACATGCTCGCCATCCCGCGCAAGCAGCGGGCGATGGTTAGAAAGGGCATCAAGGCCGGACTCGCCAGCGAGATCGACGACGGCGTGGAGCGGTTTTTTTCCGTATTCGCGGAAAATGTCCACCGCCATGGCACACCCGCGCTGCCCAAGCGCTATTTCGCGCTGCTCTCGGATATATTCGGCAACGACGGCGAAGTGCTGTCGGTGGTCAAGGACGGGCAAGTCTTGAGCAGCGAGCTGAGCTTTTATTTCCGCGACGAGGTGCTGCCCTACTATGCCGGCGACACCTTGGCGGCACGCGAGGTGGCGGCCAACGATTTCAAGTACAGGGAGCTGATGCGGCGTGCCTGCGAGCGCGGCATCAAGGTCTTCGACTATGGCCGCA
>JAUYFW010000275.1 GCA_030690835.1 Sulfurimicrobium sp. | reverse complement strand
CTCCACCGTCAGCGGTTTCAGGCGCACCGGCTTGTAGTCGAGACGGTGGCCGTCGGCGAGGTAGAGCGTGTGCTTCATCCACGCCTTGTCGTCGCGCGCCGGGTAGTCGTCGCGGGCATGGGCGCCGCGGCTTTCCTGGCGTGCCGCAGCGGATACCATGGTAGCCAGCGCCACGGCCATGAGATTTTCCAGTTCCAGCGCCTCGATGCGGCCGGTGTTGAAGACCTTGCTGTGGTCGCGCAACACCACGTCGGGGAGTTTGGCGGCAATTTCCAGCATCTTCCTCACACCGTCCCGCAGCACAGCTTCGGTTCTGAACACCCCGCAGTGGAGCTGCATGGTCTTGCGCATTTCCTCGCGCAATTCCGGCACCGTGAGACCGTCGCCCTTTTTCTCCCAGCGCGCCAGACGTGCCATGACGGGACCCAGAGCGTCTTCAGGCACGGCACGCGCAAAGGGGTTTTCGCGGCAATAGTCGATCACGTCGTTGCCGGCGGCGCGGCCGAACACGATCAGGTCGAGCAGGGAATTGGAGCCCAGGCGATTGGCGCCATGCACCGAGACGCAGGCGCATTCGCCGATGGCGTAGAGGCCGGGCACCGCTTCCTCCGGGCCGGTGCCGGTCGGCATCACCACCTGGCCCTGCAGGTTGGTGGGAATGCCACCCATCATGTAATGTACCGTGGGCACCACCGGGATGGGGTCCGTGGCCGGATCGACGTGGGCGAACTTCAGCGCCAGCTCGCGGATGCCGGGCAGGCGCTGCTGGATCACGTCCGGCCCGAGGTGGTCGAGCTTGAGCAGCACGTGGTCGCCGTCCTTGCCGCAGCCGCGCCCCTCGAAAATTTCCACCGCCATGGCGCGCGACACCACGTCGCGGCTGGCCAGGTCCTTGGCGTTGGGCGCGTAGCGTTCCATGAAACGCTCGCCGTTCTTGTTCACCAGGTAGCCGCCCTCGCCGCGCACGCCTTCGGTAATCAGCACCCCGGCCCCGTGCACTCCAGTCGGGTGGAATTGCCAGAACTCCATGTCCTCCAGCGGAATGCCGGCCCTGAGCGCCATGCCCAGGCCATCGCCGGTATTGATCAGGGCGTTGGTGGTAGCAGAGAAAATGCGCCCCGCCCCGCCGGTGGCGAGGATGGTGGCGCGCGCCTCGATGAAAATCGGCTCGCCGGATTCGATCCCCAGCGCCACCACGCCAAGCGCATAACCGTGGCTGTCCATCACCAGGTCCAGCGCGAAGTATTCCTCGAAGAAATGGGTGCGCGCCGCGATGTTGCGCTGGTACAGGGTATGCAGCATGGCGTGGCCGGTGCGGTCGGCCACCGCGCAGGTGCGCACCGCAGGCGCGCCGCCGTAATCCTGGGTCATGCCGCCGAAGGGGCGCTGGTAGATCTTGCCATTTTCCAGCCGGTCGAAAGGCATGCCGTAGTGTTCCAGTTCGATCACCGCCTCGTTGGCCTGGCGGCACATGAACTCGATGGCGTCCTGATCGCCGAGGTAATCCGAGCCCTTGACCGTGTCGTACATGTGCCAGTGCCAGTTGTCCTCGCTCACGTTGCCGAGGCTGGCGGCAATGCCGCCCTGGGCGGAGACGGTATGCGAGCGGGTGGGAAACACCTTGGACACCACCGCCACCTTGAGATCGGCATGGGCAAGCTGGAGGGCGGCTCTGAGTCCGGCACCGCCGCCGCCAATGATGACAGCGTCGAAAGTTCTTTTGGCAATGGTCATTGAACGCTCCACAAAATCTGCACCGCCCAGGCCGCATAGGCCATCAGGGCGAGTATCACCGCCACATGCAGGGCAAGGCGAATCACGGTGGGATGGACATAGTCCATGAAAATGTCGCGCATCCCCACCCAGGCGTGGATAAACACGCTGAGCAGGAACAGCAGGCTGAATAGGCGCAACGGCAGGCATTGGAAAAGCCCCTGCCAGGAAGCGAACGTCAGCGGCTGGGTGAGGAAAAAGCCGATCAGGAACAGGGTGTAAAGCGCCATCACCACGGCGGTGACGCGCTGGATCAGCCAGTCTTTCAGGCCGTAATGGGCGCCGCTGACGAGTCGGTTTACCATAGCCAGACTCCGATCAGGAGGGTTGCGCCTATGCTCACGGCAAGCACCAGCTTGGCACTGAAACGCGCCTGCGGCAGGTCCACGCCCACGTTAAAATCCAGGGCGAGATAACGCAAGCCCATGCAGAAATGGTGCAGGTAGCCCCAAATGGTGCCGATCAGAAACAGCTTCACCAGTGGCAGCCGAAACCACGCCTGCACCTCGGCGAATCCTTGTTCCGACGCCAGGCTCAACTGCAACACGTAAAGCAGCAGCGGCAGCAGCAGGAACAATAGCGCCCCGCTCGCGCGATGCATGATGGACACCACCCCCGGCAGCGGCAACCTGATTTTGAACAGATTGAGGTAAACCGGGCGTTTACTGGGCATATCCATTAACAGCCACCTCCTGATTACCCCTCCCC
>JAUYFW010000284.1 GCA_030690835.1 Sulfurimicrobium sp. | reverse complement strand
ACGGTTTCATAAAATGCAAGCGGACACCCAGTGTTTCTATGTTTGCGCCGACGATACCCACGGCACGCCCATCATGCTGCGCGCGGAAAAGGAAGGCATCACGCCGGAACAGCTGATCGATCGCGTGTGGGGCGAGCATACCCGTGATTTCAGCGGATTCAATATCGAGTTCGACAACTACTACTCGACCAATTCCCCGGAAAACCAGCACTTCGCCAGCGCCATTTATCTCGAACTCAAGGCCAAGGGCCTGATCGAGATTCGCACCATCGAGCAACTTTACGACCCGGTCAAGGAAATGTTCCTGCCGGACCGTTTCATCAAGGGCGAGTGCCCCAAGTGCCACGCCAAGGACCAGTATGGCGATTCCTGCGAAGCGTGCGGCACCACCTACACCCCGACCGAACTGATCAACCCCTACTCCGCCGTGTCCGGCGCCACCCCGATCACAAAAACCTCGGAACACCATTTCTTCAAGCTCGGCAAATGCGAGGATTTCCTGCGCCAGTGGACGCGAGACCACCTGCAAGCCGAAGCCAGCAACAAGATGGAGGAATGGATCGGTTCCGGCCTGCACGACTGGGATATTTCGCGCGATGCGCCCTATTTCGGCTTCGAAATTCCTGGCGCACCGGGCAAGTACTTCTATGTCTGGCTCGACGCGCCGGTCGGCTACATCGCCAGTTTCAAGAATCTGGCCCAAAAGCTTTCAGCCGTCAGCGGTCAGCCATCAGCGGAAGCATTGTTTGGCGAATTCTGGAACCCGGATTCGCAGACCGAGCTGTATCACTTCATCGGCAAGGACATCCTCTACTTCCACGCCCTGTTCTGGCCCGCCATGCTGGAAAACGCCTCATTGCGCACCCCAACCCAGATTTTTGCCCACGGCTTCCTTACCGTGAACGGGCAGAAAATGTCCAAGTCGCGCGGCACCTTCATCACTGCCGAAAGCTATCTGGCGAACCTCAACCCGGAATACCTGCGCTATTACTACGCCGCCAAGCTCAACGGCACCATGGAGGACATCGACCTCAGCCTGGAAGACTTCAGCGCGCGCGTCAACAGCGACCTGGTGGGCAAATACGTCAACATCGCCAGCCGCGCCGCGGGATTCATCCACAAGCGCTTCGGCGGCCAGTTGATCGCCGCTGAAGATCGCCGCCAACCCGAGGAAGAGGAAATCGAGATCATTCTCCTGGGATCGGAAGAACTCATCGCCCGCGCCTACCAGGAGCGCGACTTCTCCAGGGCGGTGCGCGAAATCATGCGCCTCGCGGACGTGGTGAACCAGTATTTCGACCAGAACAAACCGTGGGAACTGGCCAAAAAATCCGAGCAGGAAAAACGCCTGCACCAGGTATGCAGCGAAAGCCTCAATGCTTTCCGCATCCTCAGCATTTATCTCAAACCCATCCTGCCTAGCCTGGCAGCAAAGGTGGAAAGCTTTCTCAATCTGCCCGGCCAGCTCAACTGGCAGGGACTGAGAACCTACCCGGCCAACGCCATTAACGCTTACGAGCACCTCATGACCCGCATCGAACCGAAACAGATCGAAGCCTTGCTGGAGGCCAACAAGGAAAGCCTGCAAGCCGCACCCACTGTAGATTCACACTCCCAAGCGCGCCATGCGGAAAAACAGCATCATGCCGCGCCCCCTCACCCCAACCCTCTCCCGCTTGCGGGAGAGGGAGCAAACGGGCTCGCTATCGCTCCGATTATTTCAATTGACGATTTCAGCAAGGTCGACCTGCGTATCGCCAGGATCGTCAATGCCGAGCATGTAGAAGGCGCGGAAAAGTTATTGCGCCTGACGCTGGATATCGGCGAGGAAAATACCCGCAACGTGTTTGCCGGTATCAAATCCGCCTACGAACCGGAAAAGCTGATCGGCCGCATGACCGTGATGGTCGCCAACCTCGCCCCGCGCAAAATGAAATTCGGCCTGTCGGAAGGCATGGTGCTGGCCGCCTCAGGCGACACGCCGGGGCTGTTCATTCTCAGCCCGGACGATGGTGCTCAACCCGGGATGAGAGTCAAGTAGGGGCGGTTTTAACCGCCCATGGGCGAATTAATTCGCCCCTACAGCGTGTCGTTTTGGAAAAATCTGACCTGAATTCAATCAGGTCATCAGCGGGTGCATCCAGACGAACAGGGCTTGATCTTGGGATTCGGCAAGCCGGGCCAGTGCTGAGAGTTCTTCCACCAGGGTCAGAACCTCTTCGGCGGGCCAGCCGTTCACTTCGAATTCCTCGGTGGCGGCCAGTTCCTCTCCCACCCTCTCAATCGCCTCTTCTTCGAGGCCGGCAAGTTTTTCCATCAGCTCATCCGGAATCCGCAGGACGATAGGCCCGTCGTCGCCTGCCACATAAACCGGCTCGTAGGCATAGAACGCATCCTCCAGTCCATCCCCGGTCAGGAGGCAGTGCAGTGTTACGATTTTAGCCGTATCAATGTCTCTTGCCTCGATGCCGCTCCACTCGTCGACAGGATGCTGTGACTCGCCGATGGCCTCGACATCTTCCTCGTCAGCGCTGACGATATTTACCAGAATTCCCATTGCCCGCCCTTGTCGTTGCTTGATAAACCTAAATTTCGCCCCTGATTAAAACGTAGGGGCGAATTTATTCGCCCATGTCCCTGGTCAAGGCCTCAATGGGCGAATGAATTCGCCCCTACGTTCAATAAACTCCGGGATAAAAGGAAATGTTACCTTCTTCCGCTCGTGTTCATAAAGCGCACTGCTTCACTCGACCGGCTCGGACGGCTGTGTGGCATCAATCGCCTCATCCCCTGAGGGCTCTGCCTTGGAGTCCTTCTTTTCATGCTTTCGTTCTTGCCGGATTTGCTCGGGCAGGGGACGGGCCGTGTCGGTGAGGGGTTTCAGCGTCGGCAACAGGAACTTCAGGATTTGCGCCGAAAGTCCCGAAGTGAACTTGTAATCGGCCGCGCTGGCGCCGGGAACGAAAGCGGTGAGCGTGCCGAAGAAGCGGTCCCCCATGAAGAAGACAAAGGTGGCGGAGCGGTTTACCGTGCGCGATTCCTTGATCACCCCGGCCGAGGAAAAAGTGACGTAGCGGTGGTCGCCGGTGCCGGTTTTTCCGCCGATCGGAACCTGCGTACCGTCCTCTTGCACGATGGCATGTGCCAGTCGCGCGGCGGTTCCCCTTTCCACCACGTCGACCAGCACACCGCGCACGGCCGAAGCCAGTTCGGGGGAAAACATGCGTTCGCCCTTGGCGGCCGGTTTTCGGATGACGGCTTCGAAGGGCGTGCCGGCAGCGAAGTGCATGCCTTCGATCAGGGTCGTCGGCACCTTGATCCCGTTATTCAGGATAATTCCCATCAGATCCGCCAGGGCAGCAGGGCGATCCGCCGAGCTGCCGATGGCCGTGGCCAGTGAAGGCACCAGGGAGGCGAATGGATAACCCAGGCGCTGCCAGCTGCGGTGAATTTCCAGGAAGGCTTCCACCTCGAGCAGGTTACGAATCCGGTTGTCCTGCACATTTTTCCGCCCGGTATTGAGCAGCCAGCCATATACCGCGATGCGCTCTTCGCCGCTGGCCTGGATCACGTCCTTGTAATGGGCACCGGGGTGGGCCGTCAGGTAGCGCACCAGCCAGAGCTCCAGGGGATGCACATGAGCGATGTAGCCCTGGTCCGCCAGCCCATATTTTCCCGGCGCATAGGCATCGTAAAGGCTTTGCATGGCGGGTGAGCCGGAACTTCTGAAGCTCGGCAGGCGTGTTTCCATGAAGGCCGCGAACTGCGCCGGTGACTTGTCCGGATTGATGTAACGGTAAGCCGCCGCGAGCCGGCGCGGGGTTGGCCTGAGGCCGGCATAGAAAAGATCGTTGACTTCCTGCGCCGTCTTGCCTCTGTACTTGAGGTAGAAGCGCCCGATGAATTCCTTGCCTTCCTTGTCGGCAAATCGTTTGAGGTAGGTCTCGCGCAGCGGGTCATCGATATCCTTGAGGATATTGGCGGATGAACCGGGGATATGGAACATGTAGTAACGTTCGATATCCCGCATGAGGCGGATAAACACGAGGTTGACGGAGTTGCGTGTCGCCTCGCGCAAACTCATCACCTTGCCGTCATCCTCGTGTTTGAAATTTTTGAAATATTGCGCCCCTCCGCCGGTAAAAAACAGCTCACCCGGATCGGCCGAATATTTGCGCTCCAGGGCCGCATCGAGCATGGCCACGAGGCTCTTGTCCCCGCCCTGCAGCAGGTAATCGATGGCCCAGCGGTTAATAGGGTCACCGGGTGCGACCACGACCTGGCGCAATTCTTCCGGCGTAGCGGCAGCATATTGCTGTTGCAGTTTTTCGACGATTTCAAGGTAGGTCACCAGGGTTCTCAATTTTGCCGTGGAACCCAGGTCCAGCTTGGTGCCCTGGTTGATATCGAAGGGCTGATCGTAATTGTCAGCCTGAATGCGCAGTTTGGTGCCTTCCGGGGTCAGTTCGTGCAGCGTGAAGCTATAAATGATCCTGCCGGGATCGGCGGCGCCAAGCAGGCGTTCGCCATACAGCCCGGCGGCCTGCGCGTAGGCTGGGTCCTTGAGCTTGCGCAGAATCTCCGTCACCTTCTGTTGCAGGTCCTTATCGAGGGTGGTGTTGACGGAAAGATCCATGCGGTCCAGTTCATACAGACGGCTCAATCCCAGCAGGGAAGCCAGGCGCACCCGCACGGCATTGGCCGCCTTGCGGGACGCGAAACCGCCATTTTCTTCAGTCATCGCGCCGCTTCTGAAATGGAGCTTGGCCTTCAATGCCGCATCCTTGAGATCGGTCGGGATGATGCCGTCCCTGGCCAGCACCCGCAGGTAACTGTCCGTGAGCGCGGCCAGGGTTTTGTGATCCCCTGCGAGGTAATCCGAGGGGCGGCGCTGGGCGATCATGAGGCTCAGCGCATGCTTGTAGGCGCTGGCAACCTCGGCCAGATTGGCCTTGTTTGCCGGCCAGCCGAGCAGGGTGCGGTTGACCTGATCGAAATCCAGATCGTACCAGGCCCACAATGCATCACCCAGGCCGTTGACCTCGCCGAAACCGCTCACGGCGGCGAGCGGAACCGTGTCGAGGTAGCTCACCACGATGGCCTTGCGCGCGGGCAAGGTATTTTCCCCCTCCAGGTAAGCCCGCACCGAGGCGGAGGCCATCTGTTGCAGCTTGTCTTCGACGGTCAGGGTCAAACCGTCGGGAGAGTGGCGGTATTTCTCGATTTGCGTGGCAAGCGTGCTGCCGCCCGGCACATCATGATCAGGCCGGATGGTTTGAATCGCCTTGTCGATGACCGCCTGACCGAGCCGCAGCCACTCCACGGCCGGGTTCTTTTTGGCATGTTCGGGATCGAGCAGTTCGCGGTTCTCGATGAAGAGCAGGCTCTCCACCAGCAAGGGTGGAACCGCCTCGAAGCGTTTATAAATTCGTGCCGGAGAGCGTGCCTGGTAAAGCACCTCACCGTTGGCATCGAAAATGCTCAGCCCGGCCTGGGCCTTCTCCCGGTAAGGCGCAAACAGGCCGCGGTCGATGAGTTCCTGCATACGCGGGGAAATCCTCGCCTGCGCGCTTACCTCGAATCCGTTCTGCTCCAGGCGCTTGATCATGGCGGGGAGGCGGCTATACCCGAGGCGCACATCATAGGGACCTGCCTGGCGAATGCGCAGTCCGGGGTTGCGGCCGTTCTTTACCTCATAGCGCAACTCGCCGGCCAGCCGGCTCAGGTAGCGCGCCTGATACGCGGATGTTTCCGCTTCCCGGTAGGCGAGGATGGCGATGACCAGTAAAGCAAGCAGGAGAAAAGCCAGAACGGAGAATAAAAGATATTTGAATATACGTTTGAGCGAGAATGAATCAGGAAGCCTGGAATGCAATTTAGTGACCAATATCTTGTGTGTGATGTTCAGTTTCTCACAATCGCAGTTTTTTAACCCGGACTGTCCGTTAATCTAAGGCTAAATCTATTCCACTGGCCTGTCATTTAACCCGGTACGACTGGGATCTTGCCTATCCTGGCCCGCCATTCCGCCGGTCCGGTGTTGTGCACCGAAGTGCCGCCTGCATCCACCGCCACCGTTACCGGCATGTCCTGCACCACGAATTCGTAGATCGCTTCCATGCC
>JAUYFW010000273.1 GCA_030690835.1 Sulfurimicrobium sp. | reverse complement strand
CGCCGTCATTGCCCGGCAGGGTCTGGGTTTGCGCGTCTTCCAGATACTGCAAACGGTGCTCCAGATTACGCAGGAAAAAATACGCCGCGCGCAGTTCCGCAACGGCCTGGGGCTGCATCAGCTCGCGCTGCGCGATGAGGTCCATGGCTTGCAGCGTGGAGCGCGTCTGCAGCGCCGGCTCCTTGCCGCCGCGGATGAGCTGGAACACCTGGGTGATGAATTCGATTTCGCGGATGCCGCCGGGGCCGAGCTTGATGTTGTCGTCGAGTTCGCGCCGCTGCACTTCGCGACGAATTTGCGCGTGCAGTTCGCGCAGCGAGGAAAACGCGCCGAAATCCAGATACTTGCGAAACACGAAGGGACGCAGCATGGCCGCCAGTTCCTGGTATTGGCTGCCGCAGATGGGGCGCCCCTTGATCCAGGCGTAGCGTTCCCATTCGCGGCCCTGGGTCAGGTAATAGTTCTCCAGCATGGCGAAGCTGCCGGCCAGCGGGCCTGCATCGCCATAGGGACGCAGCCGCATGTCAACGCGGAAGACGAAGCCGTCCGGGGTGTTTTCGTTGATCGCGGTGATGAGTTTTTTGCCCAGCAGGGTGAAGTATTCGTGGTTGCTGATAAGTCGCGGGCCGCTGGTTTCACCCTCTTCCGGGTAGGCGAAGATCAGGTCGATATCGGAAGAAACATTCAGTTCACCGCCGCCCAGTTTGCCCATGCCGACCACGATCAAGTCCTGCGGCGTTCTGCTTTCCTCGCCGATGGGCTGGCCGTATTGCGCGGAGAGCCAGGCCGCCAGGCGTTCCAGCGCAAAGGTGACGGTCACTTCCGCCAGCTCCGAGGCGTTGCTCATCACCTCCCCGAGATCGGCCAGGCCGGCCAGATCGCGCACGATGAGGCGCAACATGACGCGCTTGCGCAGGCTGCGCAAGGCTGTTTTGAGCGCGGCTTCGTCGCCGATGGCGGCGCTGGCGAGGTCAGCCTGCATGGCTTGCGCGTTCCATGGCGTGTGGAGCTGGCTTTGCAGTTCTTCCAGCAGCAAGGGGTTGCTCTGCACCAGGCGCTGGGCATAGCGGCTGTAGCGCAGCGCGGTTTCGATCAGGGCTTGTTCGGATGCGGCTGGTGGCGTGGTCATGTCGTTTTGCGATGTGGAAAGTGGCGGCGGAAAGCTATATTATTAGCGGTTATTGTATCCCCTTACCCTCACTCACAACGACTAAATACTGCGGAGAACAGCACCATGGCGTCGATCGAATCTATTCTGCATGAAACCCGTATTTTCCCCCCGAGCGACGCCTTCCAGGCCCAGGCCAATGTGTCGGGAATCGAGTCCTACCGCGCTTTGTGCGCGCAGGCGGAGCAGGATTACGAAGGCTTCTGGGGCGCGCAGGCGCGCGAAAATCTGCTGTGGCACAAGCCGTTCAGCCAGGTGCTGGACGAAAGCAATGCGCCGTTCTATCGCTGGTTCCACGACGGCGAAATGAACGTTTCCTACAATTGCCTCGACAAGCATCTGACGACCCAGGGCGATAAAATCGCGATCATTTTCGAGGCCGACGATGGCGCGGTGAGCAAGGTCAGTTACACGGAGCTGCACCAGCGCGTGTGCCAGTTCGCTAACGGGCTGAAATCGCTCAACATCGTCAAGGGCGACCGCGTCATCATCTACATGCCGATGTCGGTCGAGGCGGTGGTGGCGATGCAGGCCTGCGCGCGTATCGGCGCCATCCATTCCGTGGTGTTCGGCGGCTTCTCCGCCAAGAGCCTGCACGAGCGCATCATCGACGCCGGCGCCAAGGCGGTGATCACCGCCGACGAAGGCATGCGTGGCGGCAAGGCGATCCCGCTCAAGGCCGCGGTGGACGAGGCGATTGGCTTGGGCGGCTGCGAGTGCATCGAGAAAGTGGTGGTGTACCGCCGCAGCGGCGGCGCGGTCCAGTGGGACGCGCAGCGCGACCTGTGGTGGCACGATCTGGTGCAGGATCAGGCGAATAGCTGCGAACCGACCTGGGTCAATGCGGAGCATCCGCTCTTCATTCTTTACACCTCCGGTTCCACCGGCAAACCCAAGGGCGTGCAGCATTCCAGCGCCGGCTTCCTGCTCGGTGCCGTGCTGTCGATGAAATGGGTATTCGACTACAAACCCGATGATGTCTACTGGTGTACCGCCGACGTGGGCTGGGTGACCGGCCATACCTACGTTGCCTACGGCCCGCTGGCCATGGGGGCGACCGAAGTCATTTTCGAGGGCATCCCGACCTACCCCGATGCCGGGCGCTTCTGGAAAGTGATCCAGGACCACAAGGTCACGACTTTTTACACCGCGCCGACCGCGATTCGCTCCCTCATCAAGCTGGGCAACGATCTGCCCAGGCAATACGACATGTCCTCCTTGCGTCTGCTGGGCACCGTGGGCGAGCCGATCAACCCGGAAGCCTGGATGTGGTACCACGAGGTGGTGGGGCAGACTCGCTGCCCGATCGTCGATACCTGGTGGCAGACCGAGACCGGCAGCCACATGATCGCGCCCTTGCCCGGCGCCGTCGCCACCAAACCTGGTTCCTGCACCTTGCCGCTGCCCGGCATCATGGCCGACATCGTGGATGAAGTGGGGCATGAGGTGGAGAAGGGGCATGGCGGCTTCCTGGTCATCAAGCGCCCGTTCCCGTCGCTGTTGCGCACCTTGTGGGGCGACCCGGAGCGCTTCAGGAAGACCTACTTCCCCGAGGAACTGGGCGGCAAGTATTACCTCGCCGGCGATTCCTCGCACCGCGACGACGACGGCTATTACTGGATCATGGGCCGCATCGACGACGTGCTCAACGTCTCCGGGCACCGCCTCGGCACCATGGAAATCGAGTCCGCCCTGGTGGCCAATCCGCTGGTGGCGGAAGCCGCGGTGGTGGGCAAGCCGCACGAGATCAAGGGCGAGGCGGTGGTCGCCTACGTGGTGCTGAAAGGGGCGCGTCCCGAGGGCGAGGAAGCGAAGAAGATCGCCGCCGACCTGCGCAATTGGGTGGCCCGCGAAATCGGCCCAATCGCCAAGCCGGACGAGATCCGTTTCGGCGACAACCTGCCCAAGACCCGTTCCGGCAAGATCATGCGCCGTTTGTTGCGCGCTATCGCCAGGGGCGAGGAGATCACTTCCGATACGTCAACCCTGGAAAACCCGGCGATTCTGGAGCAGCTCAAGGCCGCTGTGAAATAGGGGGCAGCGGTGCAATGCGAAAGGGTTCTTCGCCGTTAACGGCAAGTTCCCGGTCGGCGAAAAGTTCATCCCGGTGAATTTCAACCCAAGCTTGCACCGGCTTCAGTTGCTTGGGCGGCAGACTACTCGTCAGTCAACATGAAACGCATTGATAGTAGGTCGGGCTTCAGCCCGAAATATCGGGATAAATCCCGACCTACAATTTGCGGTGTTTCACCTGACTGCCTACTACCCAGCGATCACGCGTGCGACGCAGTGTATCGCGGGATGGCTTTGTGTGCAGTGCGGTAGTAGCTCACCCATTGCGATACTCAGAATCTCGATTTTCATTGCGCACTGTCGCGCAATATCTTCTTGGCGACATCCCAAGAAACAAAATCAGCCTGATTTTCAGCATGGGCTCGTTCTGCTTCCAATAGCGCTTGTGCGTGCCATTCCGGCGATGAAAGCGTTACCGAATCACGCGACAAATCATCCCAAAGCGCTTCCATCATGCGCAGCTTCTCCGATCGGGTCAGGTTTTCTATGCTTAACATCATCTTGCACGATCCTGTCGCACGTCTTCCACCGTATCGCCCAGGCTGCGGCCTGCCAGCCGTTGCCGCCATGCACGGGCCGCGGCCAAACCGGGGCCGCTGGCCAGCCTGGCTTCCCGCTCGATCAGGCAGTGCACCTGTTCCTGCATGCTGCGGTGGTTGGCTGCCGCCATTGCCTTCAGCGCCTCATACACATCATCCGGCAGATTGCGAATACTCAATGCTTTCATAACGCGCTCCTTGCTATCAAATCGCAGTCGTTAAAATGATAGCAGATTGCCTGCTTTGCCAAAGGCTGCGCGGTAGCGTAATCCAGATTATGCGCGACGAAATCCGCAGGTTCAGCGCTTGGGTCATCCCGGATTTCGCTACGCTTTATCAGTACTACTTGCCAATTTCTCAGGTAACCGTGGTTTGACCCCTAATGCCCCGCTATCGTAGGTCGGGTTTTAACCCGACATTTCGGGCTGAAGCCCGACCTACATCCCTGAAATTCAACGTGACTGACTACTAGCGGGGTTCGTGAAAAAAACGGTAACTGCCGCGTCCGTGGTGCTTGACGTCGTACATGGCGCGGTCCGCATGCTTGAGCAGGGTTTCCGGGTTGTGATGGTCATCGGGATAAATGCTGATGCCGATGCTCGGCGACGCCGTCACGTCCTGACCCTCGATCCGGTAAGGCTGCGTCAGGGCGTTGATAATTTTTTTCGCCACCAGCGCGGCGCTGTTGATTTCCTTGATGTCCGGCACCAGCACCACGAATTCGTCGCCACCGAAACGCGCCACCGTGTCTACCGCGCGCACGCTATCCTTGACGCGTTGTGCCACCAGCTTGAGCAACTCATCGCCGGCATGGTGGCCGAGGGTATCGTTGACTTCCTTGAAGTGATCCAGGTCCAGATACAGCAGCGCCACTCTGGTATCGTCGCGCACCGCGCGCATGATCGCCTGGTCGAGCCGGTCATGCAACAGGGGGCGGTTCGGCAGGCCGGTGAGAGCGTCGTAATGAGCCAGCCGTTCGAGGTGCTCCTCGATCGCATTGCGCTCGGTGATATCGTGGAAAATGCCGGAATAGTGGGTAATAGTCCCCTGGACATCCCTGATCGCGCTCACCGACAGAAACTTGGGATAAATAGTGCCGTCCTTGTTCCGGTCCCAGATATCCCCGTGCCAGTGGCCGGTATCGTTGATCGAGCGCCACATGGCATCGTAAAATGCCTTGTCGTGACGTCCTGACTTGAGTATGTGCGGGTTCTGTCCCAGTACCTCCTGCCTGCTGTAGCCGGTGAGCTGGGTAAACGCCTGGTTGACCGAAATAATGGCGCCGGAGACATCGGTGATCACTATCGCCTCGTCGGTGGTTTCGAACACCCGAGCGGTCAGCGCAAGCTCCACTTCGACCCGGTGCCGTTCGGTGATGTCGTCGCCGACCAGTATCACGCCATTCACCTGCCCAGAAAATTCCCGCAGCACGATGGCATACCACGACACCCAGCGGGATTCGCCGGATGCATTGACGAGTTCAGCTTCGAACCGGGCCGGAAAATCCGATGCCTGAGTGCCGCCGGGATAAAACTCATCCAGAAGATGACGCTCGCCCGGCGCGAGGTAGCGTTCGAACAATTGGCAGCCGGACAGCCCGGCGGCGGAAGTCTTGAGCAGCCGGCGCAAACTGTCGTTGCAGAAAACCATGCGCCCTTTGGTATCGAGTACCATGGCACTCAGGCGGATATGCCAGAGCAGGTCGGTCATGCGCTGCTGGGAAAGCTGCAACTCCGCTTCGCCCTGCTGATAGACGGTCACGTCGAAACACGACCCGACATGGCCGGCGAAATTGCCGCCCGCGTCCTGGCGCGCCATGCCCTCATTGACGAACCAGCAATACACGCCGTCTTCGCGCAAGTAGCGATACTTGAGGCAAAATCCCGAGAGCTCCTTCAGCGCATGATCAAGCCCCTCCTCGACCGCCTGGACATCGTCCGGGTGTATGAGCGCGCGCCAGCCCCTGCCCAGTTCATCAGCCGGGGCTCGACCGGTGAAAACCAGCCAGGACGGACTGACGAATTCGAACCGTCCGTCCGCACTCGACACCCACATCAGTATCTGACCGGGATGGGCCAGGATGCGGAAATGCTCGTCGCCCTCCCACGGCGCGGCATCCGAATGGGCGGAGGAATCAATCAAACAGATGCTACCAAAGCGAGCACAATCGCAATTCTCCAGAATGTTTCCATCATCTTTAAGCCTCTCGTTGTGTTCACGAGTTTTGCCATCGGCCAGTTTCAATAGGCGCCGCCCATGAAATTTAACCTGTTTTGGGATATTCCACAATGGGTTATTACTCTTGGCATTATGCCCAGTTCATTGCACCGTCGCCAATATGAATTTTTCAGATTATTGCTGGTGACGGCAAGGGAATCAGCCGGGTTAACGCAGGTACAGGTCGCGCAAAGACTCAAGAAGCCCCAGAGCTACGTCTCGAAATATGAGCGCGGCGAACGCCGTCTCGACTTTACCGAATTTATGGAACTCGTGGAGGTTCTTGGGGTAGATATTCATCAGTTTGTGGCGACCTACGTCGAGCGAGTAGGATTGCCGAAGAAATAGCTCGATTATTGCAATTTTTAGGGCTTGCAAGGGCGGAGCGTCAAGCATGAAGACGTGTATTTGAAAGGCTACGCCACCCTGCCGGAATTGCTGCCGGGGCTGACGGAATACTTTGTGTTCTACAACGCGGAGAGAACGCACCAGTCGCTGGACTACAGCACACCGGATGCGGTCTACCGGACAGCGAGTGGTGATGGAGCAAGGATTGTGGATAAATTCACTGCGCGAAAAGAAAGTCGCCGGGAAACAGAATCGGAAGCAAAACCGGGGCAGCGTCGTGCCCGCTGCGTGTGAAAGGGCGCCCTCTTAAACTCGACTTAATCATTGTCTTGACGGAGGGGGCGCTATACTTTGGCTGTTGATGCCCTTGTGGTTAATGGATAATCCGGGATGAAATTTAGAATAGCCCCATAGCGCGTATAATCGAACCGC
>JAUYFW010000258.1 GCA_030690835.1 Sulfurimicrobium sp. | reverse complement strand
GCCACCTTCGGCATCTACAAAACCCCAATCATCTACATGCGTGAGAACTACTAATCGCTCCCGGGGATATAATCAATTGACAACAATGACTTATTCATTTAACTTCAAGCCGATTATTTAATCGGCGAATTTATGCCTTTTTTTGCCAGAAAAAAACAGGAACCCGGCTGGATGGCCATTCAGTTCACGCCTGAAGGTGTGTGCTTGGCCCATGTGCGCCGGGTGACGGATAGCAAGCCGCTGGTCACGTTCTGTGCTATTCAGCAGGCCGACCCTGCGGACGCTGGCGCACTGGAAAAGCTGGGCAAGGAAGCCCACCTCAGCCGCTACCGGTGTACATTCTCATTGAATTCAGGCGAATATCAGATGCTGGTGGTCGAGGCGCCCAATGTCCCCGCAGCAGAGCTCAAGACAGCGGTGCGTTGGCGCATGAAGGACATGCTGGACTTTCCCGTGAACGATGCCACGATTGATGTGCTGGATATTCCCGCCGATAAAAATGCGCCTTCCCGCGCCCGTTCCCTGTATGCCGTGGCGGCGCGCAACGACATCATCCGCCGCCGCATGGCGACATTCGATGCCGCGAAGCTGCCGGTTTCCGTGATTGATGTGCCCGAGCTGGCGCAGCGCAACATCGCCGCGTTGCTGGAAGAGCCGGGGCGCGGCCTGGCCCTGCTGTCGTTCGATGAGGATGGCGGCTTGCTGACTTTTACCCATGGCGGCGAACTGTATTCCTCGCGCCATATTGATATTCCACTTTCACAGTTGAACCAGCCGGATAGCGAGCAGCGGCAGCGTTATTTCGATCGCATTACGCTGGAACTGCAACGCTCGATGGACAGTTTCGAGCGGCAGTTCAGTTTTATCACCATCAGCAAGCTGGTGCTCGCGCCCTTGCCTCCGGCAGTCAACCTGGAGGCGTATCTGGCGACCAATTTGTACCTGCCGGTGTCCACCCTGAATCTGGATGAGATATTGGATTTTTCGACGGTTTCCGGTGTGGGTGCGGCGCAGCGGATGCAGTGTTTCCTCGTGTTGGGCGCGGCGCTTCGTGCCGAGGATATGGCGCAGTGAGCCAGCAGATCAATCTCTTAAATCCCGCTTTCCGCAAGAAGCATGAGTGGTTTACCGCGCTCATGCTTGCCCAGGCGCTGATCGTGCTGGCAGTGATCATGGCTGGTGTATATGCTTACCAGTACCGCCAGGTGATGCTTCTGGCCAAGCAGGCTCAAGCTGGCGCCGACAGTCTGGCGCAGGAACAGGCCAGGCTGGTCAAGATGGGTGCCGAGTATGCGCCGCGCCAGAAAAATGCGGCGCTGGAAAAGCGTGTGACCGAACTGGAACAGCAACTCAAAGGCGAAGAGGCGGTGCTGGAAGTGCTGCAGAGCGGAAGCCTGGGGAACACCCAGGGATATTCCGGCTATATGCGGGCCTTTGCCCGCCAGACCGTGAATGGGCTGTGGCTGACAGGCTTCAGCATCAAGGGTGCGGGACAGGATATGGCCATCGGCGGACGCACGTTACGCCCCGAACTGGTGCCTGCCTATATCCAGCGTCTGAATCAGGAAGCGGTGACCCAGGGGCGCGCTTTTGCCGCCCTGGAAATTCAGCAGCCGAAGGTGGAACCGGCTACCAAGGACAAGCCGGAACAGACGCCGAATTATCTTGAATTCAATCTGCATTCGAATGCGGCGGAGGGCGCCAAGTGAAACAGCAATGGCTACGCCTCGCGGCAAAAATTGACACGCGCAACCCGCGCGAGCGGGCGCTGATTTCCGTCATGGTGCTGGTGGTGGTGGCGAGCCTGCTCAATATGTTGATACTCGATCCGTTGCTGGCCAAAAAGAAAAAAGCCATGCAGGAAGTCGCGACGCAGCAGGAGCAGCTACAGACGTTGCGGAGCCAGATACAGGTAACCATGAGCGGGGGAAAGGTCGATCCCGATGCGCCCACCCGTGTTTTGTTGGCGGGGTTGGAACAAAAGCTGGCGCAGAGCCATGGCGCCTTGCAAGGCGTGCAGCAAAGCCTGGTGCCTCCGGACAAGATGGGACATTTGCTGGAGGATGTGCTGACGCAAAATCGCGGCTTGAAGCTGGTGTCGCTCAAGACGCTGCCGGCGAGCAACGTGCTGGATGTCCCCTCAAGCGCGCCCGCGACAACTCAATCGACCCAGGGAAAGGCCGCCGAGGCGTCCCTGGCAAGCGGCCCCGCCATCTATAAACATGGGGTGGAGATTGCAGTGAGCGGCAGTTATGCAGAGTTGACGCAATATCTTGATACCCTGGAAAAACTTCCGTGGCGGATGTTTTGGGGCAAGGCCGAGATGAGGGTTGAAGCGTACCCCCGCATTACCCTGATGATTACCCTCTATACGCTGAGCATGGATAAAACATGGTTAAGCGTTTAATCCATACAATCATCGCCGCTGCGCTGGGATGGGCGGCAACGCAGGCCGCAGCGGCAGAAATGCTGCCCGACCCCACGCGTCCGCCGTTGGCAGCGGGTGTTGCCGCGACGGGCGCTAATGCGACGCCAGATGCCGGCCCCGTGCTGCAATCGGTCAAGATCGCTCCGGGCCGCAGGTCGGCGGTGATCAGCGGGCAACTGCTGGCGCAAGGCGAGCGCTTCGGTGCGGCGAAGCTGGTTAGCATCAGCGAAAGCGAAGTGGTTCTGCTGGGTGCGGAAGGGCGGCAGACGCTCAAGCTCTTCCCCGGCGTGGAAAAACGTGTGGCGCTCCCGCCGCAAGGCCAAGACCTGAAACCGGCCAAGAACAAATCAAAACGAAACACTGAACAAAAGGCACCATGATGCGCAACGCATATTCAGGACTATTGGGATTATCAATCCTGGCTTTGGCCGGCTGTTCGGCAACGCCGGCAAAGCACGGTACGACTTTTGACCAGATCAGCGCCGAATTGACTAAAGCCGGACAGGATCGGGTCAAGCCGGCGCAAGCCGACGTGGTGGGCGCGGCGCTGTTGCCTCCGCTCCGGGTCGAAATGCCCAAGGCCGGCGGAAAGCCGCTGGAGCAGCGCTTTGATCTGGTAGTCAGCAATGCGCCGGCTAGCCAGGTGTTCATGGGAATCGTGAACGGTACGCGCTACAGCATGCTGGTACATCCGGAGGTGACGGGCGCGATCTCCGTGCATTTGAAGGATGTTACGGTATTCGAAGCGCTGGACGCGATCCGCGAAATGTATGGTTACGATTACAAGCTTGAGGGCAACCGTATCTATATCCAGCCACTCGGAATGCGCAACGCCTTCTTCAAGGTCAATTATCTAGTGGGGACGCGTACCGGCAAGTCGGATGTGCGCGTGACCTCGGGGTCTATCAGCACGCCGACATCATCGCCGGGGACTGCGCAGTCGGCAGGTTCGACTGGAACGACAACCAGGACACTGGAGAGCAGCCGGATCAGCACTGAAACGGGGAGCGATTTTTGGAGCGATATTGAAGATTCGGTGCGCACCCTGATCGGCTGCAAGACAACCAGTCGCACTACCGGTGGCACGGGCAATGCGGGCGCAGGGAACGTGCAGGTATTTGCTGGTGGGCGCGGCGTGGACGGTTGCGGTGATGGACGCAGCGTCATGGTGAATCAGCAATCCGGCATGATCGTGGTGCGTGCCTTGCCTGCGGAATTGCGCGATGTGGCAAGATTTCTCAAGGACTCGCAGGTTTCCGTGGAGCGGCAGGTCATCCTGGAGGCAAAAATTCTCGAGGTGGAGTTGAGTGATGGCTACCAGGCTGGCGTTAACTGGGCAGGAATCGCTAATTTTAGCAGGAACTCCGTGGCACTGGGCCGCTCGTCAAATGGTTTCGTCGCCAATTCCGGCAACAACACCGGGGTGCAGTTGACCACCTCGATTCTGGACGCCAATGGCACACCTGTCCGACCCAATTCAACCCTGGATGGCATCAATGTCAATCCGCTCCTGACCGCCGCCAGCGGCGTGTTCGGTTTCGCGGTGGCGAACCAGAACTTCGCCGCATTAATTGAGTTTCTCCAGACCCAGGGCAACGTGCAGGTGCTCTCCAGTCCGCGCATAGCCACGCTGAACAACCAGAAGGCGGTGTTAAAAGTAGGCACGGACGAGTTTTTCGTGACCAACGTGACCACCACTACCACTACGGGAACCGCTACCACCAGCACGCCCACGGTAACGTTGCAGCCCTTCTTTTCCGGCATTGCACTGGATGTGACGCCGCAGATTGACGAAAACAACAACATCACCTTGCATATCCACCCCACCGTGAGCAAGGTAACTACGGTCAACAAGGTCGTGGATCTCGGTTCGGGCGGCTCCATGAATTTACCGCTGGCCTCCAGCAACGTATCGGAAACCGACAGTATCGTGCGTGCTCAGGATGGTCAGATCGTGGCGATCGGCGGTCTGATGAAGCAAACCATGGGCGAGAGCCGTTCCCAGATTCCCGGTGTGGGCGATGCACCATTCCTTGGCTCGTTATTTCGCCAAACTGGACAGAACTCGGTTAAAAAAGAGCTGGTTATCCTGCTCAAACCTACTGTGATTCAGGACGACAGTAACTGGCAACAGGATATTCTGGATTCGCGGCAGCGTATCCAGAAGATGGATCGCGGTTTCTCTTATGGTGGACGGACTGAGGTATTCGGAGCGGGGGCTGAAAGCAAGAGCCCTCCTACCCCCTGAGATCTATGTACCAGCAGTATTTCGGGCTGAATGAACCGCCCTTCGGCATCACCCCCGATACCAGCTTTTTCTTCGCCTTCGCCAGCTATCAGGAAGCGCTCAATACCCTGCTGGTGGCGGCGCGCACCGGCGAAGGCTTCATCAAGATTACGGGTGAAGTGGGAACGGGAAAGACCT
>JAUYFW010000246.1 GCA_030690835.1 Sulfurimicrobium sp. | reverse complement strand
AGCACCTTGCGTTTGCCGGCGAATTCGCTCAGGGAAACATCGACCAGATCCTTGTTCACCAGCATGAAACTGTGGGCGGTTTCGCCTACCCGAGGGAAATGTCCGCCGACGTTGAGCGGTTCGCCTTCAAGAGTTACGGATGACATGATGATTACTCCTTGATTAAGTAACTGATGTCGCAGCGTAAAGTGCACTTCGCCATTAAACATTGAACATTCAAAACTAAAAACTGCTTTTACTTACCACTTGCTGTTGGGACCCGGCACCAGTTTGGTGCAGCTTGGGCCGGCGTTGCGACGTTCCACGATGCGCTTCAGTTGCTCGACGAATTTTTCAATGTCCGCCGCGGTTTTTGTCTCGGTGGCGCATACCAGCAGCGCTTGGCCCAGTTCCGGGTAATACGGCGTCAGGTCGAAACCGCCGACAATGCCCTGGGCTTCGAGCGCGCGCAGCATGTCCGCCACGGGGACCGGAAATTGCAGCACGCTTTCGTGAAACACGTTTTGCGTGAACGTCTGCTTGACGCCGGAAATGGCGCGCAGCTTTTCCGTCAGCGCCAGGGTGTTGGCATGACAGGCCGAGGCTACCCGCTCCAGCCCGTCCGGGCCGAGCAGCGCCATGTGGAGGGTGGCCGCCGTAACCATCAGTCCCTGGTTGGAGCAGATGTTGGAAGTCGCCTTGGCGCGGCGGATGTGCTGCTCCCTTGCTTGCAATGTGAGCGTGAAGCCTGGCTTGCCGTCGAGATCCACGGTGCGGCCGACGATGCGCCCGGGCATCTGGCGCACCAGCGCCTGTTTGCAGCACATGAAGCCGAAATAGGGGCCGCCGCTGGAGAGCGGCGAACCCAGCGGCTGGCCTTCCCCGACGGCGATGTCGGCGCCCTTGCTGCCCCATACGCCCGGCGGCGAAAGCAGCGCCAACGCCAGGGGATTCACCAGGCCGATAACCAGACCGCCCTGTGCATGTGCCCAGTCGGTGAGTTGGTCGACTTCTTCCAGGCAGCCGAAAAAATTGGGCTGGGGGATCACCAGCGCGGCGAAATCCTTCTCGTCCGGCAGCGCGGTGATGCCCTTGGCGGGATCGTAAGCGAGTTCGACCAGCTCGATTTTCTGATGCCTGACGATGCTGCGCACCACCTGGCGATAGATCGGATGCACCGTCTTCGGCATCAATATCCGGCGCGAAGTCTTGTGCGCGCGCACGGCCATCAGCACCGCCTCGGCCAGGCCGGAGGCGCCGTCGTAGAGGCTGGTATTGGATACGTCCATCCCGGTCAGGGAGGACATCATGGTCTGGAATTCGTACAGCAGTTGTAGCGTGCCCTGGCTGGCCTCGGCCTGATAGGGTGTGTAGGCGGAGTAAAACTCGCCGCGCGAGGCGATCTGCCATACCGCCGCTGGAATGTGGTGCTCGTAAGCGCCCGCACCCGTGAAGTTGAGGAAGCGGCCATCGCTCTCGGCGCGCTCCGTCATGAGGCGGGCAATGTCCATTTCGACCATGCCTTGCGGCACGCCGGTCAGTTTGCCGCTGCGCAGTTCGGCGGGGATTTCGTCGAACAGTTGATCGATGGAAGGCACGCCGATGCGCGCCAGCATTGCCTGGATATCGTCTTCGGTGTGAGGAATGAACGGCATATTAGTGCGCTTCGCTGTCCACCAGCGCCTGGTAGGCGGCTGCATCGAGCAGGCCGTCGAGATCGGCGGCGCTGTCAGGCTTGAGCTTGAACATCCAGGCGGCGTAGGCGTCCTGGTTGATGGTTTCCGGAGCGCTTTCAACGTCGGCGTTGGCGGCAACGACTTCGCCCGCGAGCGGCGCATAAACGTCGGAAGCCGCCTTGACCGATTCCACCACCGCGCACTCCTCGCCCTGGGCGAGCTTGCGGCCGAGCACCGGGTTCTCCACGAACACCATGTCGCCCAGCAATTCCTGGGCATGGTGGGTGATGCCGACGGTCACGCTGCCATCAGCCTCTAGCCTTACCCATTCGTGGGATTTGGTGTATTTCAGATTGGCTGGAATAGTCATTTTTGTTCCCTTTGAGTCGATAATTATTGGGCTGAATTATGCCACTAAACCGCTCATGGCGCTTGCGCCAGGGCCGGTTTCCCTCACCCCTGCCCTCTCCCATGGGGAGAGGGGGAGGAGGTTTCGCCTATGGCGCATTTTTATAACAGGGCATGCCGTTGCGCACGAATGGGTAGCGCACGACCTGGGCGTTGAGCAGCTTGCCGCGGATTTCCACCTGCACCGTGTCGCCGCTTGCCACAGTGGCCGGGAGGCGTGCCAGGGCGATGGACTGGTTGAGGGTGGGGGCAAAGCCGCCGCTGGTGATTTCGCCGGTCCCGTGCGCGGTAACGACTTTCTGGTGGCTGCGCAATACCCCCTTGTCGAGCAGCAACAGGCCGGCGAGCTGCCGCGCCACGGGTTGGCTGGTGAGCGCTTGCTTGCCGGTGAAGTCGCGCGGGCTGGTCAGGTCAACTGTCCATGCCAGACCGGATTCGAGCGGAGACACGGTTTCGTCCATGTCCTGGCCATAGAGGTTCATGCCGGCTTCCAGGCGCAGGGTGTCGCGCGCGCCCAGGCCGATGGGGGCCACGCCCTGTTCCAGCAGTGTCTGCCACAGGAAGGGCGCGGCCTTGGCCGGCACCATCACTTCGAAGCCGTCTTCGCCGGTATAGCCGGTGCGCGCGATGAACATGGTGCCCATTTCGGCGGCCTGGAACGGCTTGAGGTTTGCGCTGATGTCCTGCGAACCCGGCATGGCGGCCCAAAATCTGGCGCGCGCGTTGGGGCCTTGCACCGCAATCATGGCGAGGTCGCGGCGCGGCGTGAGGGTGAGCGTGGGCGCCAGTTTCACGCGTTGCGCCTCCATCCAGGCCAGGTCTTTTTCCGCCGTGCCGGCGTTGACCACGATGCGGAACCAGTCCTCGCGCATGAAGTAGATGATCAGGTCGTCGATCACGCCGCCCTGTTCGTTGAGCATGCAGGAATAAAGCGCCTTGCCGGGCAGGGCGAGCTTGTCGACGTTGTTCGCCATCACCTGTTTCAGAAAGCCGCGTGAACCGGCGCCGGCCAAATCCACCACCTGCATGTGGGAGACGTCGAACATGCCAGAGTCGTTGCGCACCTTGTGATGTTCCTCAAGCTGCGAGCCGTAATGTAGTGGCATGTCCCAGCCGCCGAAATCCACCATTTTGGCGCCGGCGGCGCGGTGGGCGGCGTTGAGAGGGGTCTGTTTGAGCATTGCATTCTCCATGATTTTGTCAGGATGGATAGAACAGGTAGAGACGATAGCCTTCCGCCTTGAGGTCGCCCAGATCCATCAATAATTTGATCGCCACGTCACCCTTGGCGGGAATGCCCTGCGCAATATTCGAGACCTGTTTTACGCTTTCCCCTGGCCGCACGTATTCCCTGGGGAGAAATAGGCGTCTCGCCACCATTTCGTCTTTTGTGTTGGTGAGCGTTAGCTCAAGCGTGGGGTAGCCCTGGATGTGGGCCGCGCGGTTGCGCAACGTGCTGGTGAGCACCACGATGTTGGCGCGGGCAGGGTCGGCATGCAGTTCGGAGGATTCGATGCTGAGCAGGTCGGGGTTTTGCAGCAGCCTGATGTTGCATTGGAGATGGGCGCAAGCGCCCTCCAGCAACGGACGGATCGGAGAGTAATTGGCCGCGAT
>JAUYFW010000240.1 GCA_030690835.1 Sulfurimicrobium sp. | reverse complement strand
GAGTTGCCCGCATCCCTTGCTTGGGGCGAAAAAAGTGCTGGACGGACTCAAGCCGGGTGAAGTGCTCTGCCTGGTTTCAGACTGTCCCGGCACGAAGGACGATCTGTTTTCCTGGATCAAGCGGACCGACAACGAAGTAATCCGCACCGGCAAGGATGCCGGCGGCGCGGACGAATATTTCATCCGCAAGGGCCGGCGCCCACCTTCTGCGTTTCATGTCGCGCTGGACATGAGCGGCGCGGCCTGCCCCGGTCCAATTGTGGAGGCGAGGAAAATTCTTCAAGGCATGCAGGCTGGCGAAACTCTGAAGCTGGTCAGCAGTTGCATAGCCATACGCGACGACATCGAGGCATGGATCAAGAGCAGTGGTCATGCCCTTGTGGAAATTCAGGAAATCGACCCCGGCGTTCTCGCTTTTTATATCAGGAAAAATTAGCCCGAGTTAAACGATCCCCCTTTTACCTGCCGCATTACCGGGCAGGTTTTTTTGTTTTTGCAAGAGAGGCTGTCACTTAAACCGGCCGTGAGAGGGGCTGCCCTTGCTGAAAATGGAGCGGCAGGCTAAAGTTACGCGGTCAAAAAATATTTAGGAAGACGGGCGTGCTATCCATTATTCAAGCTGCGGGCTGGCCAATCTGGCCATTGATTATCGCGTCAATCATTTCTGTCGGGATTATCGGCGAGCGTCTGTGGTCCTTGAGCAGCAGCCAGGTGGCGCCGAAAAGCCTGTTGCCGAAAGTTCAGGAATGGTTGCGGCAGGGCGGCGTGAACGACGAGGTGCTGGCTAATCTGGAGCGTCATTCCTCCCTGGGCCAGTTGTTTGCCGCCGGGCTGCGCAACGTCAATAGCTCGCGCGAAATGATGCAGGAAGCCATCGAGGATACGGGGCGTGCCGTCACTCACGAACTGGAGCGCTTTCTGACCACGCTGGGCACCATCGCCTCGGTCAGTCCGCTGTTGGGCCTGCTCGGGACAGTGATCGGCATGGTCGAAATCTTCGGCGCCCTGACCCCCACCGGCGGCAGTCCGGCACAACTCGCGCACGGCATCTCGGTGGCGCTCTACAATACCGCCATGGGCCTGATCGTGGCCATTCCCAGCATGATCTTCTATCGTTTTTTCCGCGCCAAGGTCGATACCCTGGTAATGGAAATGGAACAGCAATCCATCCGGCTGGTGGACATGGTCCACGGCGACCGGAAGTAGGAAGCAGCGTATGAATTTCCAGCGCGGCAGGGCCAAGGAAGAGCCGGAAATCAATCTCATCCCGATGATTGATGTGCTGTTGGTGATCCTGATTTTCATGATGGTGACCACCACCTTTTCCCAAATCGCCGAGTTGCAGATCAATCTGCCTTCGGCCGATGCGGAAAAGCAAGCGCAGAAACCGAGCGAGATCATTGTGGGCGTCGATGCCTCCGGACATTACGTCGTCAACCGCGTGCCGCTGGTCAATCCCGACGTGGATGCCTTGAGCACCGCCCTGCGCCGCGCGGCGGCCGATCAGCCCGATCCGGTGATCGTCATCAATGCCGACGCCCAGGCGACTCACCAGTCGGTGATCAACATCATGGAAGCCTCGCGCATGGCGGGTTACAGCCGCATCAGTTTCGCCACCCAGGCAAAGGCTAAGTGACCGCAGTTCCGGGCTCGACTGTCGTGCCCGGTTCCTGGCTGGAAAAACAATGGTACCGAATCGGTCCGTGGCAGCTTGTCCTGTTGCCGTTAAGTGCCCTGTTCTGGGGGCTTTCCACGCTACGTCGCCTGGCTTATGGCGGTGGCTGGCTGCATGCCCGGCGCCTTGCCGTGCCGGTGATCGTGGTGGGTAATATCAGCGTCGGCGGTACCGGCAAAACCCCGCTGGTGTTGTGGCTGGCGGAATGGTTAAGGCAGCATGGGTTTCGCCCCGGTATCGTGAGCCGCGGTTATGGCGGTCGCTCCGCCGACCCGCGGCAGGTCGAGCCTGACGGCGACGCTGCGCAGAGCGGGGACGAGCCCTTGTTGCTGGCACGCCAGTCGCATTGCCCGGTATGGACCGGGCGCGACCGTGTCGCAGTCGGTCAGGCGCTGCTGTCGGCGCATCCGGAGTGTAATGTGATCATCAGCGACGATGGGCTGCAGCATTACCGTCTGGCGCGCGACGTGGAAATCGCGGTGGTGGACGGGCAGCGTTTGTTCGGTAATGGCCTTTTGTTGCCTGCCGGGCCTTTGCGCGAGGGGGTGTGGCGCTTGCGGCGGGTCGATGCGGTAGCAGTGAACGGCGGCGCGGAGCCCTCGGACGGAGCGCATTTCAAGATGAGCCTGAAGGGTGCCGTGCTGCGCAACCTGAACTCCGGCGCGACACGGGACGCCTCTGGATTCAAGGGTAAAAAGCTCCACGCCATCGCGGGAATCGGCTATCCACAGCGTTTTTTTGAGCATTTGCAGGGGCTCGGACTGAAGTTCGAGCGGCATCCCTTCCCCGATCATCATGCTTATCGGCCCGAAGACCTGGATTGGCCGGACGCGGATGCCATAATGATGACTGAAAAGGACGCGGTGAAATGCGCAAAATTCGCTGATGCGCACTATTGGGTTTTGCCGGTGCAGGCCGAACTGGACCCGTCTTTCGGACAAAAAATTCTGGATCTTTTGAGGAAACGTAATGGACGCAAAACTGCTTGAAATCCTGGTATGTCCCCTGTGCAAGGGGCCGCTGGTGTACAAGAAAGCCGCGCAGGAATTGATCTGCAAGCCTTGCCGCCTGGGGTACCCGGTCAAGGACGACATCCCGGTGATGCTGGAAGAAGAAGCGCGCAAGCTGCCGGCCGAGGAAGAAGTGTGATGGGTGAAGTGTGAAGTGTGAAAAGTGAATGTCGAGGGAGGAATATGACCAGGGATAATGCGTTTCACCTTTCACCTTTCACCCTTCACTTCAAGGTCGTTATCCCCGCCCGCTACGCTTCCACTCGCCTGCCCGGCAAGCCGCTTGCCGACATCGCCGGCAAGCCCATGGTGGTGCGGGTGGCGGAACAGGCGGTGCAAAGCGGGGCATCCGAGGTGTGGGTCGCCACCGACCATGCCGGCGTGGCCGATGCCGTGAGCGCGCATGGCTTCAATGTGTGCATGACCTCGCCCCACCATGCCTCGGGCACGGATCGCCTGGCCGAAGTGGCGCTGCAGCGCGGTTGGGGCGACGAGGAAATCGTCGTCAACGTGCAGGGTGATGAGCCGCTGATTGCGCCTGGGTTGATCGGCGTCGTGGCGCGGCATTTGCACGATCATCCCGCGGCGTCCATCTCCACCGCCTGCCATGCCTTACGGGATCGCGCCGAGATGTTCAATCCGAATGTGGTGAAGGTGGTGCTGGACCGGCAAGGCTATGCCCTTTATTTTAGCCGCGCGCCTATTCCCTGGGCGCGGGATGCCTGGGCAAGCGCCTCACCCCCGGCTCCTTGTCCTCCCCTCCCGGAAGATTTCCCCGCTTTCCGTCATGTCGGCATCTACGCCTACCGTGCCGGTTTTCTAAAAACCTATGGCAGTCTTGGCCCAGCGGCCATTGAGCAATATGAGGCACTGGAACAGTTGCGCGCTTTATGGCATGGGTACAGAATCAGCGTCGCGCTGACGGATGCCGCCCCGGCTGCCGGGGTGGATACCATGGAAGATCTGGAGCGGGTTCGCAAGCTGTTCGAACGTTAATTCAGACGCTTGGCGATCAAGAGAATGCGTTTATAACTTTATAAAAATAATTAAATGTGCAGGGCTGGGCAATTGCAATACCCTTGTTGCAAGTTAGTAAAACAAGATATTCTTATCTACAATCTTTTCAACACTCAATAATAACGGAGGATGACAATGCGAATGATTCTGCTGGGCGGCCCTGGAGCCGGTAAGGGCACTCAAGCCAACTACATCAAGGAAAAATTCGGGATTCCGCAGATTTCCACGGGTGACATGCTGCGCGCCCACGTCAAGGCAGGCAGCGAGTTGGGTATTGCCGCCAAGAAAATCATGGATGCGGGTGGTCTGGTGTCGGACGACATCATCATCGGCATGGTGAAGGAACGTCTCACCCAGGACGACTGCAAGAACGGCTACCTGTTCGACGGCTTCCCGCGCACCATTCCCCAAGCCGAGGCGATGAAGGCCGCCGGCGTGCCGATCGACTATGTGGTCGAAATCGATGTGGCCGACGAGGAAATCGTCAAGCGTATGTCCGGCCGCCGCGTGCATGTGGCTTCCGGCCGCACCTACCATGTGGTGTTCAACGCGCCCAAGGTGGCCGGCAAGGATGATGCAACCGGCGAAGAACTGATCCAGCGTGACGACGACCATGAAGAAACCGTCAAGAAACGTCTCGACATCTATCATGCGCAAACCGAGCCGCTGGTCAAGTACTACGCCGACTGGTCCGCTTCCGGCGCAACTGGCGCGCCCAAGTGCGTGAAAATTGCCGGCGTGGGTAAAGTGGATGAAATCCGCGATGCAGTTTTTGCCGCGTTGAACTAAAACCCTTGGCTGCGATGAAAAGGGCAAGCGTTCCGGATATCACCAGCACCGAGCTTTGGGTGGTGGAGACGGCGATCAAGGAGCGCTACGGCGCGGGCGTGATCGAGGTGCAAGTGGCGGATTCCGATATTCGCCTTGAGCCCACCGACCGCGAAATGACTTCCTGTCCGACCCTCTACTGGACCGATGGCACGGCGCATTTCGTGATTTTCAAAGTGGGTGATAGCCTTTATCGCAGCCAGTTTTTCTACTCCAAGAGGGAACAGTTCGGCACCGGTCGGCGCGAGTATGACGACCTGGCTGAATGCGTGTCCCTGTTGCTGAAAATGGAGGCGGACCACCGCAGCACCCGGGCCGCCTGAGAAATAAAATATTTTGGAGAATGTAATGGCGAAGAAAAATGCCTTTTATGCTCAGTCTGGCGGCGTCACCGCTGTCATCAACGCTTCCGCCTGTGGCGTGATCGAAACCGCGCGCAAGAACAAGGATGTGATCGGCAAGGTTTATGCCGGTCGCAACGGTATCATCGGCGCGCTGACCGAGGATCTGATCGATACCAGCAAGGAATCCGCCACGGCGATTGCGGCCTTGCGCCACACCCCTTCCGGCGCTTTTGGTTCCTGCCGTTTCAAGCTCAAGAGCCTGGAAGCCAACAAGCGCGAATACGAGCGCCTGATCGAAGTGTTCAAGGCGCACAACATCGGCTACTTCTTCTACAACGGGGGCGGCGACTCCGCCGACACCTGCTTCAAGATTTCCCAGTTGTCCGAAGCCATGGGCTACCCGATCCAGGCGATCCATGTGCCCAAGACCGTGGACAACGATCTGCCGATTACCGACTGCTGCCCGGGTTTTGGCTCGGTGGCCAAATACATTGCAGTGTCCACGCTCGAAGCCTCGTTCGACGTCAAGTCCATGGCCAAGACTTCCACCAAGGTTTTCGTGGTCGAAGTGATGGGTCGCCATGCCGGCTGGATTGCCGCTGCCGGTGGCTTGGTGGCCGAGCAAGGCATCCCGGTGGTGATTTTGTTCCCGGAAGTGGAATTCGACCAGACGAAGTTCCTCGCCAAGGTGGATGAGAACGTCAAGAAGCATGGCTTCTGCACCATCGTGGTGTCGGAAGGCTGCCATTATCCGGATGGCAAGTTCCTTGCCGAGCAGGGCACCCGAGACGCATTCGGCCATGCCCAACTGGGTGGCGCCGCACCGGTGGTCGCCAACATGATCAAGGATGCACTGGGCTACAAGTTCCACTGGGCCGTGGCGGATTACCTGCAGCGCGCCGCGCGCCATATTGCTTCCAAGACCGACGTGAAACAGGCCTACCAGCTTGGCAAAGCGGCGGTGGAGCTGGCGGTCAAGGGGCGCAACGCGGTGATGCCGACGGTGCAGCGCATTTCCGACGATCCGTACAAATACAAGATCGGTGTCGCCGATCTCAAGGATGTGGCCAACGTCGAGAAATTCATGCCCAAGGACTTCATCACCGAGGACGGTTTCGGCATCACGGAAAAATGTCGCCGCTACCTGGCGCCGCTGATTCAGGGCGAGGACTATCCGCCTTACAAGAATGGCCTGCCGGACTATGTGACGCTCAAGAATGTGGCGGTGGAGAAGAAACTTCCCGAGTTCACGCTGTAAGGCGGGTCCATGACGCTTGACCGGGCCCGGGAGCTTTTGGCGGTGCAGGTAAGTTTTGGCAGCGGTTATAACGCCAATTCAGCCAAGCTGGTTTTGTCCGAGGTGCAGAAGGAATACGGTCAGGCGCTTGTGGATCAACTGATTCGCGAAATGAAATTGGACCGGGTGTTCGGCTTTGAGCCGGACACCCGCTTCGAAAATGGTATTGCAGTGAAAAACTGAAACAAAGATTCGTCAGAATATTGAACGCATCAGCTTGTAAAACTATAAGAAACAGGGTTTGAACGGGGCCGACAGGCCGCGCGATGATCAACGGGGGCGTAGGGCCAGCCCGAATGGCCTGGTAATAACAGCGGAAGGGGTGGTGTCATCATGTCAGTCGGTCTTATGTTTGCGCTTATATGTGCGGGTGTGGCGCTCCTGTATGGAGCATTTTCGATTAAATGGATTCTGGGCTTGCCGACCGGTAACGACCGCATGCGGGAAATTCAGGCTGCGGTGCAGGAAGGCGCACAAGCCTACCTGAATCGGCAATACACCACGATTGGTGTCGTTGGCGTGATCTTGCTGGTGGCCATTTTCGTGTTTCTGAAATGGCAAACCGCAGTTGGCTTTGCTATC
The DNA here is from genome assembly GCA_030690835.1 of Sulfurimicrobium sp. GTDB lineage: Bacteria > Pseudomonadota > Gammaproteobacteria > Burkholderiales > Sulfuricellaceae > Sulfurimicrobium. The sequence continues at coordinate 11,683 of JAUYFW010000240.1, read as the reverse complement.
GGCGCAGTGCTTTCCGGTCTGACAGGTTATATCGGCATGAACGTCTCGGTGCGCGCCAACGTGCGCACAGCCGAGGCGGCAAAGGGTGGCATCAATGCCGCGCTCAACGTGGCCTTCAAGGGCGGCGCCATCACCGGCATGTTGGTGGTTGGCCTAGGGTTGCTGGGCGTGGCGGGTTATTACGCATTCCTTACGCTGATGATGGGCGAAACCGCCAAGGAGGCTACTCACGCTTTGGTGGGCCTGGCTTTTGGTAGCTCGCTGATCTCCATCTTCGCCCGTCTTGGCGGCGGTATCTTTACCAAGGGCGCTGACGTCGGTGCCGACCTGGTAGGCAAGGTCGAAGCCGGCATCCCCGAAGATGATCCGCGCAACCCTGCCGTGATCGCCGACAACGTGGGTGACAACGTGGGTGATTGCGCCGGTATGGCTGCTGACCTGTTCGAAACCTACGCCGTGACGATTATCGCCACCATGGTGCTGGGCGGTCTGATGATTACCGGTTCCTCCGAGGCGGTGATCTATCCGCTGGTGCTGGGCGGCGTTTCCATTATCGCTTCCATTATCGGCACCTTCTTTGTCAAGACCCAGCCGGGTGCCAAGATCATGAACGCGCTGTACAAGGGACTGATCGTGTCTGGTTTACTGGCGGTAGTCGCTTTCTACCCCGTGACCACCTGGATCCTGGGTGAGGGCGTGATGATTGACGGCAAGCTGGTATCGTCCATGAATCTGTATCTGGCCTCTCTGATCGGCCTGGGATTGACCGCCGCGCTGGTGTGGATTACCGAGTATTACACCGCGACCGAATACGCTCCGGTGCGTCATATCGCGCAGGCCTCCACCACCGGTCACGGCACCAACGTGATTGCCGGTTTGGGCGTTTCCATGAAGTCCACCGCCGCTCCTGTGCTGGCAGTGTGCGCCGCCATTGGTGGTGCCTATGCGCTGGGTGGCCTCTACGGCATTGCGATCGCCGCCACTTCAATGCTGTCCATGGCCGGTATCATCGTGGCGCTGGACGCTTACGGTCCGATCACCGACAACGCTGGTGGTATTGCTGAAATGGCCGGTTTGCCGGATGAAATTCGCAACATCACCGACCCGCTCGACGCCGTGGGTAACACCACCAAGGCCGTGACCAAGGGCTACGCCATTGGTTCCGCCGGTCTGGCCGCGCTGGTGCTGTTCGCCGATTACACCCACGCTTTGGGTGAAAAAGCCCTGCTGCTTGACGCCAATGCGATCCCCATGACCTTCGACTTGTCCAACCCCAATGTCATCATTGGCCTGTTCATCGGCGGCATGGTGCCTTACCTGTTCGCCGCCATGGGCATGGAAGCGGTGGGTCGCGCAGCCGGTTCCGTGGTGGTTGAAGTGCGTCGCCAGTTCAAGGAAATCCCCGGCATCATGGCAGGCACAGCCAAGCCGGAATACGGTACTTGCGTGGACATGTTGACCAAGGCCGCCATCAAGGAAATGATGATTCCTTCCCTGTTGCCGGTTGCGGTTCCCGTCATCGTTGGCCTGACGCTTGGCGCGCAAGCTCTGGGTGGCGTGTTGATCGGCACCATTGTGACCGGACTGTTCGTGGCCATTTCCATGACCACCGGCGGTGGCGCATGGGATAACGCCAAGAAGTACATCGAGGAAGGCAACTATGGCGGCAAGGGCTCCGATACCCACAAGGCCGCAGTGACCGGCGACACCGTCGGCGATCCCTACAAGGATACCGCCGGCCCCGCCGTCAACCCGTTGATCAAGATCATCAACATCGTGGCGCTGATGATCGTGCCGCTGATCTAAGCGACAGGCATTTGAATGAAAAAAGGGCGGGGTTTCCTCGCCCTTTTTTGCGACCCGGCTTTATGTCGGTATAATGCGATTTTATTCAACATTCCTGGAAAGGCCCACAAGTGAATCTGGATCGAGTATCTTCAGGCAAAGACCTGCCCAATGATTTCAATGTCATCATCGAAATTCCCATGCACGGCGACCCCATCAAGTACGAAGTGGACAAGGCCACCGGGGCAATGTTCGTGGATCGTTTCATGTCCACCGCCATGCATTATCCCTGCAATTATGGCTACATTCCCCACACCCTGTCCGAGGACGGCGACCCGGTGGACGTGCTGGTAATCACCCCGGTGCCGCTGATTACCGGCGTGGTGGTGCGTTGCCGCCCGGTCGGCATGTTGAAAATGGAGGATGAGGCCGGTATCGATGCCAAGCTGCTGGCGGTGCCGATCGACAAGCTAAGCACGATTTACCGTAATATCGAGTCACCACGCGATTTGCCGGAACAAACCACGGCTCAGATCACGCATTTCTTCGAGCACTACAAGGACCTGGAAGCCGGCAAGTGGGTCAAGGTGCAGGGCTGGGTCGGCGCTGACGAGGCGAAGCAGGAAATCCTGGACGGCGTTAGCCGCTATCAGAATGCCGCCGAAAAACCGATGTTTTAATTGACCCGCGTAAGGCGTCGGGCGTCAATAAGCGAAGCGCATTGCGCCGTATGTTGCTTGAATACGGTGCAATGCGCTTCGCTTATTGCACCGTACATGTGCTGGTGTATATTTACCCGGATTATCCATTGGAATGCACGCGCATGTAGGAGCGGCGCCCCCGGCGCGAATCGCGGCGAGGGCGCCGCTCCTTGCGGTGTTTTGGCCCTAATGGATAATCCGGGTTTAAGAAGCCAGGATAAAGGAGCCATAAATGAACGCAGTCCTTGAAGTCCGTTCGGACTTGAAAGAGCAACTCGACCATTTGGCCGAGGAAATTCATCGCAGCGAAACCGATTTGGCGAATGAGGCGGTGGCGCTATATTTGGTGCGCCAGCGCAAAATCATTGATCACATCCAGGAAGGACTGGTTCAAGCCCAAAGGGGCGATTTCGTTCCGGATGACGAAATGGAGGCGTTTTTCGCCAACTACGGCGAACCGGTTGCATGAAACTTCGCTATACCCCGCGCGCCCTGCTTGACCTTACTGAAATTCACGATCACATCGCACATGAAAACCGGCAAGTCGCCCGACGGGTCGTGTCCCTGATTCGCAAGGAAGCCGAAAAACTACAGTTGAACCCGGGAATAGGCAGGTTGGGAAGAGTCGAGGGAACGAGAGAGCTTGTCATCGGCCGTTATCCCTTCATCGTGGCTTACACTGTCGCCGTGAAAGAAATTCAGGTATTGGCGGTAGTGCATACATCGATGCTATGGCCGGATTTATTCTGATTCAGTTGGAATGCACCGCAATTAGGTTGAGAATAAAGCCGGTATAATCTCGGCTTTATTGTTCAGTTATCAGTGATTAGCAGTCAGTCAACAACTGATCGCTGAAAGCTGAAGGCTGATTACCGAAAGCTACTTTATGAAAATTTGCGTAATTTCAGACAGCCACGATAACCGCCATTTGATGGCGGCAGCGGTGGAAGCCGCCAAGGCGCAGGGGGCGGAAGCGGTGATTCACTGCGGCGATGTGGTGGCGCCGACCACCCTGAAGTCGCTGCTGAAATTCGGCCTGCCGGTGCATGTGATTTATGGCAACAATACCGGCGATCTTTTTGCCATGTCCAAGCTTGCGACCGAATCGGGTAGCCTGATTCGTTTTTATGGCCAGGATGCGGGCATCAACCTGTGCGGGCGCAATATCTTCATCGTCCACTATCCTCATTATGCTCGAGCGCTCGCCACCACCGGCGAGTGGGACGTGGTGTGTTGTGGCCATGACCACAATGCTTCCATCCATACGGTGCAGACCATCAAGGGTGGTCAAACTTGGTACGTCAATCCGGGCACCGTGGGCGGGGTGGGTGCGCCTGCCACCTACGTGCTGGGTGATTTGACGACGATGCAATTCGAAATTTTCGATGTGCCGCCGGAAGAGTCGGACAATAGTTCAAGGCTGACAATCGCCAGTTGAAGCTTCTTTCAGTCTCCAGTTTCAGATTAAGCAAGTCAAATACCCGACTGGTGGTATTGGATATATCGCTTCTATCCGCGAATAAGAAGATTCGATTGTTGTCTGATTAGATGGCTGCGGATTGAGTGGTAAAATGCATCAGGATAAGGGGGTCGGGTTTGATCCGGTTTCTCTTCAGTATTGAATCGAAGTACTGATTTATAGACTTTTGCCGGTTCGCCGGTAAAGCGAGCAGGTGGCCCGACCGAGCGGTGTATTCGCCGGGCCGCATTAATCCGTGGTGGAGGAAATCTGATGACGGAAGTCGTTGCAACCAACCAGACCATTCTGGTCGTAGGCGGTGGCATCAGCGGCATGACGGCTGCGCTTGAAGCGGCCGAGTGCGGCAAGGAAGTGGTGCTGATCGAAAAAAATGCAGCTTTGGGCGGACGTGTGTCCCAGTTGTACCGTTATTTTCCCAAGCTGTGCCATCCGACCTGCGGTCTGGAAATCAACCAGCGCCGCGTCAAGCAGAACAAGCGCATCCGCATTCTCACCCTGGCGGAAGTGACAGGTATTACCGGTTCGCCGGGCGATTACACCGCCAGCGTCAAGATTTCGCCGCGTTATGTGAACGAAAATTGCACCGCCTGCGGTGACTGCGGCAATGCGGTTGAGGCCATGGTGGACGATGCGTTCAACTATAACCTGGGCAAGGTCAAGGCGGCTTACCTGCCGAGCAAGATGTCCTACCCCCAGCGCTACGTGATCGACCCTTCCATTATCGGCACCGCCGATGCGGACAAGGCCAAGGCGGCGTGCAAGTACGGCGCGGTCGACCTCGACATGCAGGAAGAAAGCGTGCAGATCAAGGCGGGTGCGGTGGTGTGGGCAACCGGCTGGAAGCCCTACGACGCCAACAAGATTCAGCCTTACGGCTACGACCGTTTCGATAACGTGATCACCAGCGTCGAGTTCGAGCGTCTTTCCGACCCCAACGGCCCGACTGGCGGCAAGATACTGCGTCCATCCGACGGCAAGGAAGCGAAGAATGTCGCTTTCATCCAGTGCGCCGGTTCGCGTGACGAAAACCATCTGCGTCACTGCTCGCGCATCTGCTGCATGGCGTCGCTGAAGCAGACGCATTACATGCGTGAAGCTTTCGGCGACGAAGGCAAGTCCACCATCTATTACATCGACATTCGCGCCATCGACCGCTTCGAGGATTTCTATCAGAAGGTCCAGGCCGATGCCAATGTGAAATTCATCAAGTCCAAGGTGGCCAAAATCGTCGCGGACAAGGAAGGCAACCCGGTACTGCACGGTGTGGATACCGAGGGCTATCACCGTTACGCCAACGCCCATGACCTGGTCGTTCTGGCGGTGGGTATGGAGCCGTCCGTGACGGCGGCCAACATCCCGGCGGAAATCGTTTCCGATGCGAGTGGTTTCATCGAGCAGGATCAGGCCAATGGCGCCATCTTTGGCGCCGGCTGCGCGGCCAACCCGCTGGATGTGAACCGTTCGGTGCAGAGCGCCACGGCGAGCGCCTTGCGTGCGATTCAAGTAATTAACCGTGTTGCCAGAGCGGAGGGTTAAACAATGGCGGATATGAAAGTAGCAGCCTACATTTGCCAGGGCTGCGGACTGGGTGAGCGGCTCAACACCGCCGATCTGGCCAAAATTGCTCAGAAAGAGGGCAAGGCCCAGGTGGTCAAGGAGCATCCCTTCCTGTGTAATGCGGAAGGGGTGGCGATGATTCGCAACGACATCGACAACGATGCCGTAACCCACGTCATGATTGCGGCCTGTTCGCGCCGCGCCAAGACCGAAGCCTTCGGCTTCAGTGATGTTGCCGTGTCGCGCGCCAATCTGCGCGAAGGCGTGATCTGGGTGCGCCCGGACGATGAAGCATCGCGCGAAACCACGCAGGAAATGGCTGCCGACTACGTGCGCATGGGTTGCGCCGAAGTGAAGAAAATGAAGCTGCCGGAGGGCAACCCGGAAGCAGCGACCAACCGCCGCGTGTTGGTGGTGGGTGGCGGTATTTCCGGCATGACCGCGGCGCTGGAAGCTTCCAAGGCCGGATACCAGGTGGTAGTGGTGGAAAAGACCGGTGCTCTGGGTGGCTGGGGCGCCAAGCTCTACAAACGTTCGCCCGCCAGAAGCCCGTTTGCCGATCCGCAGGATACCGGCGTGGAGGCCATGATTGCAGCGGTGACCGGCGATGCCAACATCACGGTCTACACCAACGCCATCACCAGCAAAATCGAAGGCTCTCCAGGTCGCTTCAAGGCGGATGTCAGCCAGGAAAGCGGCGCCACGGTGACCGAGGAAGTGGGTTCCATCATCCAGGCCACCGGCTTCACCCTTTACGACGCCAACAAGCTGCCTGAACTGGGCTATGGAAAATCCGCCAACGTGGTGGATCAGGGCGGTCTGGAAGCACTGGCCAAGGCTGCCAACGGCGGCCCCATCAAGCGTCCTTCCGACGGCGGTGAAGTGAAGTCCGTGGTGTTCGTGCAATGCGCCGGTCAGCGCGACGAAACCGGCACACACCTGCCTTACTGCTCCGGTTCCTGCTGCCTGACTTCGGTCAAGCAGGCGATGTACTTCAAGGACCAGAATCCGGACGTCGATACGGTGGTGATCTATACCGACCTGCGCATGCCCGGCAACGGCGAGGATTTTTACCGCAGCGGCCAGAACAAGGGTGTGACCTTCACCAAGGGCAAGGTTTCCAGCGTGGAAGCCACCGGCAACACCTGCAAGGTAAATTTCCAGGATCTGATTCTCAACGAACAGACCGCTATCGAGAACGCCGATCTGGTGGTGCTGGCGACCGGCCAGGTGGCCAATTCCGGCGTGGACGTGGATGCCAAGCTGAAGGCGGAAATCGCCGCAGCAGCAGGTGACAGCACGCTGCTGGACGCTTACAACGCCTCCCAGGCGGAAGGCGCGGTCAAGCCGATTTCCGTGCTCAACCTGACCTACCGTCAGGGCCCGGACGTGCCGCAGTTGAAGTATGGCTTCACCGACTCGCATTTCATCTGTTTCCCTTACGAAACCCGCCGTACCGGCATTTATTCCGCCGGCCCGGTGCGCCGTCCGATGGACATCATGCAGGCGATGGAAGACGCTACCGGCGCCGCGATGAAGGCGATCCAGGCGGTGGAAAATGCCGCCGTGGGGCGTGCCGCGCATCCGCGTTCCGGCGATCTGTCCTACCCCAGCTTCCGCAAGGAAGGCTGTACCCAGTGCAAACGCTGCACGGTGGAGTGCCCGTTCGGCGCTATCGACGAAGATGAACGGGGCTACCCGCAGTTCAACGAAGCGCGCTGCCGCCGTTGCGGCACCTGCATGGGTGCCTGTCCGGTGCGCGTGATCTCCTTCGAGAACTACTCGGTGGATACCGTGGGTTCCCAGCTCAAGGCCGTTGACGTACCGGACGAGTTCTCCGAGAAGCCGCGTATCCTGATTCTGGCCTGCGAAAACGACGCCTACCCGGCGCTCGACATGGCGGCCATGAACCGGGAAGTCTATTCCGCCTGGGTGCGCGTGATTCCGGTGCGCTGCCTGGGTTCGGTCAACACCATCTGGATCACCGACGCGCTCAACAGCGGCTACGACGGCGTGATGTTGCTGGGCTGCAAGCATGGCGACGATTACCAGTGCCACTTCGTCAAGGGTTCCGAACTGGCCAGCTACCGCATGAGCAAGGTGGGCGACACGCTCCAGGGCATGGGTCTGGAAACCGAGCGCGTGAAAGTCTTTGAGGCGGCGATTACCGACATCGAACGTTTGCCGAGACTGATCAACGAGTATTCGGACCAAATCGCCGCATTGCCGCCCAGCCCGTTCAAAGGCTTCTAGGAGGAGACAGGAATGAGTATTGAAAAGTACCGTAGAAACTTCCTCAAGGAAGTCGAAGAGCGCGTGGAAGAAGGCCACTGGGTCAAGATGTGCATGCAGTGCGGCGTTTGCGCCGGCTCCTGCCCGCTCGGCCCGCACTGGGAACATACGCCGCAGAAAATCTTCATGATGATCCGCGCCGGCAAGCGCGAGGAAGTGCTGTCCTCCGACTCCATGTGGATGTGCACCTCCTGCTACAACTGCGTCGTGCGTTGCCCGCGCAAGTTGCCGATCACGCACATCATGCACGGTCTGGCCTATCTGGCGAAGCGCGAGGGCTTGGTGCCGAAAAACCAGCCCACGGCGCAGTTCGGCCAACTGTTCTGGGACAATCTGGTCAAGACCGGCCGCGTCAACGAGTTGAAGCTAAGTCTGGGCATGTACTTCAAGGATGGTTTCAGCCAGGGCATCAAGAACGCCATGGCGATGCAAAGCGTCGGCCTGGGCATGATGAAGGCCAAGCGCTTGAACCCGATGGAAATTCTCGGCGGGCACAGCATCAAGGACAAGAGTGGATTCCAGGCCATGCTGAAGAAGGCGCGGGAACTCGAAGATAGCCGCAGGAAAATGGCGTAAGGAGCGAGATACATGGCTAAGAAACAATATTCTTTTTATCCCGGCTGCTCGTCGCAGTCCGGTGCGTCGTCCAGCAACTACCTGACCTCGACCCAGTCCATGGTCAACCTGCTGGATGTGCAATTGAACGAAATTCCCGACTGGAACTGCTGCGGTGCTTCGATTGGTTACGCGGGCGGCGGTGAGTTGCCGCGTATCGCCTTGTCGGCGCGCAACATCGCCCTGTCCGAACAGCACAACCCGGGCCAGGAAATCGTCGCAACCTGCGCCGCCTGCTGGCTGGCCACGCGCGAAGCCAAGGAACGCCTGGATCACAGCGCCACCCTGCTGGCGGAAACCAACGAAGCGCTCAAGGAAGCCGGCCTGGTTTTCAAGAATGAAGCGCCTGCCGCCCGTCACATGGTGGAAGTGCTGATCGACGATATCGGTTATGAAACCCTCAAGAGCGGCGTGAAAAAACCGCTCGAAGGCATCAAGTTTGCCGGTTACGTGGGTTGCCAGACCAATCGCCCGTTCGGCATCGACGGCGAATCCTTCGAGAACCCGATGTACCTCGACAAGCTGGTCGAGTCCATGGGGGGTGAAGCGATTACCAACTACGACCAGAAAGTGACCTGCTGCGGCGGCGCGCTGGCTTTCTCCGAGCCGGAAAAGAGCCAGAAACAGATCAAGGACATCATCGAATCCGCCTACGATCACGGCGCCGACATGATCGTCACGCCCTGCCCGCTGTGCCAGGCCAATACCGAGATCTACCAGGCTGAAGTGAACAAGCGCTATGGCACCAAATTCAACATCCCGGTGACCTATTACAGCCAGTTGATCACGGTGGCTTACGGCGGCAGCGCCAAGGACGCCGCGCTGGATGGCCAGATTATCCGCGCCACCAAGCTGGAAGAAATCGCCGGCAAGTAAGGCTTCAACATAGCCGTAATAACCGGGGGTGGCCGCGAGCCGCCCCTCGTTTTTTTTGGAGGTAGCAATGAAACGCCCAAAGACGACCGACGAATATGTGGACCTGATGCATCAGGCCGTTTACGAAGTGGACGAAATCCGTTCCATCATGGAAGAGGACTCGGACGAGTTCGCCCCGTTCAAGCCCTATATCAATGAACTCGATAACCAGCTGCGCCAGATGTACGACGACATGGTGAGCGGCCAGTACAAGTTCGACCCCAACGGGCCGGAATTGCCGTTCATGCACATTGTGCGCAAGCTGGGTTCTCGCTTGCCCTTCGGCCTGCTGCTCAAGGTGATTGACCAGACGCACCGTGAAGGTCTGGATATCGACAGCAGCAAGTAATCAGCGGGAATCGCAAGTGGCGTAAAACTACTCGAACTCGATCTCGCCCTCCTTGAGCGAGAACGTGCCATGGTTGCGCTGTAATTCCACCCAGTGGATTTTTCCGCCGATTTCGATTTGAACATTGCCGAACAGGGTTTTCTCGATGATCACCTTGGCTTCTTCGGCCAAATCGAGTTGCTGGGTCAGTTCGTCCTTGTATTGTTGTGCCAGTTCTATGCTCTGTAACAGCGCAACGCGTGTGTTTTCGGCCTTGTGGCGGATATCCTCCCTGATTCGCTCCGGATGATCTTCCATGAATGTCAGTAACTTGACGACTTCGTTCAGTTCTCCACTCTTGGCCTCCAGCTTTTTGCTGGCGAGTCTGAGTTTTTCATGCAGGTAGGGGTTCGTACCCACCATCACCCGGGTATTGACACCCGCTGACGATCCAATCACCGTGGCTTGCACCAGTAGCGTGGCTTCGGTCAGGCCGCCGATGATGCTCCCGTGCCCCGCGCCCGGTTTGCCGACCACAATCTGGTTGACCGCAGCCAGTTCGCTTTGCATGACCAGTTTGTCCACCAGGATGCTGTCACCCGCCTCGACACTGGCATTCTCGATAAAGTGAGCCGAGCAGGAGGCGCCGGCATGCACCCGGGCGATCATCGATTTTTCCTTTTCACCTGGATGTTCATGTATCTGGCCGTGGCCGATGATGCCGCCCTTGACCACCACATTACCCCCCGCGTCCAGCACCGCAGCCTCGACCGTGCCGCCCACATGGATGTCGCCGCTGGCACGTACCGTCATGCCGGCATGCACGTCGCCGCTGATGTTGACCGTGCCCTCGAAATCGAGATTTCCGGTGGTGAGATCGACGGTGGCGAGGGTGATGGTGGGCTCCACCGTCATGCCGTTGTTGACCAGCAGGGGCTGGCCGGAGATTTCGGCAATCAGGAAGGCGGGGTCTTGTGGATCGACCATCGCGCCTTTTAACTGTGGCGCAAACATGGCTTCCTTGCCGGGCTTGGCGGGAATCACCTGCCCCAATAGGTTTTCTCCGGCCTCGCCCGGGGTCGGGGCGATTTTCTGCATCAGTCGTTCGCCCTGGTGCACCGTGACGATGCCTCCCAGGTCGCGATAATCCGCGACACCGCGTTCATCGAGGTGGGGATGACGCTCCCTGGCCATTTCGATCAGGCGCTGCAGTTTACCATCTTCGCCGTTGACGACGTCGCGCCCCTGGGCGACTGGATGGCGCTGAGCTTTCCCTGCCGCCACGACCTGTTCGATCGCCTCGTCAAGGAGGCCGCAGGTCACCTGTTTTTCCGCCAGGGCACGGCGAATCTGCTCCGCCGTCACCGCCGCTCCACCGCAGGGCGGCGTCACGTCGAGATAAGCCGCCATTTTGTCCGGCGCAAGAGCCACGGCGACAACGGCGTCACGCACCTCGCCGATATCCAGCGTAAAGCGCTCGCCGTCCGAGGCATACTGTTTGACCAACTGGTTCAGCGCCGCGTCGACCAGGAACAACTGCCCGAATCCTTGCGCGGCGATTTCCTGTCTGAGCATGGCGAGATCGAAAGGGGGTTTATCGGCGATGGGGCTGACGCTCGCCAGCAGCTTTCGGCCGTCCTCGCTTAACGCGAGGGTCAGTCCCAGTTCTTGAGTGGGTAATTCGTCGACCATATGACCTCCGCGCCCAGATTTTCGAGCGGACGTTTAACGTGAAACTCGCGTTAACGTGAAACAGTTTTGTGAAGCGTGAAGTCACTCGCTACGCTTTGTTTGTGAAGCGTGAAATGTAAAAGCATCCACTGAGCCTGCTTTTACCTTTCACGATTCACAGCAAGGGCGTAGCCCAAGCGGTTTCACATTTCACTTGTCGCCTAGAGGCGCCTACTTTTGGTTCATGATTCTGGGCGGCGATTCGCCATGCCCGTTAGAATGGCAGCGTCAGGTTTGGCGAATCCGCCAGCAGCACCGCGCGGAATTCCGCCTGAATGC